>NZ_VZZS01000008.1:0-406509 GCF_009650575.1 Pseudomonas sp. MNR3A | reverse complement strand
AACTGGCCCGAAACAAACTGTAGGAGCGGGCTTGCCCGCGAAGCGCCGCGCGGGCGGCGCTCGATCTCATGGGCGCTGAAAATCTTTCGGCAAGCACCTCAGTCACCAACAAGATAATCACGCAAGCGCAGCAACATCGCATCACAACCCTGCAGCTGCACAACGCTGACAAACTCGTCCGGCTTGTGCCCCTGATCCATGCTACCCGGCCCGCAGACCACAGTCGGGATCCCCGCCTGATCGAACAGCCCACCCTCGGTACCAAAGGCCACGGTGCCAAAATCTTCCGAACCGCTGAGCAACGCCACCAGGCGCGCCGCTTCGCTGTCTTCGGGCGTTGCCAGCCCAGGGTAGGCACTGAGCGGCTTGAGGCGGATATCGCTGGTTTCACTGACGGCTCGCATGCGTGGCAGCAGGTCGGTTTCGGCGTAGGTCTGCAGGCGCTCGGCCACGACCTTGGCCTCGAAACCCGGCAAGGCACGCACCTCGAAATCGAACTCGCACTCCTCAGGCACGATGTTCAGCGCCCGCCCGCCCTTGATAACACCGGTCTGGACCGTGGAGAACGGCGGATCGAAGCGCGCGTCATGGTTCTCGGGACGGGCCAGTTCGCCGCCAATCTCGCCCAGCTTGCCAATCAATTGCGCTGCGTACTCGATGGCATTGACGCCATAGGGTGCATAGGCCGAATGACAAGCGGCGCCGTGCACCTGGCAGCGCATGGCCAGCTTGCCCTTGTGCCCGAGCACGGGTTTGAGCTCGGTGGGTTCGCCGATCAGGCACAGGCGTGGCTTGTTCGGGCGCTGTTCGAGCGCCTCCAGCATCGAGCGCACACCGAGGCAGCCGACCTCTTCGTCATAGGAGAATGCCAGGTGCACCGGCGTTGTCAGCGGCTGGGCGAGAAACGCCGGCACCGCCGCCAGCACCGAGGCGATGAAGCCCTTCATGTCGGCCGTGCCACGGCCATACAGGCGACCATCGCGCTCGCTCAGGCGAAACGGCTCGACGCTCCAGGCCTGGCCGTCCACCGGCACCACATCGGTATGCCCGGACAGCACCACGCCGCCACGATCGGTCGGGCCGATGGTGGCGAACAGGTTGGCCTTGGTGCCCTCCTCGTTGAGGAACAATTCGCTCTCGACCCCCAGCCCCGCCAGGTAATCGCGGATGAAACCGATCAGTTCGAGGTTGGAGTCGCGACTGACCGTGGCAAAGCCGATCAAGCGCTCCAGCACGGCGCGGCTGGTGAGATCACTCATCGCCCGGCACCCCGTAGCTGGGTGCGGTGGTCGGGTTCAAGGCTCGGGTGACGTAATCCTGCATCTGTGGGCGATAGGCCTGCCACAGGCGGTCGAGTTCGCTGATCGGATCGTGCTCGGCCCAGTCCACACGCAGGTCTACCAGCGGCCAGGTCAGCTCACCGGCGATCTTCAGCGCGGCCGAGTGCACAGGGCCAGCCTCGCCACCGGCGGCCATGGCCGCGTGCATCGCCGCCAGCAAGCGATCGGCCAGGTGCCCACCGGCCTGCTCGAACGCGTGCACCATCGCCTCGATCACCTGCGGCGAGGCCAGCAGGTTGCCCGCGGCTGCACACTGCTCGCCGGCGAGCGCGTTATGTACGCCGAGTGCTTCTTTGCCGGTGAACAGCGCGACCTGGCCGTGGCTGTCGATCACCGTCACCTGGCGGTACTCGCTCCAGCCGTTGGCGCTGAGCACCCGGTCCAGCGCTGCGGCAGGCGGCAACTGGCCCTGCTCGAGGGCGTCGAGGATCTGCGGGCCGAGGGCCGGCAAGGTGATGTTCTGCGTCGCCACCGCCCCGACCCCGGCGCGCACCCACGGGCAGCGGGCACCGACGGCGATGCTGGACGAGCTGATGGCGATGCCGACCTGGCCGGTTTCCTGGCAGCGGCCGATGATGGAGAAGGTCATGGTGCAGCTCCTTTCTGGGTTTACCGGCATTCTCGGCAAGCCCTGGCGGCGGCGAAACGAGCATTTTGCTTGGCATTGGCGAGGAAAAAACTGGGCACTGCGGGTTTGCTGGGCAAATCTGCCGGGCTGCTCGCTGCAGCGCTGCCACCCTTCGCCAATTTATCGGCAAGCCCCAGCTAAATACTATTTTCGCGAAATTCCGTGCATCCCTAGTCTGGCCCCAGGTAACGGCGGTCCTCCAAAACCGACCTGACAAAAACCGCCTGAACAAGGGCTCGGACATGACACTGAACAATCTCGAAATCGACACCCTCGTGGTCGGCGCCGGCCAGGCCGGCGTGGCCATGAGCGAACACCTGAGCAAACTCGGCGTGCCGCACCTGGTGCTGGAACGCAACCGCATCGCCGAGGCCTGGCGCACTGGACGCTGGGACTCGCTGGTGGCCAACGGGCCAGTCTGGCACGACCGCTTCCCTGGCCTTGAATTCGACCTCGACGCCGACGCCTTCGCCGGCAAGGACCAGGTCGCCGACTACTTCGAGCGCTACGTGCGCAAGTACAACCTGCCGGTGCGTACCGGCATCGAAGTCAAGCGCGTGGTGCGCAACAGCGACCGCCCGGGCTTCACCATCGAAACCAACGAAGGCGTGATGCGCGCCAACCGCGTGGTCGCCGCCACCGGGCCGTTCCAGAAACCGGTGATCCCGGCCATTGCGCCAAAGGATGAGCGGCTGCACCAGATCCACTCCGCCGCCTACTACAACCCGCAGCAGTTGCCTGACGGTGCGGTGCTGGTGGTCGGTGCCGGCTCTTCCGGCGTACAGATCGCCGAGGAGCTGATGCGCGCCGGGCGCCAGGTCTACCTCTCGGTCGGTGCCCACGACCGCCCACCACGCGCCTACCGCAACCGCGACTTCTGCTGGTGGCTGGGCGTGCTGGGTGAATGGGACGCGGAAATCGCCAAGCCCGGCCGCGAGCACGTGACCATTGCCGTCAGCGGTGCCCGTGGCGGCCATACCGTGGACTTCCGCGCCCTCGCCCACCAGGGCATGACCCTGGTCGGCCTGACCCAGTCGTTCGAAGACGGCGTGGTGCGTTTCCAGGACAACCTGGCCGACAACATCAACCGCGGCGACGAGAACTACCTGGCCCTGCTCGATGCCGCCGATGCCTACATCGAGCGCAACGGCCTGGACCTGCCAGAAGAGCCCGAAGCGCGCCAACGCCTGGCCGACCCGGACTGCGTCAGCAACCCGCTGCTGGAACTGGACCTGGCCAAGGCTGGTGTCACCAGCATCATCTGGGCCACCGGCTACGGCGTGGACTTCAGTTGGCTGCAGGTCGACACCTTCGACGCCAACGGCAAACCCCAGCACCAGCGCGGCGTGGCCCGCGAGCCGGGGGTGTATTTCCTCGGCCTGCCCTGGCTGTCGCGCCGCGGCTCGTCGTTCATCTGGGGCGTATGGCACGACGCCAAGCATGTCGCCGGCCATATCGCCACCCAGCGCACCTACCTGGCCTACCGCGACCGCGACCAGCGCGCAGCGGATGAACAGCCACACACCTCGATCAGCAACGTCAGCACCCTCGGAGCCCACTGATGCCTACCCATACCCGCATCCGCATGTTCAACACCAAGGCCACCTACCCCAACCAGACCCTGGACAATGACCTCTGCCAGGCCGTGCGTGCCGGCAACACCATCTATGTACGCGGCCAGGTCGGCACCGATTTCGAAGGCCGCCTGGTCGGTCTGGGCGACCCGCAGGCGCAGGCCGAGCAGGCGATGAAAAACGTCAAGCAACTGCTTGAAGAGGCCGGCTCCGACCTGTCGCATATCGTCAAGACCACCACCTACATTACCGACCCACGCTTCCGCGAGCCGGTGTACCGCGAAGTCGGCAAGTGGCTCAAGGGCGTATTCCCGATCTCCACCGGGCTGGTGGTCGCGGGTCTGGCGCAGGCTGAGTGGTTGATGGAAATCGATGTGATCGCTGTAGTGCCAGATGAGCAGTAAGCACTGATTGCCACCGCGGTGTTCTGTTCGCGGCGGTTCGGGTAGCCGAACCGCCGCGAATCGTTTAAAGCTTCGCCAACTCTTCGCGACAGAACTCGACGAACAACTGCGCAGGCTTGGTCAACTGCACACGCTTGAGGTGCGCCGCCGCCAGCCCCGACAGCGCCACCGGCTCGGCAATATCCAGTGTCACCAGGCGCTTGCCGTCATAGGTGAAGGGTGAATGCGGCCGGGTCACCAGCAGCGAAAAACCGAACCCCTGCCCTACCATCCCGCGCACCATCTCGATCGATGGCGAACTGAAGACGATGTTCGGCGTCAGCCCCATCTCGTTGAACAGGCTGACGAAGTAGGTACGGCTCGGCGCAACGTCGAGCAGGATCATCGGCTCCGGGCACAGGTCGCGCAGCGAAACCTGGGCCTGGCTGGCGAAGCGGTGCTTCTCGGGCAGCAGCACATAGGGCTTCTGCGGCGGCATCAGCGGCTCGGCCTCGATGGTGCCGTCCAGGTCGTGGTCGTAGAGAAACGCCAGGTCGAAGGTGCCGGCGGTCAGCCCCTGGATCAGCTCCTGCTGCTCACCGTCACGCAGGCGGATGTCGACGCCGGGGTAGCGCTCGCGAAACCCTGCGATCAACCGTGGCAGATAAAGCGGCGCGACGGTCTCGAAGCAGCCGATGTCGATCTGCCCGGCCACCGTATCGTTGTCGGCCAGGGCGTTCTGCTCGAACTCATGGGACATCTGCAGCAGCGCCTTGGTCTTGGCGTAGAAGCGCTTGCCGCTGGGGGTCAGCGACACGCCCTGGGCGTGGTGACGGATGAACAACTGCACACCGAAGCTCTCTTCCAGGCTCTTGATCGCGGTGGAGATCGACGGCTGGGCGATGTACAGCTGGCGCGAAGCCTCGGCAACACTGCCAGCCTCCACGGTGGTGACGAAGTACTTGAGTTGTCGCAAGGTGTAGGAAGCCATGGGCACCTCTGGGGCGCCGTGGGCGGCGCGCGAAATTTTCCTCTCACCTTACCTTAGTGGCTGGCGCGCGTGCGGCCAGTGCAGCCTAGGATTTGCCTGGGGGCTGAGCATATTTTTGCTCGCTTGTTGCCCGCCCCCAGGGCAACGGCCCCTCAGAACCCGACCGTCGCCGACAGCAACCACGTGCGCGGGGTCGACAGGGTCAGGCCGGTGGCGGTGCCGTCGGGGACGTTGGCCGAGGCCCAGTAGGTCTTGTCCAGCACGTTCTCGACGCTGGCGCGCAGGGTGACGTCCTTGTCACCGAGCTTGAGTGCGTAGCGTGCACCCAGGTCATAACGCTGCCAGGCGTCGACCTTCTGCCGGTTGGCAGCATCCAGGTACTGGTTGCCGGTATGGATGACACGCGCGCTCAGGGTCAGCCCGTCGATGGCCGGCAGGTCCCACTCAACGCCAAGGTTGGCATTGACCACCGGCGCGCCGATGGCACGGTTGCCATCGTTGCGGCCATTGGCCGTGCGGGTCTGCTCGGCATCGAGGAACATCGCCCCGCCCAACACCCGCACCCCGTCCAGTGGCTCGCCGAACAGGCTGATTTCCAGACCCTGGTTGCGCTGCTCGCCGTCGGCGCTGAGGTTGTTCTGGGCATCGGTGAAGTACGACGGTTTCTCGATACGGAACAGGCTGACCGTGGTGCTGAAACGCCCCATGTCGTACTTGGCGCCGACCTCCAGTTGCTTGCTGCGGTATGGCGCGAAGACCTTGCCGGCGTTGTTCGCCGTTTCCGGTGCCACCTGGCCCTGGGTCAGGCCCTCCATGTAGTTGAAGTACAGCGACAGCTGCTCGGTGGTGCGCCACACCAGGCCCATGGCCGGCGAGGTGGCGCGCTCGTTGTAGCGCTGGTCGGGCTCGCCGGGCTCGGAGCTGTCGACCTCGACACGCTGAAGGCGCGCGCCGAGGGTGAGCAGCACGGTGTCGTCAGCGAAACTCAGGGTATCGGCCAGGGCCAGGCTCGACAGCACGGTGTTGGTGTGGGTCGGGTTGTCGTCGGCCAACGGCGCGCCCGGTGCGGGCAAGGTCACCGGGTCGAACAGGTTGCTGACGCCGTTGGCATAGCGCGCACCGCTGTTGTCGAAGGTCAGGTCGAAGCGATTGAGGCTGATGTTGAGGGTATGGCCGACCGCACCGGTGTTGAACCAGCCGCGCAAGCCGACGGTGCCGGTAACCACGTCCTCCTCGCGCTGGAAGGCGCGCGGGCTGACGGTGAAGCGACCGGCTTCGTTGACCACCTGCACGGCATGGCGCATGAAGTCGTAGTCGCCCTTGCGCGCTCCCAGGGCGCCCAGCAGCATCCAGTTGTCGCTCAGGTCGTACTCGCCGCGCACGGCGCCGAAGGTATCCTTGGCCCGCGAGTAGCTCCAGGGCTGGGCGAAATTGTGGTGAACATCCTTGGCATCCGGCACCTTGAGCCCTGCGGCAAGGCCCACACGCTCCATTGGCGCATCCACGTCACGCGCCTGATGGCCGATATCCAGCGACAGGCGAGTGCGCTCGCCTTTCATATCCAGGCCCAGCACGGTCGCCTCGCGGTCCATATGCTGGTGATCCCATTCGGTGTCGCCGGCCTGGCGCACCGCATTCAGGCGCACGCCAAAGCGTTGGTCGTCACCGAAGCGTCGACCGATGTCCAGATGACCGCCCCCTTGTCCCGCCGAGGCGTACAGCGCGGTGAACTCGGTCAGCGGCGTCTCGCCAGCGCGCTTGGGCTCGATGTTCACCCCGCCGCCAATGCTGCCGTTGGGCGCCAGTCCGCCAAGCAGCGCCCCCGGCCCCTTGAGGATATCGACCCGCTCGACCATCTCCATGTCGATCGAATAGGTCGGCAGCACGCCATACAACCCACCGTAGGCGACATCGCTGTTGTACAGGCTGAATCCGCGCACGGAGAACTGTTCGAAGCGCCCGCCTGCCGGGTTGGTGCTGCGCACCGAGGGATCGTTGGCGACGACATCGGCAAGGGTACGGGCCTGCTGGTTCTGCAATATCTCGCGGGTGTAGGAGGTCATGCTCAGGGGCGTCTCCATGTAGTCACGCTCGCCCAACATGCCGAGGCTGCCCCGTCGTGACACCTGGCCGCCGGCATAGGCATCTGCTGCCGGCGCGGCGCCCTGGCCATGGACATTGATGTCGGGCAGCACATGCGCGCCCTCGACCGGCGCGGCCTGGCGCACCAGGGTGAAGCTACCGGGCCCTGCCGAGACCAGTATCAGGCCCGAGCCCTGCAGCAAGGCGGCGAAGCCCTCCTCGACCCCGTATTCGCCTGCAAGCCCCAGGCTGCTGCGCCCGGCGACCAGCGCCGGGTCCACCGACAAGCTGACCCCAGCCTGGCCAGCAAAGCGTGTCAGCACCGCACCCAGGCTGCCGCCCGGTACCTGGTAGCTGCGCCGCGCTTCATCGGCCCAGCCCGACGCGGGCAGCCCCAGCGCAAGCAGCAGGCCAGCGCGCATCAGGTGCAGGGATAACGGGCGAAGCAAAGGGGTGCGGGACATCCGGAACGCTCTCAGATCAGGGGTGGATACCCTTGATGACAAGCGGGCGCCAGAAAAGGGACAGCCTTCAGGCAATTTTCGTGCGCGGGGTCAGCGAGACCCAGTAGCGGGTGCGATAGTGCACCTGAAGCGGCAGGCTCGCCGCCAGCAGGGCCAGAATGCGGTCGGTGTCGTCGAGCTGGAAGGTGCCGGTCACCGCCAATTGCTCCAGCGCCGGGTCCCAGCGCAACAGCCCGGGGCGGTAGCGATCCAGCTCACGCAGCAGATCGCCCAGGGGCTGATCGTCGACGATCAACAACCCCTGCTGCCAACCAGGCAGTTGGGCGTCGAACGGCTGGCTGGCGGTCACGCCGGAGGCGCTCAGCGTCGCCCGCTGCCCGGCCTCCAGGCGAACCGCTGGCCCGGCCAGCGGTTGCAGGCTGACCTGGCCACGGGTGACCGACACCACACAGCCCTGCGCACGCTCACGCACGCACACCCCAGCCCCCTGCACGCGCACCAGGCCGTCGCGGGTCTGCACCTGCAGCGGGCCAACGGTGTCGAGGGCAATCTCGCCCTGCACCAACTGCAACCAGTGGCGGCCTTCGGCGAAGTCCAGATTGACCGCCGTGGCGGTGTTGAGCTGCAACCGGCTGCCATCCGGCAAGGTCAAGCCGCGGCGCTCGCCCGTGGCGGTACGCAGGTCGGCACGCCAGCCGTCCAGCGGCAACTGCCGATAACCCAGCCAGGCCAGCGGTAGCAGCGCGCCAACACCCAGCATCTGCCCCAGCACGCGGCGGCGATCTGGATCGGGGCGGTCCAGGCAAGCCACCGCCAATGGCGCCGGTACCTGGGCGAAGCGCTGGCGCAGCCCCTCGGCCTTCTGCCACAAGGCTTCATGGGCGGCACTGCGGGCTCGCCAGCGTTGCAGCGCAGCAGCCTGCTCCGTGTCGAGCTGGCCGGCATCCTGCAAGGCCAGCCACTGCGCGGCCTCACGGGCCAACTGGCGTGCGCCGACCTCCGCCGGGGCGCTCACAGGTCCACCAGCAGGCAGTGTTCGTATGCCTTGGCCATATAGCGTTTCACCGTACGCTCGGACACCTCCAGTCGCGCGGCGATGCTGGCGTAGTCCAGCCCTTCGAGCTGCGACCAGAGAAAGGCCCGGCGTACCATGGCAGGCAGGCCATCGAGCAGGTCATCCAGGGCCTGCAAGGTTTCCAGCAGCAACCAGCGCTGCTCCGGTGACGGTGCAAGCGCCTCGGGCAGGTTGGCGAGGGCGTCCAGGTAGGCCTGCTCTAGGCTGCGCCGCTTGTAATGATTGACCAGCAACCGACGCCCGACCGTCAGCAGGTAGGCCCGTGGCTCGCGCAGGCTCGGCACGGCCTTGGCCTGCTGCGCCGCGAGCACCCGCAGGAAGGTGTCGTGGGTCAGGTCCGCCGCCGTCCAGGCATCGCCCAGGCGCCGGTGCAACCAGCCTTGCAGCCAGCTGCGATGGTCGCGATAGAGGGTGTTGAAGCTGGGTTCGGGTGCCGCGGCGGGGTCGGACATTCGGAGGCACACTGGGGAAGGATGAGATACGAATGCGAGTGATTCTAATTATTTCTCATTCGCTCGCCAAGGTGCTCTGCTCTGATCCGCCTGCGAAGCGGCGGCAAGAGCCACCGGCGAAATCCGATTAAACCCTCACCTACCTCTCCCTTCTAAACAGTTTGTGCCCCACGGCACACCCTGCAATCAACACCACCTCGGAGGGGGACCCGATGGACGAACGATTTCTGCAGTTGCTGACCACCACCACGGTATTCGGCATCTCCATCCTCAACCTGCTGCTGGCCCTGACGGTGACCGTGATCACCTTCCTCGTGACGCGCTGGGCGCTGAGTTTCCTCAAGCGCCGCGCCCGCCAGTGGTCCAGCCATGACGGGCAGCTCAGCAAGGTCATCACCCAGGTACTCGAAGGCACCAGCAACTTCCTGCTGATGCTCGCCTCGCTGCTGGTCGGCCTTGGCGTGCTGGACCTGCCGGAACGCTGGCTGGACCGGGTCGGCAGCCTGTGGTTCGTGGTCGCAGCCTTGCAGATCGGCCTGTGGGCCAACCGCGCCATCGCCATTGGCCTGACCCGCTACTTCGCCCGCCACGACACCGGCAATGCCTATCGTGGCAGCGCGCTGGCGACCCTGTCGGGCTGGGGCGCGCGGGTGCTGCTGTGGTCGGTGGTGCTGCTGGCGATGCTGTCGAACCTGGGCGTGAACATCACCGCCTTCGTCGCCAGTCTTGGCGTCGGCGGCATCGCCGTGGCCCTGGCGGTGCAGAACGTGCTGGGCGACCTGTTCGCCTCGCTGTCGATTGCCGTCGACAAACCGTTCGAGGTCGGCGACTTCATCGTCATCGGCTCGCTCGCCGGCACCGTGGAGAACATCGGCCTGAAGACCACGCGCATCCGCAGCCTCGGCGGCGAGCAGATCGTCATGGCCAACGCCGGCATGATCAGCAGCACCATCCAGAACTACAAGCGCCTGCAGGAGCGACGCATCGTCTTCGAGTTCGGCCTGTCGTACGACACGCCCACGGAGGCGGTGAAAAAGGCCCCGGCGATCGTCGAGGAGTCGATCAAGGCCCAGGGCCAGGTGCGCTTCGACCGCGCCCACCTGCGCGGCTTCGGCAAGGAAGCGCTGGAGTTCGAGGCCGTCTACATCGTCCTCGACCCCGGCTACAACCTGTACATGGATATCCAGCAGGCGATCAACTTCCAGTTGCTCGAGCGCTTCTCCAAGGTCGGCGCCAAGTTTGCCGTCGGCGCGCGGTCGATCAAGGTGACGGGCTTGCCGGAAGCCTCGAACCAGTTCACGCAGGTCAGGGGCCGGGACTCGCAGGGGAACTGAACGCCGCCCCCGGCGCTACAGCCTCACGCCGCACATCCCGGCAATGATCGCCAGCGCAATGGCTGCGCAGGCGAGCAAGCCACTGCGCCAGATCAGACGCACGGTCCGCTCCCGCACACCGTGCGCCTGCATCACCACGCGCAGCCCCAGCAGCAGGTGCACCAGGACCAGGAACACACCCAGGGTGTAGTGCGGCACCAGGCGGATGTTCCAGGGATCGAACAACAGGCCGGTGGGCGCGCCGGTGGCGAAATTCCATTCGGTGGGAATGCCCAGGTAGGTGCGAGCGTAGATGAACACCGAGTTCATGTGCCCAAGCACGAACAACGACAGGAACACCCCGGACGCCACCTGCAAGGTGCGCAGCCGATCCTGTACCCGCGCGCTCCAGCGCCAGGCCAGGTGCAGGCCGCTGACCACCTGGAAGACGAAGGCCAGCACCAGCAGCGGTTCGATGAAGCCTGCCCGGTAGACGGTACGGCCGAGGTCCATGACCTGAGCGTGCAACTCAGGCCCGACCAGCCCGGTCAGGTGATTGGCCAGGTGGAACAGCACGTACAGGCACAGGATCGCCCCACTCACACCGTGGGCCACGCGCCAACGACCCAGGCCCCCGGTGACGGACGCCGCCGCCTGCTGCCGCCCGCTCAGCAGCGCAAGCGCAGCCAATCCCAGCCACAGCACGCACCACACCAGCGGATCGGGCAGCGTGCTGCCCAGCAGCGCCTGCACCACGCCGAGAAACACATACAGGGTCGGCGCAGCCACGCAGGCATAGGCGAATCGGCGCACGCCCACCGACACATCGGCACGCCCGGCCACCAGCAACCCCGGAATCGGCACGGCAAAGGCCAGCGCAAGCGCAATCACCGCGCCGATGCCATCCAGGCCGCTCGGCTCGCTGACATAGGCGTGGAACAGCATCAACAGAAACGGATACACCAGCACCGCCACCAGCGGTACGGCCAGCGGACTGCGGCTGCCCAAGCGCTCGAGCGCCAGCGGTGCGGGTTGTTCGATAAGGGTCATGGACGCGCCCTCCCCTCAGCCAGGCTGTCCAGCAGCCGCTCATGCTCAACGCGCAGTTGCGCAGGCTCGAGTACCGCGGTGCCCTGCAAAGCCAAGTAATGCACCGAGCGCAGGCCGATGCAGGCAAAGGCGGCGCTCAGGTAGGGGGTGAGAAAGTCCGGCTGGCCGGGACGCTCGCCACTGAAAAAACCACCGGCTGCGATCGCCACATGCACCGGACGATCGGCGAGCAGGCCGGTCTTGCGCCCCTCGGCTGTACGACCGATGGTGCGTCCGACGCGCATTACCTGGTCGAGCCAGGCCTTGAACACCGATGGCACGGTGAAATTGTGCATCGGCGTGCCGATCACCAGCACGTCGGCGTGCTCGATTTCCGCGATCAGTTGTTCGGACAGCGTCATGGCCGAGCCGGCCAGTGCCTCCTGCAGCGCCTGGGGTGACTGCAGGCCGTCGGCGTAGGCTGCCGACGCATGGGCGATGGGCGTCAGGCCCAGATCACGGCGAGTCACCCGCACCTGGGACATGTCTTCCGACAAATGGGCGACAAGCGCTGCCGAAAGCGCCCGGCTGTAGGAGCCGGCCCTGGTGCTGCAATCGATATGCAGAATATTCATGCGAGGGTTCCGAACAGGGGCTTGCGGATGCAGGCCAGTGGACACGGGCTCATCGGTAGTCTCCGGGAGAGGGAAAAGCGAAACGCCGGGCTACAGGGCCTGGCTGAAGTGCAAGGCCTTGGCCAGCAGGCCCTGGCGGAAATAGAAACGCTGACCCAGGGCGTTGCCCAGCGCGGTATCGAGCACCAGGTGCGCGCAGCCCTGTGCCCGGGCCTCCTCGCGCAAGGCATCGATCAGGGCCGCGCCCAGGCCGTGGCTGCGGGCCTCGGCGCTGGCGACCAGGTCATCGACATACAGGAAGCGTCCGTAGAGCAGGTTCTCCTGCAACCGGTAACCGGCCAGCGCCTTGGCCTCCTCGCCCTGCCAGGCCGCCAGCAGGCGATAGTTCTGGCCGGCCTGGCGGCGCACCTGGTCGATGAACGCGGCGGCATCGGCAAGATGAGGTCGCAGTTCGCTCATCACTGCAAAGCAGGCTTGCAACTGCGCGTCGGTTTCGGCGTGGGCCAGGCGAAAGGTATTCATGGCATGTGTCTCTTGAGGTCTGGCCGCCACTCTAGGAAGATCATGACCTACCTCACAGGTGCAAGAATCGCTCAATTGAATGGGACATGCCCCATGGACCTGCAACAGCTCAAACCCAGCCGCGAACACACCGCGCCCATCTACCTGCAGCTCTACCAGCGCTATCGCGAAGCGATTGCCAAAGGCAAGCTGCGAGCGGGTGACCGGGTGCCCTCGGTGCGCAGCCTGGCCAGTGAGCTGAATCTGGCCCGGGGCACGGTGGAGATGGCTTACCAGATGCTGGTCGGCGAAGGCTATTTCATCACCCGCGGAGCGGCGGGCACGGTGGTTGCGCCAGGGCTATGCAAACTGTCCGGCGGCGCCCAGGTCAACCTCGAGCAGGCTGCACCCTCGCCGCAGCAGAAACAGGACCCACGCACCGAGCTGCCGCCCTTTCGCCTCGGGTTGCCAGCCTTGGATGCGTTCCCACGCAAGACCTGGGCACGTCTGGCAGCGCGTCACCTGCGCGGCCTCGACAATCCGGCCATGACCACACCACCGCCCGCCGGCCATACGCACTTGCGGCGTGCCATCGCCACCTACCTGGGCATTTCCCGCGGCATCAACTGCAGCCATGAGCAGGTGTTCGTCACCAATGGCTACCGTGGCGCGCTCGACCTGGTATGCCGAACCCTGCTGCGCCCCGGCGACCTGGGCTGGTACGAAGACCCAGGCTACCTGCACGCGCGCCAGTGTCTGGAGCACCTCGGCATGCGCCTGCAACCGGTGGCGGTGGACCGCGACGGCCTGGATGTCGCGCAAGGTCGGCGCCTGGCGGCGCAGGCGCGGTTCGCGGTGGTCACACCGACCCACCAGAGCCCGATGGGCGTGGCACTCAGCCTGCAGCGGCGACTGGACCTGCTGGACTGGGCCATGGGCGCCGATGCCTGGATCGTGGAGGACGACTACGACAGTGAATTCCGCTATCACGGCCGCCCCCTGCCTGCGCTCAAGAGCCTGGACCGCGAAGGGCGCGTGCTCTACACCGGCACCTTCAGCAAAGTGCTGTATCCCGGCCTTCGCCTGGCCTATCTGGTGGTGCCGATTTCCCAGGTCGAGCGCTTCAACGACAGTGCCTGTCACCTGCCAGGCCCTGGAGCCGTCGCGCCGCAGGCGACCGTGGCGCAGTTCATGGAGCAAGGCCACTTCGCCCGTCACCTGAACAAAATGCGCAAGCTGTACGCCACCCGCCGCGGCTACCTGGTCGATGCCTTGCAGGAACGCCTGGGCACACGCCTGAGCGTGCAACAGCAGGCCGGAGGCATCCATGTGCTGGCGCATATCCTGGATGCAACCGACGAGCACCTGCTCGCCTCTCGCGCTCGAGCCGAGGGCATGGCGCTGCTTGCGCTGAGCGAATGGCGGGCACAGCCCTCGCCAGAGCAAGGGCTGCTGATGGGCTTTGCTAACTTCATCTGCGCCGAAGACGCGATGGCAGCGGTAAGCCAGCTGGAAGCGGTGTGGAAGGCGCTGGACGACACCGCAACGGCTAAAACACGCGGAAACAAATGAACATCTTTTGTTTCAATTTCAAAACACAAACAAATTATTACAATTACTTTGTTAATTTAAATGGAATTAACAAGCTCTTGCTCAGGTGATTATCCCGCTGGGGAATCGGACCAGAATCCGGCCGTCAACCCACCCCAGAGGAACCACACGATGAGCAACCTTCCCGTTTCCCGCAGCCACTACCTGACCGTCACCCTGGTCGCAGCGGTCACCGCCGCCGCCGCCTCCGCCACAGCCCTGGCCATGCAAGTGCCGGTCTGGGCCATGTTCATCGGCTGGATCGCTTTCTTCACACGCGGCCTGACCACTCGCTCGACATTGGAGAACCTGGGCTGCGTCTGGCTCGGCCTGGTCTTCGGCGCGTTGGCGGCAGCCGGCGTGGGCCTGCTCGCACCCAGTGTCGGTGCATTGCTGGCAATCCCGATGGTGGTGTTCCTGGTGGCAGTCATCGTGGTCAGCCTGCGCGGCCTGCCGGTGATGAACAACCTGCTGTGCTACTTCCTGGGCCTGGTGGCCTGGTTCGCCGCGCACCTTGAGCCTTCGCTGGAGAGCCTGGCGCACATGGCCGGCGCCAGTACCCTCGGTTCGCTGGCAGGCTGGATCTCGCACTACAGCCCACGCAAGATCTTCGTGGCCTGATCTGACCCCGCAGTGGGTTCGTGCTGGCAGGCCTCACCATGCATAGGTCAGGCGCGCATAGTAGAAGGCCCCGCTGTAGCCATACGGCGAGAACGTCGAGTACTTGAGGTTGCCACCCGAGCTGTTGGCGAAATCCAGCTTCTCGGGTACCTGGTTGGTCACGTTGTCGCTGCCCACGGTGAACAGCCAGTTGTCATGGCTGTAGTCCAGCGCCAGGTCCAGCACCCACTGCGCGGCGAAGGTCTGGTCCGGGAAGCTGGTGTCGTTCTGGTAGCTGGTATAGCTGCCATAGCGCACCAGGTTGCTGCGCAATGTCCAGTTGCCAAGGTTGAAGTCGTTGCCCAGGGTCAACTTGTGTTCGGGCGTGGTATCGCCCAGCAGGCCAAGGCGCTCGCGACGCTCCAGCAAGGAGGTGGTCGGCAGCCCCAGTTGGGCGAGGATGGCCGGGTCTTCCTTGGTGTCGGTGACCTTGGTGTGGTTGTAGTTGTAGCCCGCCGTGGTGTTCCAGCGCACACCGTTGTCGAACTGGTAGCGATAGCTGGCCACCAGGTCCACGCCGGTGGTGCGGGTATCCGCGCCATTGGTGAAGTAGCGGGCGCTGGTGTAGTTGATATCGCCCACACCACCGGCCCGTAGGTAGTCGATGGCCGTCTGGTTCAGGCGCAGGTTCGACGACAAGGTGATGCGGTCGCGGATATCGATCCGGTAGACGTCGGCGGTGATCTGCAGGTCGTCGGCCGGGCGCAGGACCAGGCCGAGGCTGTAGTTACGCGACTTTTCCGCCTTCAGTTCGTCTGCCCCGAGCAGGCGCGAAACCGGCGCATCCACCGGGAAGATCCCTGCCTCCTGAATCACCCCGTCGACCAGTTGCGAGGAGGTCGACGCGAAGTGCTGCTGGGCCAGTGACGGTGCGCGAAAGCCCGTGGACAGGCTACCGCGCACCGCCACCGCCGGGGTGAAGTCGTAGCGCGCCGAGAGCGAGCCACTGACGTTCGAGCCGAAGTCACTGTAGTCCTCGTGACGGGCGGCGGCGGAGACACCGAGCTTGTCGCTGAACTTGGTTTCCAGGTCCAGGTACTGGGCGAAGTTCTGCCGGGTCCAGTGCCCGGCATCGGCATCGCGGAAACCGGCGTAGCCCTGGCTGCCGCTCTTGTAGTAGGAGGCCGGCTCCCCGGCGTTGACCTCGTAGCCCTGGTGCAGGTACTCGGCCCCCACCGCCACCGACACCGGATAAGGCAGCCAGCCCAGTTCGACATCGCGGGCCAGGTCCAGGGTCACTTGTTTCTGCTCGCTGGTGAGGCGGCCATTGTCGAAACTCAGCGGGGTGCTGCCGGTGTCGTTGAACAGCGCGCGGTTGAGCGTGCGGGTATTGATGCCGTAGTCGTTGCGACCGTAGCTGGCCGAGAGATCGTAGCGCCAGTCCTGGCCCAGGTCGCCGCGCAGGCCGGTGGTCAGCGAGGAATCCTCCAGCGTGCCGTTGATCAAGGGCAGGAAGCCATTCGGGTAGAGGCTCTGCACGTTGCCGGAGTTGTTGCTGGCGCGGTAGAAGGCCGCCGTCTGGCCGTGGGTCTTGCGGTAGCCGCCAAAGGCATAGAGCTGGGCCTGTTCGTTGAGGTCGAGCTGGCCATTGAGGAAGAACTTGAGGTTGTCGTTGGCCGGCTCGCCCTGGCGGAACACCTGCTGGCCGTAGGTGGTGGAGCCAAGGCTGCCGGGGCGCAGGTCATCACCGGCGCGGTTGGTGTAGTCGTTGTCGCTGCCCTCGGCGGACAGGTTCAGCCAGCCCTTGTCGCCCAGCGCAAGACCGGTGTTGGCCGACGCCTGGCGCTGGATGCCATCGCCCTTGTTGTATTGACCGAAGCGGGTACTGACCGAACCTCCGCTGGCATCGTGCTTGAGGATCACGTTGATCACCCCGGCGATGGCGTCGGACCCGTAGCGCGCCGACGCACCGTCGCGCAGCACTTCGATATGGTCGATCGCCGAGATCGGGATGGCGTTGAGGTCCACCGGCGCCGAACCGCGCCCAGCGGCGCCGCCGAGGTTGACGAACGCCCCGCTGTGCCGGCGCTTGCCGTTGACCAGCACCAGCACCTGGTCGGGCGACAGACCGCGCAATTGCGCCGGCCGCGCCAGCTCGGCACCGTCGACCAGGCTCGGCCGCGGGAAGCTGATCGAGGGAATCAACCGCGCCAGCACTGCGCCCAGTTCCTCGGAGCCGGTGGCGCCCAGGCTTTCGGCGGAAATGATGTCGATCGGCGACAGCGACGCGCTGGCCGTGCGCTCCTGGGCACGGGTGCCCGTGACGATCACCTGCTCCAGGCGGACGTCCTGGCTGGCACCCTGAGCGCGGGCTTTACCTGCCGCAGCGGAGGCGGCAGGTGCAGCGGAAATCACCACGCCGTCCTCGCCCTGGCGATATTCCAGGCCACTGCCCTGGAGCACCTGTTCCAGCGCCTGGTCACTGCTGTAGCGCCCTTGCAGTGAGGGTGCGCGCTGGCCGGCGACATGCTGCGGGTCGAAGGCAATCGGTACGCCGCTCTGGCGTGAGATCTGCACCAGGGTCTGGCCCAGGTCGCCAGCCGGCAGGGCGTAGTCGACCAGGGGCTCGGCAGCCAGTGCGTGGCTGCCAGGCGCCAGCAGGCTACTGCCCAAGGCGACGGCGAGGGCAAGGCAGGAGTGGCGGAACGTGGCGTGAATCGGGTTGGGCATGGCGGGCCTTTTCTGCAGTGGGGTTTGCGCTAATGAGCAACCAGCGGGCGAAACCTGCAGAAAAGGCTTGGATCGATTGGTGCTTAGCTTATGCATCACGCGAGGTCGATACTCACCCACAGCGCGCCCACGCTCGCCAGCCGAATCGGCAAGGCGGCGGCGATCAGACGCAGTGCCCGCGCGCTGTCATCCAGTGGAAACAACCCGCTGATCTTCAACTTCGCCGCCTCGGGTGTAATCCTGAGCACGCCGTGCCGGTAGGCACGCAAGGCCTCGACCACCTCACCCAGCGTACTCTCGCGCGCCTCGTACAGCCCGCTGAGCCAGGCGCTCGCCGCAGGGTCCGCACGCCCCAGCCAGGGCGCCTGCCCGGCGATCAGCCGCGCCTGTTGCCCCGCCCTCACCCGCAGCGCATCGCCCTGGCGCGTGCGCACCACGCTCTGGCGCGCAAGCACGGTGAGCCTGACCTCGCCGTCGAAACGCTGCGCAAGCAGCAGCGTGCCGCCCTGCTCCACCTCGATGTCGGCACGCGCAGTCTCCAGGGTGAGGGACGGGCCGCTGCACTCGAGTTGCAAGGCGCCCTGGTGCACGTAGAGCGTGCTTGGGGGGCGCGGGCTCACCCGCGTCTGCGCATCGAGGGTAAGGCGGCTGCCGCCGTCGAGTACGAAGCTGCGGCGCTCTGCGGTCAAAGTCAGCAGATCACCCGGCGCCCAGATGCGCTCGCCAACGGTCTTGGCTGCCAGTGCCGCCACACCGAGGCCCCCCAGCGCACCCAGGCTGTTCCTGAGAAACCGGCGGCGCCCGGAGGGAAGCTGCAATGCCGCGATCACCTGCTCTTCGGGCAGGCGCTGCAAGCCTGGCCGCTTGGCCTCGCCCAGCCCCTGGCTCATGCGGCGAAATACCTGGGCATGCATGGCATCGCCGTCGTGCCAACGCTGGAAGGCGGCGGCATCCTCCTCGCTCAGGTGCCCCGAATTCAGCAGCGCCATCCACTGCGCCGCCTCGTCGATCACCTGGGCCATGGGCTGCTCGCTCATGTGTCCAGCGCCTGGTAGCACAGGCGAAACGCTTCGCTCATGTACTGCTGTACGCGGCTGACGGAAATACCCTGCCGATGGGCGATATCGCTGTAGGTCATGCCACCGAGCTGACTGTGGATGAACGCCGCCTTGCCCTGGCCGGGCAAGCCGTCGAGCACACGGTCCAGGTGCAGCAGGCTGTCGATCACCAGGTGCGCCTCTTCCGGAGAAGGCTGCACCTGCGCTGGCAAGTCGCGGACCCAGCGCACATAGGCACGTTCGAGGTCGCGTCGGCGCCAGCTCTCTTGCAGCAGGCGCTGGGCAATGGTCGTGAGCATCGCCCGCGGCTCGCGAATGGCCGCCGGATCCGGCAGGCCGAGGATGCGCACGAAGGCTTCCGAGGCGATGTCTTCGGCGCTGTGCGGGCACGCCATGCGGCTGCGCAGGCGAGCGCAGAGCCAGGTGTAGTTCTGCACGAACAACTGCCCGAGCAGCTGTTGGGTCGATGACGGCCGCAAATCCATATCCAACCTGCCAAGCTAAAGGCTGGCACTGTGCCTCAAAGTGGAAATCCGAAAAAGGAATATAAAATTAGATAAATATTCCTTTATGAAATAAACACCTTGTCGTCACGCTTCACCTCCCTCAACAGACGCTCAAACGCCTCCAGCACCTGTGCCGGACGCTCCAGCATCAACTGATGGCCGCACTGGGCCAGCACCTGGAACTGTGCGCGCGGCAACTGTCGCGCCAGGGCTTCTCCGCCACTGGCGGGCGTCAACCCATCACTGTCGCCAGACACCACCTGTACCGGCAGGTCGAGCCCGGCAAGCGCCTCGGGCTCAGGCCAGCTCGCGCTGTTCATCAGCGCCTTGAACACATCCAGGCGGTTGCGCTGGGCCAGGCCCTCCTCGTACTCGATCAGCGCCGGGTCGGCCAGCGGATGCCAGGCCCGCGCACGAAAGTCCTTGGCCAGGATCGGCCGCAACAGCTTCAACAACCAGGTCGGCAGGCCCAGCAAGCCACCGCGCCCCGCAGGCCGCTGCAACAGGCTGCCCAGCAACAACGCGCCGTCGATACGCACGCGCGGCAGCTGACGCGGCAGCTCGAGCAACGTGCTCATGGCCAGGCCGCTGCCATAGGAGTGCCCCACCAACAGGTTGCGCCGCCCGGCATGGCGCTGCAGCAATGCCACCTGGTCGGCCACCAGCGCCTCCCAGGCATAGGCGCTGGTGTCATGCGGCTTGTCGCTGTCGCCGTGGCCGAGCAGGTCCCAGGCCACCAGGGTGTAACCCTGCTCGCGCAGGCTTGGCCACAGTTCGCGCCACTGATCCTTGTTGCCACCGCTGCCATGCCCGAGAAACACCACGGTGTCGGGCTCATGACTGCCGGGCTGTACAGCCACGCTCAGCCGTCGCCCGGGGCGCACTTCGATGAGTTGGCCGCGCACCCGCGGCAAGTCGGCGAATCGGTTCGGGTCAGCCATGGGCACCTAGGGCCTCCTTACAGGCAAATGAATCGGGACGGGCCAAGCCCAGGTGGTCGCGCAAGGTGCTGCCCTGATAGGCACGCCGGAACAGCCCTCGGCGCTGCAGCTCAGGTACCACCTTGTCGACGAAGGCCCCCAGGGCATCGGGCAGATACGCCGGCATCACATTGAAACCATCTGCGGCGCCCTCGGTAAACCATTGCTCCATCTGGTCGGCAATCTGCCGGGCGTCACCCACCAGCACCAGATGGCCACGTGCTGCGGCCATGCGCAAGTACAGTTGACGGATGCTCAGCCCCTCCTCACGGGCCACGCGGATCAACAGCTCACGGCGGCTGACGCCGGACTCGGTGCCCGGCAGATCCGGCAACGGCCCGTCGAGAGGATACGCCGAAAGATCGACACCCCCGGCAATATCGGCCAGCAACGACAAGCCGACTTCAGGCTGCACCAGTGCCTGCAACTGCTCGAACAACGCTTGGGCCTCGGCGCGCGAGTCGGCCACGATCGGCAGCACCCCCGGCATGATTTTCATCTGCTCGGCACGGCGCCCGAAGCGCGGTAGCAGCGCCTTGAGTTCGCGATAGAAACGCTGGGCACCGACCAGTTCCGGCTGTGCGGTGAATACCACCTCGGCATGGGCTGCCGCCAGCTCGCACCCCGCCCGTGAAGCACCGGCCAGTACTTGCACGGGCGTCACCCCAACGCTTGCCCAATGACGCTGCAACTGTTCGAGAAAACGCCGGGCCAGCTCATAGCGCCGGGCGTGTTCGAAGTGCCCGTCACGCCCGAAGTTGAACGCTTCCTGGGCATTGCTCGAAGTCACCAGGTTCCAGCCGCTGCGCTGTCCACTCAAGGCCTCGAGCGAGGTGAAGGCCTGCGCCAGGGTCTCGACCTGGTTGTAGGAGGTGGTGACCGTCGCCACCAGGCCGATGCGCTCGGTGACCGCCGCCAGCGCTGCCAGCAAGGTCAGCGGCTCGAAATGCTCGGTGCGTGCCATGCGGCTCAACGCCTCGCGATCGCCCGGCAGCATGGCCAGGGTGTCGGAGAGGAACAGGGCATCGAAGCAGCCGCGCTCGGCGGTGCGTGCCAACTGCCTGTAATGGGCAAAGTCCAACCCGCCATCGGCCTGGGCATCAGGGTGACGCCAGCCCGCGACATGGTGCCCGGTGGCCATGAGAAAGGCGTTCAGGCTCATCATCCGCCGGCTCATGGGGTGGCCTCGGCCACTGGCGCCTGCACCGCGAAGTCCTGCAACAGCCTGCGCGTGTAGGGATGCGCTGGCCGTTCGAGCACGTTGCGGGTCGCGCCCTGCTCCACCACCTGGCCAGCCTGCATCACCGCGATGCGGTCGCACAGCCGCGCCGCCACCCGCAGGTCGTGGGTGATGAAGACGATGCTCAGCTTAAGGCGCCGCTGCAGGTCTTCGAGCAGTTCGATGATCTGCACCTGGATCAGCGCATCGAGTGCCGACACACACTCATCGGCAATCAGCACCTTTGGCTCCACCGCCAGCGCCCGGGCAATGCCGATACGCTGGCGCTGACCACCGGAGAATTCATCGGGGTAGCGTGCCAGCGCGGTGGCCGGCAGCCCGACCAGGGCCAACACTTCGCGCGCCTTCTGCGCCGCCTCTGCCTGGCTGCGCCCCTGGGCCAACGGCCCGGTCATCAATTGCGTGCCGATACGCTGGCGTGGATTGAGCGAGGCGAAGGGATCCTGGAAGATCATCTGCACCTGGCCACGCAAAGGCCGTAGCTGCGTCTCGGGCAACCCTGTCACATCACGTCCGTGCCACTGCAGGCTGCCAGCATCGCTGCGCAGCAGGCGCACCAGGCAGCGGCCCAGGGTCGACTTGCCCGAGCCGGACTCGCCGACGATCCCCAGGGTTTCGCCCTCGCCCAATTGCAGGTCGACACCCGCCAACGCCTGGGTCGTGCGTCGGCCCCACCAGCCGATGCGGCGGCTGAAGTGTTTTTCCAGTTGTCGTGCCTGCAACGCCAGCGCCCCTTGCCCCAACGGCGGCCGTGGATGGGCCGGCACGGCACCGGCGGCAGCGATCAGTTGTCGGGTATAACGCTGCTGCGGCGCGCTCAGCACCTGGGTACAGCTGCCTTGTTCCACCACATGGCCCTGCTGCAGCACCAGCACGCGATCGGCGATGGCCTCGACCACGGCAAAGTCGTGGGTGATGAACAGCATGGCCATGCCGTGCTCGCGCTGGATACGGCGCAGCAGGTCGAGGATCTGCCGCTGCGTGGTCACATCCAGCGCCGAGGTCGGCTCATCGGCGATCAGCAGCTTCGGCGCGAACGCCAGGGCCATGGCAATCACCACTCGCTGGCGCTGCCCGCCAGACAACTCGAAGGGGTAGGCATGACGCAAGCGCGCGGGATCGGGCAGCCCCACATAGCCCAGCAGCTCGATAACCCGCGCGCGACGCTGGGCAGCGTTCTTCATGCCGTGGGCCTGGAGTGTCTCGTCGATCTGTCGGCCCACGCCGAGCAGCGGATTGAGTGCACTCATCGGCTCCTGGAAGACCATGCTGATGTCGTGCCCGCGCAGCGCGCGCATGGCCGCATCGTCCAGTGTCGCAAGGTCATCGCCGCGCCAGCGCAGCGTGCCCTGCTCCACCTGCACAGGCGTCGGCAGCAGGCGCAGCAGGGCCTTGGCCAGCATCGACTTGCCCGAGCCGGACTCGCCTACCACGCACAGGCATTCGCCTTCGCGCACCTGCAACGACAGGTCGTGAAGCGCATGGCTGCGATCACCGCCTGCTGGCAGTGCGATACGCAGGTGCTCGATATCGAGCAGGATCGGCTGGCTCATGACGACACTCCTGTTCGGCGGGCAGGTTCGAATGCGATACGCAGGCCTTCACCGACGCGGTTGACCGCCAGCACGCTGAGCAGGATCGCCAGCCCCGGCAACAGGCTCATCCACCAGGCCTCGCGCAATACACCACGCGAGGCGTTGATCATGTAGCCCCAGCTCATCGCCTCTGGATCGCCCAGACCGAGAAACGCCAACGCCGCCTCGGTGAGAATCGCCGTGGCCATGACGAAGCTGAGCGTCACCAGCAGCGGCGCCAGGGCATTGGGCAGGATCTGCCGGAACACGATCGCCAGCGGCGACTGCCCCAGCACCCGCGCAGCCTGGACGAACTCACGCTGGCGCAGGCTGAGGAATTCGCTGCGCACCAGGCGCGCCACACCCGGCCAGGCGACCAGGGCGATGGCCAGCACGATGGTGCCCAGCG
This sequence comes from Pseudomonas sp. MNR3A, assembly GCF_009650575.1. Taxonomy (NCBI): domain Bacteria; kingdom Pseudomonadati; phylum Pseudomonadota; class Gammaproteobacteria; order Pseudomonadales; family Pseudomonadaceae; genus Pseudomonas; species Pseudomonas sp. MNR3A. The sequence goes on along the minus strand of NZ_VZZS01000008.1, from coordinate 383,355 downwards.
ACGGCTCCAGTACCGCCACCAGGATCACCGCCAGCACCAACTGCGGAATGATCTGGAAGAACTCGGCCACGCGCATCAACAGCGCATCCAGCCAACCGCCGAAGTAACCCGCGAGAGCACCGACCAGCAAGCCGACAAGCAACGTGGCCAGGCTCGCCAGCGCCCCCACCGCCAGTGACACCCGGGCGCCATACAGCAGCCCCGTGCCCAAATCGCGCCCCAGCAGGTCGCTGCCCAACCAGTGCTGGGCTTGCGTGAAGGGCGCGAGCATCGGCGTGGTGTTCATTTCCCAGGGAGACCCCAGGCCGATCCAGGGCGCCGCCAGGGCCAGCAGCCCCAACAGCAGCAGGAATACCGCGCCGGCCAGTGCCGCGGGTTGCCCGAGAAAACGTTGCCACACGCTTGAATCCCTCATCGTGCTGCCCCTCCCGCTGCGATCCGCGGGTCGAGCAGACGGCAGGCCAGGTCAGTGAGCAGGTTGAAGCCGACCACCAGGATCGAGATCAGCAGAAAGCCGCCCAGCAACACACCATAGTCGCGCTGGGACAGGGCGTCGTACATCAGTCGGCCGATGCCCGGCCAGGAATACACCACCTCGATCAGCAAGGCGCCGCTTGCCAGTTGCCCCAGTTGCAGCCCGGCGAAGGTCACCACCGGCAGCAGCGCGTTGCGCAGCACATGGGCGAAGACGATGCGCGCCGGATGCAGGCCCTTGGCGCGCGCCGTATAGACATGCTCCTGGCGCAGTGCTTCAAGGGTGGACGCGCGGGTCAGGTGCACGTAGAGGGCGAGGAACAGAAAGCTCAGCGACAGGCATGGCAGCACCAGGTGACGCAGCCGGTCCGCCAGCCAGGGGACGCCATGCAGGTCGCGGGCAACGGTCTGCATGCCGAACGCCGGCAGCCAGTCGAGGTGGACCGAGAACAACAGGATCAGCAGCATCGCCAGCCAGAACGGCGGCGTGGCGAACAACAGCAACGCACCATTGGCGATCAGCCCGTCCAGCCAGGGTCGGCGCTGGCGGTTGAACGCTGCCAGCGCGCCCAGGCCGACCCCGAGCACCGACGAGACGAGGAACGCAGCACCCATCAGGCTCAGGGTGGCGGGCAGGCGCTCGGCGAGCAGGTCCCACACCGGTGCCTGGTTGCGGTAGGAATAACCCAGGTCCAGGTGCGCCACCTGGCCCAGGTAACGCCACAACTGCTGTGGCAGTGGCTGGTCCAGGCCCATGTCGCTGCGCAGCTTGGCAACGTACTCGACATCGTCGATCCCGGCCTCGCCGGCCATCAGCAATGCCGGGTCGCCAGGCGCCAGGCGCACCAGCAGAAAGCTCAATACCAGCACCCCAAGGATCATCAGCAGCGCACGCCCCAGACGCCCACCGAAAGACCTCAAGCCGCTCATGGCGCCGGGGCGTCCAGGTAGACGCTCTCATAGTCTTCGTTGAGGCTGGTGGCCGTCTGCAGCAGGTTCTTCACCTGGCTGTGGAACAGCGTCGGGTAGCGCATCTCGAAGATCGGCGCGACCGGCAGCTCGTCGTTGAGCAAGTGCTCAAGCTGGCTGTACAGCCGGGTGCGCTCCGCGCCCTCGGGCGTATCGGCGACCTGGTTCCACAAGCGGTCGGCATCGGCATTGCGGTAGCCGCCGACGTTGGCGAAGGGCGACGTCTTGACGATGTAGTCGGAGCGGTACAGGTAGGCATTGACCAGATAGGGATCGCCGATCTGGAAAATGAAATTGTAGGTCAGGTCGAAGTCCCAATCGCTGACACGCTGGAACCAGGTGGCCGCATCGGAGGTCACCACCTGCACCTTGAAGCCCAGCGGCTGCAAGGCCTGACGGGTGTATTCGGCAAGCCGTTCCCAGGCCCCGCCCTTCTCGCCGTTGAGCAGGCGGATCCGCACGGCGCCCACATCCACCCCGGACTCGGCGATCAGCGCCTTGGCCTTGGCAAGGTCGTAGCCGTACTGCGGCGGTTGCGGGTCGTGGTAAGGCGAACTCGAAGCGAAGGCGCCCGGCGCGACCTTGCCGGCACCGAAGAAAATGTTGTCGACGATGAACGGGCGGTTCAAGGCATAGAGGATCGCCTGGCGCACCTTGGGGTTGTCCAGTGGCGCTTTGCGCGTGTTGAACTGCAGGAAGGCCAGGCCCGAATACAGCTCCCAGCCCTGCTCGGAGGCGTGTACCCCCGGTAACGCTGCGAGACGTTTGAGGTCGGCATAGTCGGCATCGCCGCTGCGCAGCACCTGCACGTCATCGCGCTCGAAAGCGGCCGCGCGCGATGAGCCATCGGGGATCACGTGGAAGACGATGGCATCCAGGTGCGGCAGGCCCTTTTTCCAGTAGTCGGGGTTTTTCACCAGCTTGATGTAGGCGCCTCGCTTCCACTCCTGGAACACGAAGGGCCCGGTGCCCACGGGCTTGAGGTTATAAGGGTTGCTGCGAAAGTCGGTGCCGGCATACAGGTGCTCGGGCACCACCGGGCGCAGGCCGCTGCCGAGCAACGAAAGGAACGGAGCGAAAGGCTTCTTCAGGTGAAAGACCACCTGTTGCGGATCACTGGCGTCGATGCTGTCGACGTACTCGGCGAACACGCTGCCGACGCGCTTGTCGACTTCCGGGTAGAAGGTGCCAAAGCTGAACTTCACATCGGCCGCCGTGAACGGTTGGCCATCATGCCAGTGCACATCGGGTTGTAGCGTGAAGCGGTAGGTCAGGCCATCCGGCGTAACGCTCCAGCTACGCGCCAATACCGGTTGGGGCTTGAGCGTGGTGTCGAAGGTCAACAACCCTTGCAGGATCTTGCCGCTGACGTACTGGGTGGAAACGTGGGTGACCACCCCGTGCATCAGCGACGGCGGCTCAGGTTGGGCGATCAGGTTCAGCACGCCACCGTCGCGCGGCGCGGCATGGACGCTGGCGGCAAGAAGCGCGGCACCGGCCAGCAGGCCCAGGCGTTTCAGGGCAAGACGCAGCGGCCCGGGGTGAGGCGGACGGCGGTGGGCTTGATGGGGCATGCGGACTCCTTGGCGATGATTGCACGGGGCACAGGCCCCTCTGGAGGGCATTTTTGCAAGGGGTGTGCCACTGCGCGCAACGCCTGCCCACGGGCACCGCAGGGGCTCGTGACGCAACTTCACTGATGAAAAATCCACAGCGCGCGGCGTGAGTGTGGAAAAAGCAACAGTGTGCCCGGCGATGCATCGCTTTCCACGGCTGCGTCCAGCCGCGCCGCACCGCGCATGAGGTGCGCGCAAGCCAACTGGCACAGCCCTTGCCCTGCTTGTCAGATCGACAATCCACCGGACACTCGACCCATGTCACAGGACTACCTCGGCAACCCTCTCGATACCGAACACCCCCAGGCCCGCAAGGCGCTGGACGATTTCATCGGTGGCTTTCTCGGCTACCACCCGCGCGCCGAAGCCATCCTCGCCAGCGCCGAGCGCCACCCCGAATCAGCGCTGAGCAATGCCCTGGCCGGCATCCTGCTGATGTTCAGCGAATCGCCCGAAGGCCCGGCCCTCGCCGAGCGCTATCGGCAGGTCGCCGCTCGGGTGAACGCACCGCATCCGCGGGCGGCGTTGTACCTCGCGCTGCTGCAGGCCTGGATGGACGAGGACCTGGACCAGGTGCTGCAGCTCAGCGAAACCCTGCTCGAGCACTACCCACGCGACCTGTTCGCCGCCAAGCTCAACCAGTATGTGCAGTTCAATCGCGGCAACTGGCCGGCCTTGCTGCGCATCGCGCTCAAGGCGGTCGATGGCTGCGGGGATGTCGCCCAGAGCCACGGCATGCTGGCCTTCGCCTACGAGCAGTGTCATTTGCTCGAGGAAGCCGAGGCCAGCGCACGCCAGGCCCTGGCATTGCAGCACGACGAACCCTGGGCGCAGCATGCGCTGGCCCATGTGATGCTGACCCAGGGGCGAATCGAGGAAGGTATCGCCTTTCTTGAGCGCGTCAGCCCGCATTGGCAAGGGCTCAATTCGTTCATGTACACCCACAACTGGTGGCACCTGGCGCTGTTCTACCTCGGGCGTGGCGACCAGGCGCGGGTGCTGGAGATCTATGACCGGCATGTGTGGGGTGTGCTGCCCGCCTACTCGCAGGACCAGGTCGGCGCCGTGTCGTTGCTGGCCCGGCTGGAACTGGCGGGCGTCGACGTGGGCGAGCGCTGGCAAGCGTTGGCGCCCTACCTGCAACAGCGCCACGACGACACGGTGCAGCCGTTTCTGAGTGTCCAGTACCTGTATGGGCTGGCGCGCGCCGACAAGCCCGAGGCACAAAGGCTGCTGCAGGCACTGCGCGAACGCGCACGCGAGGCACCGCCGTTCAGCCGGGCGGTCTGGGCCGAGGTGACAGTGCCGCTGGCCGAGGGTTTGCTGGCCCATGCCCGTGGCGAACATACGCTGGCGTTGGCGCGGCTTGGCGTGGCCCTGCCACGGCTGAACGAGATTGGTGGGAGCCATGCCCAGCGGGATCTGTTTGCCCAGATCGAGCTGGACGCGCGGCTGGGGGCGCAGGATTGGGCCGGGGCGCAGCAGGTGCTGGAACTGCGACGGCGCTACGACGGGCTGGACGTACCGACCAATCGAACGCTGGCGCGGGTGTATCGAGCCTTGGGGTTGCCAGGGCTGGCGCAGGCTGCGGTGGCGCGCGTCGAGGAGGTGCTCGGGCGCTAGCCGGGCGACGGCAAGCATGCTCCGCGAACACCGGCAATGCCGGTGTCTGCCTCTACCGCGCGCGCCGCGCCTCGTACACGCCCCGGGCGATTGCGCGGGCCACGCAACTGGCCGCCGCCGCGCCGATGCGGCCGACATCCACCTGCCGCCGCGCCCCGCTACTCAATTCGACCTCACCGCTGGCCAGGGCGAACACGGTGTCGCCATCGAATGGCAGGTGCGCCGGACGCACCGCCATGGCAATGCCATCCTGCCCCATGATCGCCACACGCTTGCACTCGGCAGTGCTCATCCGTGCAGTGCTGGCGATCACCACCAGCGTGGTATTCGCCCCAGCCTGAAGACGCCCCATCGAGTCCAGCCGTGACAGTTCGGGCATCGGGTCGCTGCAATCCTGATCAGCGCGAGGGCGAACACCACCGGCCTCGCCCTCGATTTCCCACGGCCAGGCCCAGAAGGTTTCGCCATCGGGCATGTACACCGAACCGATAGGGTTGGCCACCACCAGCGCCGCGACCATCACGCCATCGCCCAGGTCCAGCGATGCCGAACCCAGGCCACCCTGGAGCACACCTGCCATCGCGCCACGCCCGGCGCCCGCCGCGCCAAGGGCGAAATCGGCGGTGCAGTTGCCCAACGCCTCGATCCCCAGCCGCCGGTAAGGCGGCTCCATCCCCCAGCGCTTGTCGCCGCCATTGGCCAGGTCATGCAGCACAGCGGCTGGCACGATGGGAATGGCCGGTGCGCCGGCCTTCAGATGCAAGCCCACACCCTGCGCAGACAAAGCGGCAGCCACCCCGTCCGCCGCGCCCAGCCCGAACACCGAGCCGCCGGCAAACACCAGGGCATGCAACTGCCCCACCATGTTTTCCGGTTCCAGCGCCGCGGTTTCACGCCCACCCGGGCCGCCACCCCGAATATCGACGCTCGCCGTCCATGGGCGTTCGGTACGAATCACCGTGACGCCAGTGGCGACACGCTCATCGAGGGCGTGGCCGACCAGCAGGCCAGGGATGTCGGTGAGCAAGTTGCGCGGTCCGGGGCGTGGCATCGAATGAATTCCTTGAAAGAGGGTTCGTGCCCCGGAGCAAGTGGTGTGCCAATGCCGGCGGTGCTGCCTGGCGTCCCATGGCAAGGACGACGTCACTGCGCAAAAACCAACACCTTGGCCAGACACTGCTACAAAAACACCAGTCCACGCCTCGCCCTGATCTCAAACCCTTGTCCAGAAAGGCCTTTTCAGCCTGGCACAGCCCTTGCTCCAGGCTCCGCCACCAGAGCTTGAGACCGGAGCCACGCGCAGTCGGCAACAAGCCGCCTCTGATCTTTTCGCGACGCAGAGACGTCGCCTTACTCGACAAGGTTGGCCACCCAGCAGGGCGCGAACCGGGGAACACACTGGAGCCTTCGTACATGACTTCTTCACGCCTTACCGGTTTGCGCCGGCCGCGCAAGACCTTCGCCCACAGCCTGCTGTTCCTCGCCCTGTGCGAGGCCGCTGGCGCCGGCAGCCCATTGCTGGCCGCCGAGAGCAAGAGCGACAACCCGCTGGACACCGTGGTGGTGGTCGGCAACCGCGGCCAGGCGCGCACCCTGGCCGAAAGCCCGGCACCGGTGGATGTCATCTCGTCCAAGCAACTGCTGGCCACCGGGCAGCCTGACCTGACCCGCGCCCTGAGCCGCGTGCTGCCCTCGCTCAACCAGCCTGCATCGTCCGGCTTCGGCTCCACCTCGGTGGTGCGCCCCATCAGCCTGCGTGGCCTGAACGGCGACCAGGTGCTGGTGCTGGTCAACGGCAAGCGTCGCCACAACAGCGCCTTGCTCAATAACGGGACCTACCTCAACTCTGGCTCGCAGCCGGTCGATCTCGACATGATCCCCACCGCCCTGGTCGACCACGTCGAAATCCTGCGCGACGGTGCCTCGGCGCAATACGGGTCGGACGCTATCGGTGGCGTGGTCAACATCGTGCTCAAGCAGACCGACCACGGCGGCAGCCTGAGCACCAGCTATGGTCAGAACTACGAGAACGGTGACGGCGAAACCGTACGCCAGACCGGCAACGTCGGCCTGGCCCTGCCCAACGACGGCTTCATCAACCTGGGCGTGGACATCAAGCACCAGAAGATTTCCGACCGTTCCGACAATGCGCCCTACACCGACAGCGCCGGCAACACCAGCCTGCAGCACACCTACTACGGCACGGGGTTGCCCGAAGCGCGCAACTTCAGCCTGGGCTACAACGCCGAACTCCCCGTGAGCGATGCGCTGACGCTGTACTCGTTCTCCACCTACACCCGGCGCAACTCGGAAAAGCCCCTGGCCTTCCACCAGCCATCGACCTTCGACGGCATCGCCACGCCCTTCCCCGAAGGCATCGAAGACACCCTGCGCTTCATCGAAAACGACTTCCAGGTGGCCTTCGGCGGCAAGGGCAACGTCGCCGGCTGGGACTACGACCTGTCGAGCACCTACGGCCAGGACCACGCCGAAGCGACCCTGCGCCATACCTACAACCTGAGCTACGGCCTCGACTCGCCCACCTCGGTGGACACTGGCGTGAAGACCTTCAGCCAGTGGACCAACAACCTCGACCTGACCCGCGCCTTCGACCTCGGCCTGGCCAAGCCGACGCAGATTTCCTGGGGGCTTGAACAGCGCTACGAGAACTACAAGATCGGCAAGGGCGACTACGCCTCCTACGCCAGCGGCCCATTCACCACCGGCGCCAGTGGCAACCCGATCGCACCGGGCACCATTTCCGGTGCTGGCACCACACCCGCCGACGCCGCCGAAAAAGGCCGCACCAGCCTGGCCGGCTACGGCGAGATCGGCCAGGACCTGACCGACAAATGGCATGTCGATCTGGCGGGGCGCTACGAGCACTACAACGACGGTTCAGGCACCACCACCAACGGCAAGTTCGCCACCCGCTACCAGCTGACGCCGATTCTCGCTGTGCGCGGCAGTTTCAGCACCGGTTTCCGCGCGCCCTCGCTGGCCCAGCAGATCTACAGCTCGACTTCGCAGAGCAACGTCAACGGCAACCTGTTCGACTACCGCAACGTCGCGGTCGATTCGGCCGTGGCCAAGGCACTGGGGGCCAGCACCCTCAAGCCCGAGAAATCCACCAACTTCGGCCTGGGCCTGACCCTGCAGCCGACCGATGCCATCAGCATCACCCTCGATGCCTACCAGATCAAGATCAAGGACCGCATCGCCCAGACCGGCTACCTTGGCGGCACCCCGCAGATCACCGCGATCCTCGCCGCGGCCGGACTGCCCACCAACCAGTCGGTGACCTACTTCACCAATGCCCTGGACACCACTACCCGCGGCATCGACCTGGTCGGCGACTACCGTCAGGCGCTGGGCGCCTACGGCAGTGTGCGCTACACCCTGGGCTTCAACTGGAACACCACCGAGATCGACGATATCCACGCCTCGCCGGTGGCCCAGCAGGCCCTCGGGCCTACCGGTGGCTATGACCGTCAGCGTCAGGGCAACCTCAAGCACGGCCTGCCCGAATCCAAGCTGCTGCTGGGCGCCACCTGGACCATCGACAAGTTCGAGATCGGCCTGAACCTGACCCGCTACGGCGAGTACACCCAGTACGGGACTACCGAAGCCTTCGACCGCACCTTCTCGCCGACCTGGATCACCGACCTGAACCTGGACTATCACCTCACCTCCAGCCTGACCCTGACCGCAGGCGCCAACAACCTGTTCAACGTCTACCCGGAACGTACCCACCTGCCCAGCAGCTCCGGCGCCTTCCCCTATGGCAACTTCTCGCCCTATGGCACCACCGGCGGCTACTGGTACACCGGCCTGACCTACAACTTCTGACCCACCGCCCTGTCGCCCCGCAGGCGGCAGGGCCCTGCCGAACGCTTGCCCGGAGGCTGTCATGACCCGTCGCACCGACCAGCTCAAGCTGGGCGCATTTCTCGCCAACAGCGGTCACCATGTGGCCGCCTGGCGCCACCCCCTGGCCCAGGCTGACGCCAGCCAGGACTTCGAACATTTCAAGGCCATCGCCCGCAGCGCCGAACGGGGCAAGTTCGATGCACTGTTCATTGCCGATGTGGTGGCGCTCTGGGGCCATCACCTCGATGCCCTGAGCCGCACCGCGCGTGCCGAGCACTTCGAGCCGCTGACGTTGATGTCGGCACTGGCGGCGGTCACCGAGCGCATCGGCCTGATCGCCACCGCCACCACCAGCTACAACGAGCCGTACCATATCGCCCGCAAGTTCGCCTCCCTCGATCACCTGTCCAAGGGGCGCGCCGCCTGGAACCTGGTGACTTCGGTGGTTGCCGACGAAGCCTGGAACTTCGGCCGCGAGCAGCACATCGACCACACTGACCGCTACCAGCGCGCCGAAGAGTTCCATGACGTGGTCAAGGGCCTGTGGGACAGTTGGGACGACGATGCCTTCGTCCGCGACAAGGCCAGCGGCCGCTACTTCGACCCGGACAAGCTGCACACCCTGAACCACAAGGGCGCACACTTCTCGGTGCGTGGCCCACTGAACGTAGCTCGCCCACCCCAGGGGCACCCGGTGCTGGTGCAGGCCGGCGCCTCGGAAGCCGGCAAGGCCCTGGCGGCGCGGGTGGCCGAAGTGATCTTCGCCGCACACCACGAGTTGCCCGCCGCCCAGGCCTTCTACCAGGACATCAAGCAGCGTGCTGCAGCCCTGGGCCGCGATCCCGAGCACATCAAGATCCTGCCTGGCGTCACCCCTTTCATCGCCGATACCCGCGAACAGGCCCAGCAGTTGTTCGAACAGTTCCAGGCCCTGATCGACCCGGTGCTGGGCCTGCGCCTGCTGGCCGACACCCTGGGTGAAGACATCGACCTCTCCGGCCACGACCTCGACGGCCCGTTGCCCGACACCCCGCCCGGCCAGCGCGGCAGCCGCCGAGACCAGGTGCTGCAACTGGCCCGGCGCGACAATCTCAGCATCCGCCAGCTGTACCTGCGCCTGGCTGGTGGCAACCCGGTGATCGGCACGCCGAGCGATATCGCCGACAGCTTCGAGCAGTGGTTCCAGGCCCGAGCCTGCGACGGTTTCAATGTGTTCTTCCCCTACTTTCCCGGCGCCATCGACACCTTCGTCGACCAGGTGATCCCGGTGCTGCAGCAACGTGGACTGTTCCGCCTCGACTATGCCGGCAGCACCCTGCGCGAACACCTGGGCCTGCCGCGCCCGGCCAACCGCTTCAGCACGCGGGCCCCGGCATGAAGGCCCTGGCCGGCCTGGTGCTGGCGGCGGGCGTGATCAGTGCATCGCCTGCCCTGGCCCTGAATATCCTGCTGAGCAACGACGACGGCTACCAGCATCCGAACATCCGCGCGCTGTACAGCACCCTCAAGGCCGCCGGACACGCCGTGCGCATCGCCGCTCCCAAGAGCGAGCAAAGTGCGCGCGGCGGTGCCTTCTACTACGGACGCGAAGTCAGCATCGGGCGCGACGACGACCCCGCCTACCCCGACAGCTACTTTCTCTCCACCCACGAGCAAGGCCCCTGCACCAGCCCGATCTGTGCCGGCCAGAGCGTCAGCATCGAGATCAGCGCAACACCGGTGATGGCCGTGCTCATGGGCCTGAAGAAGGTCATGCCCGATCCGGACCTGGTGATCGTCGGCCCCAACCCCGGCAACAATGTTGGCGCGATCAACCTCGCCTCGGGCACCTTCAACGCCGCCAGTGCGGCGCTGCAGACCGGCGTGCCGACCCTGGCGGTAAGTACCGACCTCAAGGATCACGACCCTCAGCGCACCGCACGCTTCGTGCAGCGCCTGGTGCAGGCGCTGGAGCAACAGCGCCCGGCCGACGGCAAGCTGCTGCCCGCTGGCATCGGCCTCAACATCAATCTGCCCGCCGGCAGCGAGGTCAAGGGCATCCGCCTGACTCGCATCGGCCGCTACGTGGGTTTCGACACGCAATACACCGACGACCTGGGCAGTTTCGGCGCAGCGCTTTCCGGCAAACCCGGCATCGGCTTTTCCCGCAGTGCACCTGCCAACGACACCGAGCAGGACGACGAAGCCGTGTGGCTGGCCAAAGGTTACCTGACCATCAGCCCCTTCAGCGGCCTGCTGCAGTCACCTGTCGCCACACCCGCCCTGCAACGGCTCAGCGCCCTGCCCGCCCCCGACCGAGGACAGACACCATGAGCGGTGGTTTTTCACTGGGTTTTCTCACCCGCGTCTACCAGCCGCGGTTCGACGCCAAGGTCTACCGCGACACCCTGGAGCTGTTTCGCGTTGCCGAGGAGCTCGGCTTCGACAGTGGCTGGGTGGCCCAGCACCATTTCGCCAGCGAACAGGGGCGCCTGCCCTCGCCGCTGGTGCTGCTATCGGCCATCGCCCAGCGCACCCGGAGAATCCGGCTGGGCACGGCGATCATCGTCCTGCCCCAGGAGCCGCCGCTGCGCCTGGCCGAAGATGCCGCCGTACTCGACCTGCTGGCCGACGGGCGCGTGGAATTGGGCCTGGGTGCCGGCTTTGACCCAGACACGTTCAGCGCCTTCGGGCTGAACCCCGAGCAGCGCCACGGGCGCTACGAAGACCACCTGCAACGCTTGCACGATGCCCTCGGCAACGCCGCGCTCAACGACCAAGGGCTGCAACTGCGCCCTGCGGCTCGCGGGCTTGGCCAGCGTCTGTGGGAGGCCACTTCACGGGTGGAGCAGGTGGCCGCACGTGGCAACGGCCTGATCATGGCGCCCAACCCGCACCTGCCGGTCGAGGCCGGCGTGGAGCTGGTGCAGCGCTATCGCCAGGGCTGGCGCAGTGATCACCTCACGGCCCCGCGCGTGGTGCGGGTGCAAGCGGTGTTCCCCGAGGGTGGCGACGACACCGCGCTGCGCCAGGACATCCAGGCCTATGTGCGCCGCCAGCAGGCCATCGGTGTGCTCGACGCCTCCCTGGGCGGCGATCTGGGTGCAGTGCTCGAACGCCTCGGCGTGCTGCATGGCAGCTCGACGCAGATCGTCGAGGGGCTGCGCCGTGGCCCACAGCTGGGTGTGCACGACCAACTGGTGGTGCAGGTGCAGACCACCAGTACACCGCTGCGCGAAGCGATCCGGGCCCTGGAAATCCTGCGCCAGCACATCGCACCGGCGCTCGGCTGGCGCCCTGGCGTCGCCATTAACCGACCTCTCGTGGAGCCCGTGCAAGCATGACCTTATCCCCGCAAAAACCCTTCAAGCTGGGCTTTCTCAGCCACGCCTTCGGCGAGGACCCACGGCAGGCCTATCGTGACCTGCTGGAGCAATTCGAAGTGGCCGAGGCCCTGGGCTTCGACGGCGGCTGGATCGCCCAGCACCACCTGAGCAGCGGCTTCGGCCAACTGCCTTCGCCCCTGGTGTTGCTGGCCGCGGTAGCCGAGCGCACGCGACAGATCGAGCTGGGCACCGGCGTCATCGTGCTGCCCTTCGAAGACCCGATCCGCCTGGCCGAAGACGCCAGCGTGCTGGACAGCCTCAGCGGCCAGCGGGTGCAACTGGGGCTGGGCAGCGGCGGCGCCAACCTCGACAACTTCACCGCCTTCGGGCTGGATCCAGCACAACGCCAGGCGCACTTCGAAGCCCAGCAACAGCAGTTGCAGCAACTGCTCGAAGGCGCGACCCTGCACGCCGACCTAAGCCTGCAACCGCCCGCCTGCGGCTTGCGCCAGCGCCTCTGGCACTCCCACGGCAGCGTCGCGGGTGCCGCGTATGCCGCCCGGCAAGGCAACGGCCTGCTGCTCGGCACCGCCACCCACGACCCGCTGACCGTGCAGAAACCCCTGGCCGACGCCTACCTGCATGCCTGGCGCGATACAACCCGAGCGCCACGTATCGGCGTGGTCCGTGCGGTGTTTCCCGCACACGACCGGGCCAGTGCCCAGGCGGAACTGGCCATCGACATCGAACGGCATGTACCGCGCCTGCGCCGTGAGGGGTTGATCGACGAGGCGCTGGACCTGGACGCGCATCTGCGCCTGATGAACGTGCACCACGGCGCCCCCGACGACATCGTCCACAGCCTGCGCCAGGACCCGGCGCTGCTGGGCTACGTCGACTACCTGATCGTGGTCACCCAGGCCGAAAGCTCGACCCAGGCCCAGGTGCTCGAACGCCTGCGCATCATCGCCGAAGACATCGCACCCGCGCTCGGCTGGCGAGCGAAGCACGGGCTGGCTACTCAGCCGCAGGCGACGGTGGGATGATGGTGACCTCTTTCTGCCGCCCGACGGAGCGTGGTCATGGCCCTTGAATTCAGCTGGCAACTGCCGCTCTGCGGCCCGGCTGCGGCGCACGGCGGCGTGACAGGCCCTGGGCACTGGATTCAACTGGCCCAGGCGGTCGAATATGCCGGGCTCGATGGCCTGTGGATTCCCGGTGGCGCGCAGTGCCTCGACAGCCTGGGCATAGCCGCAGCGCTGTGTGCACACACCCGCCATGTGCGCTTGACCGTCAGCATACCGCCGCAAGTGATGCTGCCAGCAGCGCTGGCCAGTACAGTGCAGAGCCTGCAGTCGATCAGCGCCAACCGCGTGCGCCTGCACCTGCCAGACGGCGAACAGAACAGCCTGCGCCAGGCGTTCGGCGACTGGCTCAACCGCGACCAGCGCAACGAGCGTATTGGCGAATACCTGGAAATCCTCGGGCGCCTGCTGCGCGGCAGCGACCCGGGCTTCACCTACAACGGTCGCTATTTTCAGCTGGAGAACGCAGGCTTCGCCTGGCGCGACCTGCCCGCACCGCCCATCGTCCTCGACGACAGCCAAAGCCCTGCGCTGATCGCCAGCCACGCCCAGGCCTGCCTGCTGCGCCCGGCGCCACCCGCCTGGCTGCGCCAGGCCATTGCCCGACAGCGCGACGCCAGCCCCGAACCGGCGTTGGCACCGACGTTCGCCTGCACCCTCGGCCTGATACTCGCCGACACCGAGGCGCAAGCCTGGGAAGCCGCCGCCCGCCAACTGCCTGCACCACCCGCCGACCGCGCTGACAGCGTGACGCGGTTGCAACGCGATGGCCACCCGCTACGCCGCTTCGAGGTGCACCCCAACCTGCTGCAGCAGGCCCCCGATCAACCGCTGTACCTGGTCGGCACCGCGCAGCAACTCGCCACCCGCCTGCAAGAGCTGCACGGCGTAGGGATCGAGCATATCGTCATCCAGGGCCAGCCGACGGTCAGCGAGGTGCTGCGCTTCGGCGAGCAAGTCCTGCCCCTGCTGACCCGCAAGGAGAGCGTCTGAGATGTACAAGCCCGCGCACAGGCCGATCGAGATCGACTGGTTCCTGCCCACCAATGGCGACGGCCGTCACCTGACCAGCAGCGGCCTGCCCAAGGTCGGCCTGTTCCAGCAGGGTGAACGCGCGCCGACCCTCGACTATTTGCGCCAGGTGGTACGCGCCGCCGAGCTCGGCAACTTCGACGGCATCATGGTGCCCACCGCCAGCGGTTTCGAAGACCCCTGGCTGATCACGGCCGTGCTGGCCCAGGAGGTACAGCGCCTGCGCTTCCTGCTGACGGTGCGTCCGGGGCTCGAACTGCCCGCCTACAGCGCCCACCGCGCCGCGACCCTGCAGTTGCTCAGCAACGGGCGCCTGGACCTGCATGTGGTCAGCGGATCGAGCCGCTTCGAGCAACGCTCGCTGGGGGATTTTCTCGAGCATGACGAGCGCTATGCACGCACTGCCGAGTTCCTCCAGGTGTTCCAGGCCGTCTGGAGCGGACACGGTCAACCCCATCACGGACGCTACTACCGCAGCGGGGGCGGCAGCCCGATCGCACCTCAGGCAGCAGCACCGGCGATCTATTTCGGCGGCGCATCCAACGCCGCCGAACAGGTGGGCGCAGCCCATGCGCAGACCTACCTCATGTGGTGCGAACCGCCGCAGATGATCGCCGAACGCATCCTGCGCATGCGCGAGCTGGCCGCAACTCGCGGACGCACCTTGCGCTTCGGCTTGCGTTTGCACGTGTTCGCCGCTCCCACCGATGAGCAAGCCTGGGCGCATGTGGAGCGGTTGCTGGAGGAGATCCCCAAGGAAGCCATCGAGCAGGCGCAACTGCAGATGGCCGCCTACGAGTCGGTCGGCCAGTCGCGCCAGACCGGGCTGGTCAAGGGCCGTGGACGACGGGCGCGTGAGCTGGAGGTTTCACCCAACCTCTGGGCCGGGGTCGGGCTGGTCCGGGGCGGCGCGGGCACTGCACTGGTGGGCAGCTACCAGCAGGTCGCCGACCGGATCGAAGCCTACAGCCAACTGGGCGTGGAGTGTTTCGTGCTGTCGGGCTTCCCGCATCTGGAAGAGGCAATTCACCTGGGGGCCGAGCTGGTGCCGTTGTTGCGGCGGATCAGCCCGGCGTGCGGCCCTTGAGCATGCCGTGATTGACCAGCAAGGTGCGCATGGCATTGCGGGTGATGCCCAGCAACGCCGCCGTGCGCAGCTGGTTGAAGCCGCAATAGGCAAACGCTTCGCGCACGATCAGGTCTTCGATGTCGTGCAGCAACGCCTCTCCAGGGACCTCGAACAAGCGCAGCAACTGTTCGCGCATCACCTCCTGGGGCAGCGTGTGCACGTTGCCCGCACTGGCCCTGGCCACACTCAGCCCAGCGGAAAACTTCAGGTGCTCCGGGCGGATCGGCTTGTCGCCGGCCACCAGCAGTGCCAGGTGCACAACGTTTTCCAGCTCACGGATATTGCCCGGCCAGGGATAGTCGAGCAGTGCCTGGGTCGCCGACTCGGAGAGCATCGGTTCACTGATGTTCAAGCGCGCGCTGTAGATCCGCCGAAAGTGCTCCACCAACGGCAGGATGTCGAGGGGCCTTTCGCGCAATGGCAACACGGCGACCTGAGCGACGTTGATGCGATAGAAGAGGTCCAGGCGAAAGTTGCCCGCCTCCACCGCCTGCTCCAGGTCAACGTTGGTGGCGGTTACCAGGCGGATGTCGATCTTCACGGGCTTGCGCGAGCCGACCCGCACCACCTCCTGCTCCTGCAGCACACGCAACAGCTTGACCTGCAGCGCTAGCGGCAGATCGCCAATCTCGTCGAGAAACAGGGTGCCGCCGTCAGCCTCCTCGAACCAGCCGGCACGACGGCCCGTGGCGCCGGAAAAGGCCCCGGCCTCATGGCCGAAGAATTCGCTTTCGGCGAGCGTTTCGCTGATCGCCCCGCAATTGACCGCCACGAAGGCGCCACGACGGCCGCTGGCCGCATGCAGGTAACGGGCGACCAGCTCCTTGCCGGTGCCGGTCTCACCGTTGATCAGCACGGGCACTTCACTGGGCCCGACCCTTTGCAGAAACTCCAGCAGTTGGCGCGAACGCGGATCGGCGAAGACCAGGGCCTTGGCCCGAATCGACAGGGGATCCTTTTCACCTTGGGGGAAGGTCAGGATCGGGCTCGAATGTCCCTGGGGGCCGCTCATGGCAAGGAGTTCCAGCGTAGGTGGCGATCGGAAGGTGACGCTACTTTAGCGAGCCGCGGTTATAACCAGAAATATTTAAAAAGCATTACCACAAAACTTTTATTTCTGAGCGTCGAGTCCCGGCTGTCTTGGACACATGATTTTTGGTGCACACCGCCGACTCGGACCACCTTGCCAGCGTCGAGACCTTCATCAACGCCCTGCGCGGCAGTGGTAAAGCGTTCATCCACACCTCCGGCTCCAGCGTGGTCGGCGACGACGCGTGGGGTGCCTATGAACGGGAGGCGATCTTCACCGACGAGACGCCGTTCGAGCCGATGGACATTCGTCGCGACCGTGTCGCGATCAACCAACGCGTGCGCAATGCCGACGTGGAGCTGGGCATCCGGGCCATCGCGTTCTGTCCGACCATGATCTACGGCGATGCACTGGGCCTGCCGACCGCCAGCGACCAGTGGCGTCGAAGTGCTACCAAGGCCGCAGCGGTCTTTCCCGCTACTGATGGCAGGCCTGGCGCAACAGAGCCCCGCTTGGGTCGGCGAGCACTTGGACGGCTGGCTGGCCTACCCTGGCACCCCGACCGAACACATGCATCGCGCTGCAGTGTGGCGTGAGGTGGCGGGAGACAAGCCATACGTGTCGTTCATTCACCTGGACCTGGATGAGAATCCCGAGGCGCGGCTGGAGCGCCACCGCTTCGGCTGCAAGGTCGGGCGCAAGGGGTTGATTGCCGAACTCGAGGCCATGCGCGCGGCAGGCGTGGCGCATATTGGTCTGCATTTGCGCCACGCCTGCCGCCCGCTGGACGAGACACTGGAGGAGTTGGGAACCTTCGTACTACCGCATTTCCATGGGTAGCTGCTTGATGAGCACACCGGATATCCCGACCTGTCCTTACGCACCTTGTACATGCCCCTTTCCAGCTGTCCTATGGCCTGCGCACAGCATTTCAAAGGTCTCACTCGCTCATGCATTTGCATGAGCGAGTCCCTTACATCGCTTATAGGCCAGCCTGCGTGGTTGGCGCCAACCTGGGCGATTGCTGCAACAGTCCACGCGGCAGCCGGAAACCTTTGAACGGCTGTTGAGTAATGGGATTGAAAGCCTTCTCAGCGCTTAGCCGATAACGCATCACGCCATCGCCGGTCCTGAAGCTCAGGTCCACACTGGTCGCCGTGCGCCCATTGAGCGATCCGCGGCTGAGCAAACGAAACATCGACCAGGGGCCGCGGTATTCCAAACTACTGCTATTGCCGTTCTGTCTGAGCAAAGTCAGGTTGCTACGCACGTGCTGCCCCAAGGTGTTGGGCCAGACGATACCGGTGATCTGGCGTGGACCATGGGTGTATGAAATAAGCTGCCCATCAAGATCCAGCAGACTGGTGCGCTGGTTGGCGCTGAGCCCCAGCGGCTCGATGCTGAACTGCACGCTCAGGTTGCCGCGCTGATCGAAGAAGGTTTCACGGATGCGATCTGCCAACTCCAGCTGTTCAATCACGTCGCTGCGAATCAGCGGGTGCCCTTGCTCGCCGGCCTGCAAGGCTTCGAGGTTATCCTTCAGGAAGACCTTGAGATATTGATCATTGAACTGCTGCAGCCGCCCCTTCGGTCCGAAGAACGCTTCGAAGTCGTCCAGGGAAGCATCGGGCGCTCGTACCACGAAGGGATAGCGTCCGGCCAGACGCTGCTGGAAGAAGCTATACACCTCGGCATCCCAGCGCCGCTCCAGTTCGCGCAGCGCTTCGACGTTCAGCACCTGTGCCGTTTGATCGGCCACTTTCCTGACCTGGTGGTTGATCGGCTCGGGCAAGCCGGTGGCGACTCGTTGCAAGGTGCTGATTGGATCTTGCCCTGTCATTGCGAAACGTTGATGCACGGCCCGAAGTGCAGCCTTACCTCTGTCCGGACTGTCCTGCACCGCCTTGGCATAGTCATGGACAGCCGCAATGGCGCCCAGGGTTTCATCGTAGTAGCTGGGCTTATCGCCCGATGCCCGCAGCAGGGTGCTCAGCCCTGCAAAAGTACGCTGGATTGCCCACGCCTGTTGTTGCTCTGGTTTGCCGACTCTCGGCCGCAACGCCTCAGCATCCTCAGAGATCTCAATGCCCACAGCGGCTGAAAGCGAAGTGTTGTCCTTTACAGTCTCCAACAGTCGATGCAGGGGTGCGGCTGGACCGATGAACTGCTGCAGCACCTCAACCCCATGATCCAGATCGCGGAAGTCAGCCACCGAGAAGGCATTCAAGGCCCGCCGCCAACTGTCGATGAAATCAGCGCTGTACAAGCTGCGCAGCCTTTCTCCCAGCGCCTCTCGGTCGGCATCCGAGTAATCAAGCTGGCCGCGCTCACCCAGCGCCCATTCGTCGACCATCGCCAATTCGGCGAAGCGCTGGCTGCGCGGCTCGAAGTATTCCTTGAAGCCCTTGGCGGTAAGCATTGGTGCCAGCAACAGCCCTTCACCCTGCCTGGCACCGACAGCGGGCTGATACACCACATCGAACGCTGGCCCAACCTGATGACGCAGGTCCAGACCTGCATGCAACTGCTCCCCTGCCTGCTGCTTGAGGCTCGCATAGACTCGCTCTGGCAGTGGCACCCTGCGCAAGGTCTGCTGCACCTCGGCGATACGCTGTTTGTACTGCGGCAGTTCGGTATCGGCATAGGCCATGGCGTACTTCAGGTGCCGCATAAGGTCACGTTGCAGTTGCCCTTGGCCGGGAAACTTTTGCTGCCACTGGCGGGCCATCCAGTCCTCGACCCATTCGGGTCGGCGATTGCGCCGGTCCTCTAGCATCCGGTAAACCCTGAGCGCTGCCATTTGCTGCTCACTGCCTGGGGACGCTGCATCCATGGCCTCAATTACCCCACTGGCCAAGGCCGGCAGAAAACGTTTCGAGAGCAAACTGAGGTAGGCCTCATCGACGCGGGGTCCGATAGCACGTCCCTGATACAAACCTAGATCAGCCACACCCGGCCACGCGGCACGATAGTCGCCAAACACCGACACAGCGTCGCGAATCTGGTCCAGCGGTTCCAATAGGTTGCGCCCGGTCGGATCCAGGCGCTGATCCACTTGGTGATGACTGTATTCCTGGCTTTTGGCGAGCACGTTGGCAGCCTTGGCGCCATTGATATCGAAGTAGCGTTGCCAGCTGGCTATTGAGACGAAAACAGCCAGTGCACCGACACCCGTTCCAACCCAGAGCAACTGCCGCTTGCCGCGCGCCACTCTGATGTTGTCGCCGGCAAGCCCGGCCTCCTGATAGATGACCCGCCTGAACGCGTGCTGGATGAAATAGGCCAGCGCCTTGCCCTGGGTCTTGCCTTCAAGTAGCGGAGGCGTCGTTTTGTAGGGCTGTGCCGCCTCACGAACGAACGCATTGAGCATGTCGCCTTGTTGTACGACCGAAGACCAGTACACGCCGCGCACCAGGGCCGGCGTGGTGAAGCGATCGCTTGCCAGCGTTTCTTTCAGGAAGCCCAGCAGTATGGGACGCAGCCCGACCAACTGAGCGTGCAATGAGAACAGACGCGCGCGCAGTGACGCGCCGCCCAACGTATCGAGGCGATCCACCACCTGCTCGAACAATTGGCTGATCAATTGATCGTAGTAGTCGCCATACTCGTCCAACCAGGCGTCGAAGGTCGTAGCCGCATCGAGCTTGAAGGTGAAGCCCAGCATCTTTTCCCGGGAGGCAGCGGGAACCCCTGCGTAAAGCTGGTCAAAACCATCCAACAGATCGAACTTGCTCAGCACCACATACAGCGGCAGGCGCGAGCCCAATTGGCTACTCAACTCATACAAGCGGGTGCGCAAGACATGTGCCAGTGCAACGCGCTGCTCTGGCGTGCCGTGCAGTAGCGCAGGCAGGTCGACAACCAGCACCACGCCGTTGAGAGCTCTCTGGCTGCGGTTGCGTACCAGCCAACCCAATAGGTGCTGCCACAACCTGGCCGGGGTACCAGGCGGTACTGCCGGTGCCTCTGCCGCTTCGCCCGGCGAAACCGATCGCGACTCTTGACTGATGAAGGCGCCCGGCGGATCAATGATCACCGCATCGTTGCTCACCCACCAACCGATCGGGTACGCCAGCGCTTGCACTTGTCGGCCACGCGCCTGCGCCTTGTCGATGCGAGTCAGAGAGAAACTCTGTTCGGTACGGTCGATGAAGCTGGTTTTACCCGCGTGCTGGTCACCCACCACCAGGTACCAGGGCAATCGGTACAAGGCGCGTCGCCCACCGGCATTGTGCAGAAATCGCGAAAGCCCTTGGTCCAATGCCTTCTCTTGCGCTTGAACGAACGGCAACGTTTGATCCAGCTCCGCGGCCACAGCCTGATTGCGCTCTGCCTGCAGGCGGCGATTACGCCCGCGCAGCACAACCAGCCAGCACAGCAGTGGCACCAGCACAAGCACCAGGCTTGCCAGCCCTCGATGAGCCACACTGGCCAACGGTTGCTGTTCACGCCACGTCCATTGCGGACCGAGCCACCAGATGGTAACGAGCATCAGCACAGCACCCAGCGCAAGCAGCAACGGCATCGCCAGACCAATACGCGTTACCAGCGGCAAGCCCCAGCCTTTGAGTTGCGTCCATAATTGCTTCATCAAGACTCCTGCTCCTTGCTCCGTTCAACCAGCAACTGGGGGGCGGCATACTGCTGAAGCCGCTGAAAGACCTCTGGCTCCCAGGCGCTGGCGGTGGTGTGCTGCATCGTCCGGGCAACGCTTGCGCACAGGTCCTGCGCCAGCCAGGACACTCCCCGCGCCGCCAGCAAGTCAGCAGCGATCACCGTGGTATGGCAGCGCTCCCGAGGCGTTCGCAAATCCGCCTGCATTCCCTGCAGTCTGAGCAGAACCGGTTCGACGCCAGCGGTTTCCAGTTGGCCGGTCAACTCTTCGCGCAGGCTTGCAAACTCCTGCGCGCCGGCGTCCTGATCGGATTGCCCCTGGGAGCCCTTGAGCCAGGCCAGGCATTGGTCATCCACGAATACCCGGCCGTCGCTGAAGCACAATTGCTGCAACGCTGGCATGCGCAGCACGAACCGTGCGGTGGCAGCGCGAATGGCCTCCGCCACTTCGCCCATGGCCAACCGGGTTGCGGCAGTTGCCGCGAGGAAGCTGCCGCGAATCCAGTAAGGGCAAGCCGTTACGCTCTTTTCGATCCGCTGCAGCAACGCCGCGTCAATCGTCGTACCCGCGATAGCCTCTTCATAATCACCGGCGATATCCTGCGGAACGGCCATCAGCTCCGTCCGATTGCCCTGCCTGGTCTGCGGCGCAACCTGAATGTGTGCCCACAGGCCGAATCTGCGTAACTGGTAGCCGGTAGGGTCATAGGGGTCCTGTTGATTGATGAGCTCGGCCATGCTCAATACCGCACGCCGCGTTTCTCGCTCATTGCCCAGCGACACCCGCGGCACTGGCGTGGCGATGACTTGCGCCAGGGATGCAGGTTTGGTGCTGGGTGTAGAAGCCGCAGGCGCGATAGGCTCGCCAGCCCCGATGGCCAGCTCCAGGTGTTTGCGTAACAAGCACTCGAGCTCGTCCAGAGCAGCGGCATCCAGCAGCGCGGTGTGTTGTTGCTGCTGCAGACGCTTCAATCCGTCCTCAGCCATTGCGGCATGAGAGGCGTTGTAGGTAAAGCGGTCCAGCTGCGGCAGCGCCTCGATCAAGCGGGTGACCATCATCCCGACCAACTTGCGCTTGCCCAGGTAGCCCTTGGGGCCGGGCTTTGGATGAGCGGTTTCCCAATAGCGCTCAACAACGCCCGCCAACAATGCCAAGGTGAACCCCCAGCGCTCCCAGCAACCATTGCGCAGCCATGCCGCACTCAGGTGGGCAACGATCCGCAAGTGCTTGCACTGCTCGCTCAGGTACTGCCGGGACGCCTCTTCGATGTAGACCCAGTCGATCGAGGTTTCCTGCAGCCCACCCAGCTTGACCATCTCCTGGTCTATGGCCTGGTACGTCTCGTCCTCCACATCAAACAGGCCAGCGGGTGTCTGTGGGTCGATCGGCGCAAGCAGCCGGGCGATCTCTTCAGCCGAAACCTGTGCTACCAGCGACATGTCTTGCGCGCCTCATTGATGAGCGGGTCAAGTCCCTGGGCGTCAAAGATCAAGCCATCGACGGCCGGGTTGTCGCTCTGGACGTGGATGCGGTGAGCGCCGATCAGTTGCTTGATCTGCTCGATTCCCGGTAAACCTCGACCAGCGTCGAGTACCTGACCGTTTTCCATCACCTGCCATGGCGTCGCTTGGGTCGCGCGCTGCTCACCCTGCAACCGCACGTTCACCCGTCCCACATCGACAGGGCGGCCGAGCACCAACTGCAACCTGGAGATGTTCTGCACACAGCTGATGACCAGGTACGGAGCCGGCGTTGCCGATGCGATGGCGGGCGCGGAAATCAGCAAGCCCTCCGCTTGAGCGTTGAGGCGAAACGTCAGGTCCTCTGGCGGCCGGCTTGCTTCGTGAGTCAACACGCGGCGTACCGTGGGTGAGTCCTGCTCTGGCGCGGACCACTCCACCGGCTCAACGCGAGGCGGTGTTCCGGCGGACTTGTCAAAGCATGCCAGGCGCTCGAGGTTAGACACGATCCGCGGGCAATCTTGATCAGCGTATGCGTCCATCGGCATACAACCAAACAGCAGGAATACTCCTACACCGCATGTAATCCGGTTAATCACTGCAAGCAACTTCTCGCGCTAGATTCTTAATTATCCAAAACCAGGCTTACGCACAACTCAATATTTAAACCCACCTGGAAACTGGCGAAATCGTAGGCCATAAGCACGACAAATAACAAACAAATATTATGTTACAAATTCTCGCTCGACCAAATAACTCCATGCGATGCAAGGTTTTTATAGATGGAATCCCCTCCTAACAACACAGTAAAAATCCGCGCATTCCAGAAAGAACTTTCCCACAAGACAATGTAGGAAATTTCAGTAATCACGGAAACTTCCTACAGACTAAGGACAGATCATATGGCTAAAAATATTGGTTCAGTCGCGCCCAAGGAACGTATAAATATCAAATATGTTCCGGCCACTGGAGATGAACAGGCCGAAATAGAGCTTCCCCACAAGATGTTGGTCATGGGCGATTTCGGCTTGGATGACAACCGTGCGCTGGAAGACCGTCCAGTCATGCGCATCCATAAACACACCTTCAACAACGTGCTGAACGACGCCGACGTAAGCCTGGGCATGTCCGTACCTTCCATGCTCAACGCAGCACCAGGCACAGAGCTCGCCGTGCAGTTGCAGTTTCGGTCGATCAACGACTTCGGGCCAGACCGGATCGCCCGCCAGGTACCGGAGCTGAACAAGCTGCTGGAGCTGCGCGAAGCCTTGGTTGCCCTCAAAGGGCCGTTGGGCAATGTGCCTGCGTTTCGCAAGCAACTACAGCACCTGCTGAGCAACGAGCACGCCCGAAAGCAGCTCGCCCAGGAACTGGATCTGGTGCTCGAAGCACCAAAAGAAGACTGAGACAGCGGAGCGTCCCATGCCTAAGCAAAACAGTACTACCGTGACCGTTGAGGCAACTATCGACACATTGGGCACAGCCAGTTTGCTCGACCAGATCATGGCAGAGACTCAACTGGTTCCGGCACAAGAGGGTTATCAAGTCGCCAAACAAGGGGTCTCGGCTTTTATTGCTGAAATCCTTAAAAGCAATGACCCAGATCAATTAATCAACAAACACCGTGTCGATCAGATGATTGCCGAAGTGGATCGGGTACTCAGCAAACAGATGGATGCGATCCTGCACCAGCCTGAATTCCAGCAACTTGAGTCTTCGTGGCGCAGCCTCAAACTTCTGGTTGATCGCACAGACTTCCGCGAGAACATCAAGCTCGAAGTCCTGCATGTCAGCAAGGAAGACTTGCTCGATGATTTCGAGAATGCTGCCGATATCACCTGCAGCGGAATGTACAAACACGTTTACACCGCGGGTTACGGTCAGTTTGGCGGCGAGCCGGTTGCAGCGATGGTGGGCAACTACAACTTCGGCCCCTCTTCCCCCGATATCAAACTGCTGAGCTACATGGCCTCCGTCGGTGCCATGTCGCACGCCCCTTTCCTCGCAGCCCCGTCCCCCGACTTCTTCAACCTGAGCAGCTTCGAAGAGCTACCCAACCTGAAAGAGATCAAGGACATTTTCGCCGGCCCGCGGCATGCCAAGTGGCGTGCGTTCCGTGAAAGCGAAGATGCCCGCCACACGGCGCTGACCGGTCCGCGCTTCATGCTCCGCTCGGCCTATCATCCGCAGGAAAACCCCGTCCAGAGCTATCACTACCACGAGAATATCGACGGGAAGCACGACAACTACCTGTGGGGCAATTCGGCGTTCCTACTGGCCAGTTGCATCAACGACAGCTTTGCCCGCTACCGCTGGTGCCCGAACATCATCGGCCCGCAGTCGGGCGGCGCCGTCGAGGACCTGCCGGTGCACCTGTACGAGTCCCTGGGCCAACTGCAGGCCAAGATCCCCACCGAAGTGCTGATTTCCGACCGCAAGGAGTTCGAGCTGGCCGAAGAAGGCTTCATCGCCTTGACCATGCGCAAGGACAGCGACAACGCAGCATTCTTCTCCGCCAACTCGGTACAAAAGCCGAAGAACTTCCCCAAGACCCCGGAAGGGCAGCAAGCGCAGACCAACTACAAGCTCGGTACCCAACTGCCCTATCTGTTCATCGTCAACCGCCTGGCCCATTACATCAAAGTATTGCAGCGCGAGCAGATCGGTAGCTGGAAGGAGCGCCGTGACCTTGAGTCCGAGCTCAACAAGTGGATCAAGCAGTACGTCGCCGACCAGGAGAATCCCTCGGCCGATGTGCGCAGCCGTCGGCCTCTGCGAGCCGCTAGAGTCGAGGTATCGGACGTCCCCGGTGATCCGGGTTGGTACCAGGTGTCGCTCGCCGTGCGCCCGCACTTCAAGTACATGGGGGCGAACTTCGAAATCTCCCTGGTCGGACGGCTTGATACCCAATGAGCGGATTTTTTGACCGACTGGTGGCCGATCAGCTCGCAAACCGCAAGCCCTCCAGGCAAGAAAACGCGACCCAGAAGTTCGCGGCCATCAAGCGTCACTTGGAAACACTGCTCAACGCTCGCCAGGGTTGCTCACAGAGCAGCCCTGAGCTGGGCCTGCGTGACTTCAATGGGCACGACGCAAGTAGTGGCGACCTGCTGCAGCAAGTGAGCGCAGACATCCGCCGCACCATCCAGCGCTTCGAGCCACGCGTGCAAGTGCGCTCGCTCAAAGCCGTGCCCGATTGTCACGCCCCGCTGGAGCTGCATTTCAGGCTGGACTGTCACGTGCAGGTCAACAACCACACGGAACAGCTGCAACTGGAACTGCTGGTCAACGGCCATAACCGCCACACCCGAGTGAGGTGACCTATGTCGCTCAAGGAAAGATTCAGCGAAGAGCTGCGTTACCTGCATGAGCTGGGGAACGACTTCGCCGAAGACAACCCACAGCTTGCCCGACTGCTCGGCAAGGGTGGTAGCGACCCGGATGTCGAGCGTTTGATGGAGGCCTTTGCCTTCCTCACCGCCAAGCTGCGGCTCAAGCTGGAAGACGACCTCCCTGAACTGACGCACCCCATGCTGCAACTGCTGTGGCCCAATTACCTGCGGCCGCTGCCGAGCGCCACGATCATCCAATTCACGCCACGCAAGCAGGCACTGAGTCAGTCCCAGCGGATCCCGAGGAGCTCGCGGCTGTTTTCCAGAGCTGTGGATGGGGTGTCCTGCGAATTTCGCACCTGCATGGCGGTGGACATCCATCCCTTCGAGATCGAAGCAGTGAACGCCACCCAGACGCTCGACAGTTCGGTGGTGCGCATCGACCTAAGCACCTTGGTCGAGCGACCGTTGAGTACTCTCGGCTGCGACAGCCTGGACTTCCACCTGAGCGGCGACACCGAAACTGCCCGCACGCTGTACCTCTGGATCGCGCAGTACCTCAAGCATGCCGCAGTGACGATCAATGGCGAGGTCCGTCGGCTGCCAGCCAGCAGCATCATCTTCCCAGGCTTCAGCTCAAACGAAGGGTTGCTGCCTTACCCGCAGAACGTTTTCGACGGCTATCGGATCTTGCAGGAGTACTTTGTATTTCCCAAGCGCTTCCACTTTTTCAGCATAACCGGGCTGGAAAAGGTCTGGCCCGATCAAGCCACTCGGCAGGTGGGCCTTGAACTTCATTTCACCCGCCAGCTACCTGACTCGTTGCGCATCGGCAAAGGGGATTTCAGCCTATTCTGCACCCCCGCTGTAAACCTGTTCAGCCACAGCGCCGAACCTATCGACCTATCCAACCAGCACGCCCCTTTTGATCTCATTCCCAGAGGTGAAGAGCGGCACGCCTATGAAATATTCAGTGTCGATCGGGTGATCAGCACTCGCACGACCACCGACGGAAGTACCGGCGAACACCTACGTACCTTCCGTCCCTTCGAGTCGTTCGCCCACGAGATCGAGCATGTTCAAGGGCGCACAGCGCTGTACTACCGCTACACACTTGAAGAGTCCCTGCTGGGCGACGGCGTGACTCATCGCATCGCCTTCGTGCGAGCGGATGCCAACGCTTACATCGGTGAGCTGGAAACTGCATCCATCGACCTGACTTGCACCAACCGCAACCTGCCACTGGCGCTAGGCATCGATGACATCAATGCCCTCACTGAAGCAACACCACCGCTGGCGACGTACACCAATATCTGCGTGCCCACTCGCCCCTATCGACCGGTACTGGACGGCCAGCTGCAGTGGGCTCTGATTTCCAACATGTCGCTCAACTACCTGTCGCTGCTTTCATCCGAACCGCTGAAAGCGGTCATTCGCGCCTATGACTTCGTGGCCTTGCACGACCTGCAGCAGACGCGCACCACCCACAAGCGCCTCGAAGGGATCCGGGATGTTCAGACGCAACCTCTGGACTGGCTGATCAAGGGCCAACCCATTCGAGGGCTACGCACACGGCTGAAGCTGGATCAGGCGGCATTTCTCTGCGAGGGCGACCTGTATCTGTTCGGTTGCGTGCTCGCGCACTTCTTCGCCCTGTACGCCAGCATCAATTCCTTCCATCAACTGGAAGTGATCAACACCACCAACAACGAGCACTACACATGGCCAATCCAGACCGGCAAGCAACCGCTGATCTAGCCGACAAGTTGCTCGCCGATGCGCACCAATACAACTTCTTCCAGCTGCTGGAGCGCCTGCATGGCCTGCACGGGGATGACCTGGAACCGCGTTGGCCGGACGAAGCCACTCGGCTACGTGTGCGGCTGGGTTGTGATCCACGGCTGACCTTTCCGCTATCCGATGTGTACAAAGCTGAACGCATCCCTGGAGAAGCAGACCGCTATCGTGTGTGCACCACGTTCATGGGGCTGCATGGCACCGACTCACCCCTGCCCTCCTACTACCTGGAGCAAGTGGCGTATGAGCATGCGCACGGCATCGGTGTGCGGCCTGCGTTCTTCGATTTCTTCAACCACTACCTGCTCAGCCTGCTGCACCGCATCTGGCGCAAGTACCGCTATTACATTCGTTTCCAGCCGGGTGCCAGCGATGGCTTCTCCCAGTACATCTTTGCCCTGCTCGGGTTGAATGACAAACAACTGCGCGGCGACACGGCGCTGCCCTGGAGCCGGCTGCTCAGCTTCGCCGGCGTCATCGCCAGCCGCAGCCGTGCGCCCGGTACCGTCGCCGGCATCATCGCCCACTGCTTCGACCTCAAGCAGGTGCAGATCCGCGAGTTCGAAACCCGCCTGGTTCCCACCACGGCCCAGCAACTGGTGAGCCTGGGCCGCAGCAATGGCGAGCTCGGCAGCTCCTTTATGGTCGGCAGCCGCACGCGTACTCGCAGCAGCAAGTTCACCATCGTGATCAGTGAACTCGACCAGGATCAGCTGCGCGACCTGTTGCCCAGCGGCATCAACTTCAATCGCCTGCGTGCACTGATCGACTTCCTGCTGCGCGACGGCCTGGCCTACGACCTGGAGCTGCGCCTCAAGCAGAACGCCCTATCGCCCTTTTGCCTGCACGCCAGCCAAGGCGCCTACCTGGGCTGGACCAGTTTCGTCGATGATCGCCACGGTCAGATCGCCCCGGTTGTGCGGTTTCGGGGGCGCTCATGAGCACCTTGACCTTGAGCATCATCAACCTTGAACAGTTGCCGCACGACGTCACGGTTCGACACCAGTTCGATTGCGCTGGCGGCACCATCGGCAGCGCAGAGGCCACCTGGCGGATCAATGATCGCGAAGGGAGCGTCGCACCAATCCACTGCGAGATTCGCTGGCTCGAAGGCAGCTTCTGTGTCATCGACCTCTGTCAGCGCACCTATCTGAACGACAGTCTCGACAGCCTGGAATCGCTCACCGCCAGGCGACTGCTCGACGATGACCGACTGCGCATTGGCGCTCTCAGACTGCTGGCTCAGCTTTCGCATACGGATGTGCGCTCTTTGGAGGATCTGTTCAGCCCTGAGCAGAGAACCCTTGATCAATGGCTGCTCGATGTACCCGCTCAGAGCTGGCAATCGGTTTGCGCCACGCGCGAGGCCGCCATTGAAATCTGCTCGGCCTTCGAACCAGGGGTTGGCAGCGACCCCTTGGCGGCGCTGGACACTGTGACAGGACCTGCGCAGCAGAACCCGTTGGAAAGCCTGATTGCAGGAAAACACCCATGACCCGTTACTCATTCGCAGCCGCTGTGCTGATGGCAGTGATCGGACTCTCAGGCTGCACGTCTCTGAGCAAGATCGGCCAAGTCATCGTGGACCCCTCGGTGCCCGTCGGCCCGCCCAAGGAACACCCCACCCAAGTCGCGTTCAGCATCAACGCCAGCCCAACGCTCAACGGCAACGCTCACAGCGTCGAAGTACCCGTCGAGCAGCCTGGCGCCCTGGAACCGAGCCCCTACGCCGTCAGCTTGAGCGCGGGTGACCCTTACGCCTTGACCGAAAAAGTCGGGACCCTGCTCGAATACCTCCAGCAACAGTTCCCCGCCATGTCGCCGGTCGCGATGCCAGAGGACGAGGACGATGACCTACTGCGCTCGCCCATGGAAGAGAGCACCCCCGGCAGCTATGACGACCCGACCGTGATCCTCACCTTACCCCACACCACCACCGTGGCCGCCAAGCCTGTCGCTACGCCCATGGCGATCAAGATCCTGCAGCTGCGTGATGACTCGCTACTGCGCAACAGCGTTTACGAACTGCTGGACAAAGACCCGCCCAAGGCATTGCGCAGCACCTACATCCGCGATGACGACTACCTGCTGCGACCTGGCCAGTTCAAGTTCATTCCCTTTGCGCCCATCGATCCCGAAACCCGCTTCATCGCGGTGATCGCCGACTACCGCAATCAGGAAAACGCCACCTGGAGCCAAGTGCTGCGCATTCCCCCTCGCGGCCACCAGGTCATCCTGTCGGTGTTGCTCAACGACACACAGGTCCAGCTCAAGGAGGAAGACTGATGCCACGCCAGACTACCTCACCTACTCACGCTGACACGGAGCGCTCATGAGTTCACGCAACCCCGTCCTCTGGCCTGAAGGCCTGTTCGTCAAACCGCAGCATTTTCAACAGGCGGCCCGAGCCAGCGAAGCAGCCCTGCACCAACGCCTGGGCAGCCTCAATGCGGCGTTCTATGGGTTCAGCGAACTGCAGTTGAACGACGAGTACTTGAGCCTGGGCAAGATCGCCATCACCCGTGCGCGAGGCATCATGCCAGATGGCACAGTGTTCGATATCCCCGCCGACCTGCCGCCACCTCCACCACTGGAGATCGAGGACGACGGGACGAAAGACAGCGAGATCTACCTGTGCCTGCCACTGCGCACCGAAGGCGGCCGGGAGGTGAGTTGGCCCGACAACGCCGCCAACTTCCGTTACAGCGCCCAGGCCGAGGAAATCAAGGACACCCACAGCGCAGACGGTGACCTGGTACAGGTCGACCTGGCAGTACCCAACCTGCAGCTCAAGCGCAAGGCCGAAGACAGCAGCGCCTACACCCGCCTGGCCGTTACTCGTATTCTGGAACGGCGCCCCGATGGCAGCCTGCAACTGGACGAAGGGTTCTACCCCACCAGCGTTTCGGTGCGCGCCGTACCGGCGCTGCAGCGCTTCCTTGAAGAGATCACCAACACCCTGCGCGAACGCGCACGCAACTTGGCCGCCCGCATCGGTGCCTCTGGGCAGTCGGGCATCGCCGACATCCGCGACTTCAACCTGCTGCAGGCCATGAACCGCTGGTGGCCGTGCTTCCAGCATCTGGCCAGGCAAGGCCAGACCCATCCCGAGCAGTTGTACCTGTGCATGAGCCAGGCCTGTGGCGAGTTCGTCACCTTCACCGACGAGACGCGGCTGCCACAGGAGTACCCCACCTATCACCACACCGCGCTGCGCACGTCGTTCAAACCGCTGGAAGACACCCTGCGCCGGGCACTGAGCACGGTGCTGCAACCCCGAGCCGTCTCGTTGCCATTGCAAATGCTGGAGTACGGCGTGATGACGACCACCCTGGAAGACCGACGCCTGATCGACCAGGCCGACTTCATCCTGGCGGTACGCGCCAATCTGCCACCGCACACGTTGCGCCAGATGTTCGTGCAGAAGGCCAAAGTCGTCTCGCTGGAATCGTTGAACGAAGCTGTGCCATTGCAACTTCCGGGTATTCCACTGGTGCCGCTGCCCGTGGCGCCCCGTGACCTGCCCTTCCACGCAGGGTTCACCTACTTCGAACTGGACCGTCGAGCCCCATCCTGGGCTGGCATGAAGACGTCCAGTGGCTTCGGCATTCATGTCGCCGGCGAGTTTCCAGGGCTTGAACTGCAGTTCTGGGCAATCAGGAGTGAATGAGATGAAGGATGCTATTCACGACAGTCAGGATGGCAACGGGGGCCTCTTCGATACGATAGCCACGGCAGGTAAGGAAGCTAAAAAATCCTCCGCCGACACCGCCACGCATGCGCAGGCACAACCTGCTTTTCAAGGCTACCTCGCCGACCCTGACTTCCAACTGCGGGGCGGCTTCTCAAACTTGATGCTGGACGCCGCCGCCCCCCTGTTCGGCCTGGTGATGCGCCTGCGCACGCTGGATTCATTGCCCAACATCAAGGAAGTGCATCAACAGGTACGCAACCAGATCGACAACATCAGGGAAGAGATGCGTCAGCACGGCTACGAGCATGGCCAGTTGCTCGCGTACTCCTACGGGCTGTGCCTTTACATCGATGAAGCGGTCATGGAGCGGCCTTGGGGCAAAGCCAGCTGCTGGAGCCAGGAACCCCTGCTCAGCATCTTCCACGACGAAACCTGGGGTGGGGAAAAGTTCTTCACCGTGCTCTCGCGCCTTATGCAGGAACCCAAGCGTTATCAGGACGCACTGGAGTTCATGTACTTCGCGCTGTCCCTGGGCCTGAAAGGCAAGTACGCCGTCGCGCCCAAAGGCGAAGAATCGCTCAACGGGCTCATTCACCAGCTTCACGGAATCATCCGCGAGCTGCGCGGCCCCGTACCGGAATCGATCAGTGATCCCTACACCAACGTCGCCCCGCGAAATTTCCGCATGAACCGGCAATGGCCGTGGTGGAGCCCGTTGGTGATTTGCGCCGCAGTCATGGCGGTGGCCTACGGCATCTACAGCTACCGCCTGCACCTGATTACCACCGAGGTGCTGGCGTCGCTCAACGGCATCTTGCAGCAGTAGATCGCCGACACCCGTGGCAACGGAATTCAACGAATTGGCGAGGCATCTGCCTCGTTGACAAGCCCATCGTACCCGATGGCCACGCCACCTAGGTGCGCGTGCTTTATCCACATGGATGCAGGAGATACTGCCATGCCAACACCCGCTTACATCAAGATCATTGGTAAAACCCAAGGCAACATCACCGCTGGCGCATTCACCGCTGATTCAGTCGGCAACGTTTTCCAGCAAGGCCATGAAGATGAAATTCTGGTGCAGGAAATCAAGCACGAGGTAACCACGCCTACCGATCCCCAGAGCGGCCAACCCAGCGGGCAACGAGTACACAAGCCGCTGATTTTCACCAGCGCGCTGAACAAGGCCACGCCGCTGATGTATCAGGCGCTGGCCACCGGTGAGATGCTGACCACCGTTGAGATCAACTGGTATCGCACCTCGGTGGAGGGCAAACAGGAGCACTTCTTCACCACCAAACTCGAAGACGCGACCATCGTCAGTATCAACACGGAGCTCCCGCACGCCCAGGACAAGGAGAACGAAAACTATACGCAGCTGATCGAGGTTGCGCTGGCCTACCGGAAAATCACCTGGTCACACGATGTGGCCAATACCGAAGGCTCTGATGACTGGCGTGCGCCTGCCGCCTGATCCATGCGAATGCTCCGGGCAGGTGATGCCTGTCCGGGCTTTGCGTTCATTCAGACGGCGGACAAGGATTTTCTATGCCTAGCCAATCTGACTTGCGTTACAGCTTCCAGCCACTCGTGGGCAAAGCAGAATTCGAAGTGGTTTCGTTCACACTCAAGGAAGGTATCAGCCAGCCGTTCACGCTCGAACTTCAGCTGATCAGCTACGAAAACGACATTGACTTCGGCCAGTTGCTCGACAAGCCGGTGCTGTTCACCATCTGGAATGGCGAACGTCCCGTGCGCTACGTGCACGGCCTGGTCAGCCGTTTCAGCCAAGCTGAAAGCGGCTTCTACCGCACTTACTATCACGCGCTGGTCGAGCCACAACTGGCCCGCGCCGACTTGCGTTCG
Source organism: Pseudomonas sp. MNR3A (assembly GCF_009650575.1). NCBI lineage: Bacteria > Pseudomonadati > Pseudomonadota > Gammaproteobacteria > Pseudomonadales > Pseudomonadaceae > Pseudomonas > Pseudomonas sp. MNR3A. Next base: position 350,458 of record NZ_VZZS01000008.1, on the reverse strand, counting down.
AACTGGCGTATCTTCCAACAAAAGACCGTGCCGCAAATTCTTGAACTGATGCTCAAGCGTCAGGGCATCGCCCAGTACGAACTGCGCAGCAGCATGGACCACCAGGTCCGTGAATTCTGTGTTCAGGCCGGCGAGACAGACCTCGCGTTCATCGCTCGCCTTGCTGCTGAAGAAGGCTTCGTCTATCGCTTCGCCCACAGTGAAAAGCTGCACAAGCTGATCATCACTGATCGGTTGCAATCGCTGGGGTTGATCAGTCATGGCGCCATCAAGGCCGAGGATGAAGACGAAGGTTTCTACGAAGACGATGAGCCGGTAGATCCCAACACCGTCCTCTATCAATCCAGCAGCGGTGGCGACCAGCCAATTCCCTGTCTGCGCCGCTTGAACTACAGCGAACAGGTGCGCACGGCACGCCAGGTGCAACGCGACCACACCTTCACCAACCCGGCCTACCGCCAGGAACACCGCGCCTCTGGCCCCTTCCTGGAGCATCAGTCCAGCGAGTACGAGTACTTCGACTATCCAGGCCGCTACAAGCGCGATGTCGTAGGTAAACCGTTCACTGAAAACCGCATCACGGCCCTGCGTCACGATGTCCGACTGGCGCAAGTCGAAGGTGATGACGTACGCCTGCAACCGGGCTTGAGCTTCACGCTGACCGGACACCCACGAGCCGACCTCAATGCGCACTGGCGAGTGAATACGGTCATTCACGAAGGCACCCAGCTCACCAGCCTGCAGGAAGAGGCCACCAGTATCGATCAAACCACACGGTACGAGCAGACCGCCGTGCTGATCCCCGGCCGCACCGAATGGCGCCCTGCCCCTCTGGCAAAGCCGCGGATCGACGGCCCGCATATGGCTACCGTGGTCGGGCCGAAAGGCGAAGAGATCTATTGCGATGAGTGGGGGCGGGTCAAGGTCAGTTTCCCTTGGGATCGCGAGAGCGAGAACAACGAGTTCAGCTCCTGCTGGGTACGCGTCTCTCAGGGATGGGCCGGTGGTAGTTGGGGCTCGATGGCCATTCCGCGGATCGGTCAGGATGTGATCATCCAGTACGTCAACGGTGACCCCGACCAACCCATGATTACCGGGCGCACTTACTGTGGCGATCAACTGCCACCGTACGACCTGCCCGACAACAAGACCCGCATGACTATCAAGAGCCAGACCCACAAGGGGGATGGTTTCAACGAGCTGCGCTTCGAGGATGAGTTGGGGCGGCAGGAGGTGTTCATTCATGCCGAGAGGGATCAGAACAATGTGGTCAAGCACGATGAGACGACACAGATTGGCAACGACCGCAAGGAGCAGGTCGAAAACGACGAGTCCATCCTGATCGGCAACCATCGCGACAAGACCGTCGGTAACGACGAGCGAGCCACAATTGGCAATGACGCTTTTCTGAAAGTCGGTCGTAACCAGACAATCACCGTTGCCAAGGACCGTGTTGAAACCATCGGCAATCATTGCCACCAACAGATCACTGCCAATCATCACACCCGCATCGGCGGCAACCTGGAGCAGCAAGTTGAAGGGCACGCCGAGCTGGAGGCCAGTCTTGAAATTCGCAGACGCACCCGTCGCTACGATCTGCGTTCAACGGAAACTGTGCTCATTCAAGGGCCTGGTGGCTCCTTCCGAATTGACGAGACAGGCATCACCCTGGACGGCTCGACCATCCATATCAACGGACAACTAATCAAATCGCCAGGCGGCAACACAAATCCCTTCTCCATCGCCAGCGACTTCGTCAGCGGCAAACCGCTCGAGCGCCTATGCGGACGCCGCGCAGATGGCACGTGCCCCTTGCCCGATTGCCGCTGCATCAAAAGGCCAAGCCAATGAGCACCGCGCTTCTGCAGCCACACGGCAACGGCAATGTCGCCTGCGACTGCCAATTTTTGCTGCTCATGACCAGTACACTCGAAGACTGGGCGTATCGCCCCATTCCCCAGGAAGGCGAATGGATGCCCGCCTATGCCCCTTCGGTACTCGACCTCATCCATAACATCAGCCGAAATACCCCGCACGCATGGCCATGGAAGCGCAGCGCGCTAGATAACCAGCACGATTTCGGCCCTCTGCTGGTAAACACCTCAAAAGCACCTGAGCTCCGCACCTATGCCATGGAGACCTGGATGCCCATCGGCGGTGCCATCGCGCTGGACGCTGAAGTTGACCTCGAAGTGCTGATTGGCCACCTCACCAGCCTTGTGCAAGTCACGCTCCCGGACCAGGGCGCCGCCCTGTTTCATCTCAAACCCGATCATCTCTCAGCCTGGCTGGGTGCGCTGGATGAACGCAACCGCGAGCTCTGGCTGGGGCCCATCTCTCGGCTGGCATGGCGAACCAACTGGGGCCCCGCCCACCAGTGGCAGGCGCTCGAACGCCGACCGACGGCTGCACGCTCGATATCCGACCCGGCATTGACCCTTGGCGCACATGAACTGGAGCGGCTGCAGGCAGGCCTGCACGAGCACTTCGTCCTCTCATTGGCACACGAGGTATTGGCCATGCCGACCTACACGACCCGTACCTTGCCCGAAATCCGCCGCTGGATAGAAACCCTGCTCCCGCAACTCAAAGCGCTCAATTTTCGTGACGAGGACGTTGCCGGCCAGTTCATCCGGATGACGGCCAAACACATGTCCATCATCAGCGATGACCAGGCCGGGGAGATCTACACCAACCTCGAAGAATCGCCCCAAGGGCGCCTTCGGCAACTGCAAGCGCTGATTGACAGCAAGGAGCCCCTTCATGACTGACGCTTCGGTTAGCAGTGCCACTGCCGGCCCCGCCTGCAGCCCGCGCGTTCCAATCCTGCCGGTGCGCTACGCGATCGTGCCCCGTGCCGCCGACACTCCTGCCTACCTGTATACCGATGCAGGCTTCAAGCTGGAGCAGGGCCTGCCCCCGCTACGGCATTGCGCCTATACGCTGCGGGCCCTGCGCCCAGGATACGTCTACGTGTTCATGAAAGGCTCTCTGGGCGAAAAGCTTGTCATTCATGAATACGACGGAGAAGGGAATTACAAAGAGTTGGGCTACCAGGGATTAGAGAAATACCACCGCCGCAACCGCTATCGTTCCGGCAAAACCATGGCTTGGGTTTGGGCAGATACCTGCCAGGAGTCAGCCAGGGAAGTGTGGATCGGTTACAGCCCCCACTTGTGGACCAACGCTACCACCGCCCGCATCAGCGCTTCGCCCGCCCTGCGTAAACGGCACATGCGCCTGCTGGACATGGCCGAGCTGGTGGCCGGCAATCAGGCCCCCTCCTCCCAGCCCCATATATTGCCCCTCAGCGCATTGCAGAACTGGGTCGAAGACTTCAAACAGGCCAATCGGCGCATGCCCCTGACCTGGAGCAGCCACCCAGTCGCCGATACCTTGCCGGTCGGCACGCTCAGCGCAGCGGCTCGGCATTATCCGTGGTCGCAGCCAAAAGTACCGGTGGTGGTGGCACTCGCTGACGCCGAAGGCATGGCCCTGGACCTGAGCCTGTCGGTTTCGGCGTACCAGCACCAATTGCGCGACCTGATGCCTGCCGAGCAACTGGAACACACACAACCCGCGCAAAGCCCAGAGCAACAGCGGTTACCGTCCTGCTTCAAGCTGGACGTGGAGCAAGTGAGCCCTCAGAGCCGCGACTTTCACCATCGCAACTTGGTGGCCATGCTGCTGAACAAGACGTTGGAGAGCCTGTACCCGGCAGATGCGCCTTCGCCGCAGTTGGTCGGTTTTAGGTTGAAGCCAACCCGCGACAACCCTGCCCACTCACCCGCCGCGGCACGCTACCTGGCCCTCACCCACGAAGATTACTCCGCCAACGGGGCACGCCTGGGCCTGCGCATCGATACTGAAAAATACCTGCGGTTCCTCGACGAGCGCGATGCGCTTGATCAGCGCATGGCGCACCTGCGTGACCTGGCACTGCAAGCCAGCCATGATCACGACACCTGGCTGGCCACTGCAGAGGCCGAGCACATCGATGACCCTTATAGCCTGGCTGCCGCCCTGGCCTGCTATGACCGCGACGATCGCACTTCCGCCCGCGGGCTGGAAATCATCCTGGCGTTGCTGATTCTGCCCATGAGCCAGCCAACCCCCGGGAGCGAAGATCAGGACCCACGGTTCAGGCGCCTGGAGCAGTGGCTCGATCAGCACGACAGCCCGCTGTACACCGCCCTGGCACCGTTCAACCCGTTCAAGGACAAAGCCGATGCGGTCGGCGGCCTGTTGGGCGCCGCCGACAACGTAATCGAAGGATTGGCCGACCGCTTCCCGGCAAGCGCCGGCATCACCGAACTCACCGCACAGTCGGTCAGCACCGTGGTGCTCAAGCGGCTGCGTGGCACTACCCGCTGGGACACCAGCCATGGTCTGCGCCAGCAAGTGCTGGCGGCAGCGCGTGAAGCCAATGCCGAGAAGGTATTGGGATTGTTGGCGGCGCGCTACCAGATCACCGATCAGGCCATTCGGGATAACCCGTTCAGCCAAGCCGTAGAACAGTACTTGAACAAGGGCATGGCCCAGGTTGAAGAGATGAAGCAACTGCGCATCTCGGGCAGCCGCACGGTAGCGATCGAGTTGACCACCACTGCGCATATGAAACCCAACTTTATTGGGTTGCTTACGTCGGGTAGTGGCGGAGCGTTGAACGCAGGGATGCTGTGGTTCAACGTGATTTCACTGAAAACAGCTTATAACAGCCTGCAGAAGAGTTCTGCCCCGGAGTACACACTGGGGTTTGCATCGTCAATATTTGGTGTGATCGGCGCGGCTGCGGCGACGTTGGTTAGCGTCCGGGCGACGCAGAAGGCCGTGATGCTGAGATTGAGTCCGACAGCGCCGGGGATGGCATTTGGCAACGGCCTTGTGAAATTCTTGGGAAGTAATCTTTTCGCGCGACTAGCGGGATACCCTGCAATAGCGTTTGGACTGTTTTCTGATTTAGTTAAAGCGGAACGTCAGTCCGATAACGGCGATTTAACTGCAGCCCGATATACGCTAGCCGGCGGAGTAAGCATGGCTATTGGCTCAGTCGTCGTGCTGGAGGCCGGGCTAGCAGTGGCAGGGGCTACGTCGATAATTCCTTTCGCCGGATGGGCCGCAGCTGCATTGGTGCTCGCAGGCGCAGCGATCATTGCTGGAGGCATGTATTTTCATGCCAAGGCACACGAACGCCTTCATCGCCCGATTGAGCTTTGGGTAGCACGCAGCGTTTTTGGCAATCGTATAAACGATGGCGAAGCTCATCCTAATATAATTTTGGACAATGAGAAAAAGCTTCCAGAATTCCCCTCATTGCAAGCAGAAATCAGAGCCTGGCATGTTGAGCATTATGAACCAAAGCTAATTTCGGCAGAGCAAGCTCTTTCACTTGGTCTAACCGGCATAGACACCAAGTGGCATCAGGACAACAATTGGGCACCACCAAACTGGACAGCCATCACTAGCAACTCAGTAGTAACACCTCAGCCAGTCGCTGAGTTCGCAGTATTACTCCCTGGCTTTGCGATAGGAGTCAGCGAGTGGTCGGGAAGCTTAAGCATTCTTCGAGACGACAAGGGAGTTGACGTATATCCAATCTCCCCTACCAGCTATATCACAAAAGCCGGCTTAATCTTGCATATCAAAAAGACACTCCCACACCGTAACCAAGTCTCACTATCCCTATCCTACAGCAGTAATCAAGGATTAGAAGAAGACACCACGACCACTTCAATTTTTCAACTCGAGCGATAACATGTCAACTTTCTGGGTGTTCGATCCATCTTCAGACTCCAACTACAAACCCGCCATTAAAGGACAGGTATCACGCACATCAAAAACTACATTATGCCTAATAAATCCTTGGGTTTCCGACTCAGTATTTATGGGAAAGCTGTATTGCGCAATCACAGCCAGCTTAATAATCGGATTTTACCCATTCTTACTTTCCGGCGGCACGTGGACCAACCTTTCTCGCGACCCCTTACTCTTAATCGGAATGATACTTGCGCCTTTTATCTTCTTTCCATTCCTTATTTACAGAATATGGTTCATCAAAGGCTTATCAAGCTTTTGTTTTAATCGCTCCACCCAAAAAATCTATTACAAACGCTTGAGCAAGACATTAGTCTTTGAGTGGCACAACACTGGCGGTGGCCTTTTCAAACGCACCGAATCCGGCGGCTCATCCTTCACCACCAGCTATGCACTCGCCTTCGCTCCCCGCCGAGCAGACGGCAGCCTCCACCAGAAGGACTGTCTGTGGGTCGACAGCAATGAACCCACCGACCCCGACATCAGGTACGTCGCTGAAGTCTGGGAATACCTGCGCCATTTCATGGACCACGGCCCAGATAAACTACCACCACCTGGTGAACCTAACTGGTGGCACCGGCCACTGCACGCCATCTGCCTGACCCCGGCAGAAGCCTGGCGTCATTACGCCCCCTGGCGAACCGGGGAGCCCGGTGAACTCCAAGGCAAGAAAAACTGGCAACTGCCATTCTGGGCCGTGCTGTTCCCCTACAACCTTACAGTCGCCATCTGCTGGTATGGCGTCTGCCGGCTGTTCAACGTCCGGGCTGCGCCGCCACCGCCAGAGGCGTTCGAGGAAGCACCTGCGCAGCCATACAAAAGGAAGCGCAAATGAAACCCATCGTCCTCGTCGGCCACGCTCATGACTGCCCACTTCATGGCGCAGGGACGGTAGAAACCGGCGCAAGCGCAACATTCGTGGATGGCAGAGCCGTCGCACGCGTAGGCGACCGGATCAGTTGCGGGGCTGTGATCGAAAGCGGCGCAAACTGCACGCTCATCGAGGGCCAACCAGCAGCCAGGGAAGGAGACACTACCAGTCACGGTGGGACTCTGGTCGAGGGGGATTCAAGTTGGCTTGTTGACTAGCTTTAGGGAGCGGATATCAGGCCAATCGGCCCTGCATTTCGCCTGCCCACCGGATTGTATGCCACACCCGCGCCGTGTCGCCGATGCTCGAGGCATCCGCACCCACTCGTGGGGAGTTTTCACAGGCTAGGCTCTGTATGAAAAACCTTGATACTCGGTGATGCTGCGTTGAAAACAGCCTGGTGCGCCAGCCCGGTCGGAATGCTCATTTACAGCCCGCGAAGTCGAGCGCGACCCCGGCCGTTCCTCGGCTGTTTTCGCCTTGCCTGACCTTCGTCTCAAGGCTTTTCATACAGAGCCTAGTGTCAGAGGACTCGGCTTCTGCGGACATTCATCCATGCGCTCAAGCAAACAAGACTGGGAGACCAACGAAGACGCGCCGCTGTTTTATGCACCAAAGGTCTACCGCTTGCGAGGCACCGAGACGCCCCAATGCCGAGCCGTCAAAAAAGAAATCAGGAAAAACCGAAAAACGGAAGTAAACGTTATGTTTACTTCGCAGCGCATGTTTCCACACTATAGTTGAGCGATACCCTAGGAATTTGGGCTGCGGTTCCACCCACTGCCCGCAGTAGCGCCAATCAGGAGCAATCCTACAAGGAGGTTCGATGCTCGACCGAACAGCGGAGGACTGGCAACGCCTGGGCCACCTCCCGACGCTACTCGAAGCGCTGCCCGCGCTCGTTGGCCAACTGGGGTTCCGCTACTACAGTTTCAGCTTTGCAAGCTGCACGCATGCGGCCACCGCAGGCAATTTGTTATCGGGCTCGGAAGCGATTATTCAGGCCGCGCTGGATTTGCGACCCCATCACCTGCAGGGCTCAAACATCCCGTTGATATGGGAGCCCAAGGCCTTCGCTACAGCGCCCTCGCTGTGGGCCCAGGCCCAGCGTCTCGGTCTTCGTCACGGCTGGCTACAGCCTTTGCATGAAGGCGCTGCCCACAGCTGCCTGGCGCTATTGCGGCCTCACGTCAGCGTGTCTACTGCAGAGCATTATCAGAACGCAGCAACAGCGCTGTGGCTGGCTGAATTCCTCCACCGCACGGCATCGCAAAGTGATGCAGCGCTCAAGCCTAATCGCGGGTGCGTTTGAAGACAGCGCATACACAAGCAAGGTAACGGCGACAGGAAACCACAACGTCTCCCAAGGCGGGCAACGACGCTCGTCACCTGGACTTGAGATGAGGGGTGAACACGAAGCCCTATTGCTATGTGCAATCCTCATCAACGTGCCGAGCAGCTCAGGAACGCAAGAAACTCGTTGTAAGCTCTTTACCCAACGCTCCGGCGGCGGCCTCTCCGAGCAACGCTGCGTTCTCTGTTTCAAGCGCCGTAATAAGGTGCCTGGCCTCACCGCGATCGATCCCCCGGCTGTTCATCGTCGAAGCAGGCAACTCGTTCGGCCTGTTCGGCGACTTCACTGGCGTCTGGGCTTGAGCATGAACGGGTCAAACTGTCAGCAGGTGCCGGCGCCTCCCTGGCCTCTTCGCCGACGCCCGACGAATGGTCGCCCACCCGTGGTCAAGTGCAGACCCTCGACGCCGATAGCTTGGTTGGACTGGCCGAGGGCGGCAAGCAGCGCAAATCTCTCGGCGAACTGAAGCCGAACCGACCGCAGTCTGATTCGACAGTGCATCCTCGATGCCGCTCATAGCTGTTCAGTCGAGTAGCGCAGCGTGCTGACCGGAGACGTTCGCAATGCGCTGCGTAAGTCGATGGAGCTGCTGTTGCGCACCTCTTCACCCTGCCTTTATCTCGCCCTTGCAACTACGGAACCCAAGGAAAAAGCCACACGTCATACCTTGATGCAGCAACACGGGCTCTGTGAGCTGGACGCGGCTATACGCATGACCCAGCAGATCGACCAGGCCCGCGGCACCGAACCTCTGCACTTCGACCTGCCAGGAGAGGCACCATGCTCAAACGGATGAGCAAGACCAACACCCAATGGGCACTGGGCTGGTGTGCCCTGATCGTCCTTGTGGTACTGCTGTGGCAGCCGTTTCACGCGCAGATGACCGACAAGCCCGACGGCCCACCCTGGATCTACGGCAATCCCGAGGCCCGCTTTACCGTGGCGCTCTACGCCGACCTGGAATGCCCCCATTGCCAGGTGTACCTGCCCCAGTTGCAGCGCTGGGTCGTGACCAACGATCACGTCAACCTGGCCTGGCATCATCTGCCACTCCCCCAGCACGAGCCTGCCGCCAGCCACGAGGCCGCGCTGGCCGAGTGCGTAGGTCAACTGGAGGGGCGCGAAGCGTTCTGGGGCGCGGTGGTGTGGGTGTTCCTGCACACCCAGGGCAATGGCCTTGGCCTGCCCAGCGGCACGAAGTACCCCAAGCACTCCGCCGCCCTGCAGGCCTGTCTGGACGGTCAGGAAGTAACTCAGGTGGTGCAAGCGCACAAAAGGGATGCGCAGCGCTACGGATTGAATGTCACCCCTGCCCTGCGCCTGATCGACAATCACAGCCAGCGGATCCTGACCTTGCGCGGTACCGTCGAGCCCGATGCCCTGCTTTCGGCAATCGACCTGCTGGTCCCGCCCGAAAGCCCAAACACCGAAATGCCTGCTAACACAGTCAGCGAAATGCCCAGGTAACTCATCGAGGGACGAAGCCGGGCTCTTCTCCAGCTCGGGCGCCTTGAGCAAGGCACGGTATAGCCGCGTCCCCGCTCGATTCTGGCAAGCATGTCGAGCAGATAGTGGCGCTTGATGGTGTAGATCGACAAACAGCGACGGCGCAAGCCCGGATTTTATGGACTAATTTCTGGACTCAATAAGTCCGGATGCCCATGGATCGGAGTGGCTTTGACTGAAACGAAAAAAGACGCCGAAGCGTCTTTTTTCAAGGACCTACAGACTTCCATGGAACTCTGTAGATCGATATTTGGAGCGGGAAACGAGACTCGAACTCGCGACCCCGACCTTGGCAAGGTCGTGCTCTACCAACTGAGCTATTCCCGCTAAATGGCGTCCCCTAGGGGACTCGAACCCCTGTTACCGCCGTGAAAGGGCGGTGTCCTAGGCCACTAGACGAAGGGGACATACCCAGCGCTTTTCAGCGCACCAGCTATAAAGCCTTGCGGCTTGCACTGGATTTATTTCCCAGCCCTGCCTCAGGCAGCACCGTGAAAATTGGAGCGGGAAACGAGACTCGAACTCGCGACCCCGACCTTGGCAAGGTCGTGCTCTACCAACTGAGCTATTCCCGCGTCGTGATGGGTGCCATTCTAGCGAACTGCCAGGGAAGGTCAACCCCTTGATTCAAAAAAAGTTTTACTTCTGCTCGGAGCCTTCGCGCAGGTGCGGCCAGGCCGCCAGCAGGTAATGCACCATCGACACCAAAGTCAGGCCTGCGGCCACCAGCAACAGCCCGTAACCGAGTGCGACCCAGAAGGTCAGCACCGGCGGATTGCCCAGCAGAATGACCAGCGCCAGCATCTGCGCGGCGGTCTTCCACTTGCCCAGGTTCGACACCGCCACATGCGCCCTCGCCCCCAGCTCGGCCATCCACTCGCGCAGAGCCGATACCACGATTTCACGCCCGATGATCACCGCTGCGGGCAGCGTCAGCCAGAAGTTGGCGTGCACCTGCACCAACAGTACCAGCGCCACGGCAACCATCAGTTTGTCGGCGACAGGATCCAGAAACGCCCCGAACGGCGTGCTCTGCTGAAGACGACGGGCCAGATAGCCGTCGAGCCAGTCAGTTGCGGCGGCGATGGCGAACACGCTGCTGGCGGCTACGTAACTCCAGTGATAAGGCACGTAGAACAGCAGAATGAAGATCGGGATGAGCAGGACGCGTAGAACGGTGAGCAGATTTGGAATATTCATCGGTACGACTGGCTGCGAGTTGAACCCGGCATTCTACTCGCTATGCAGGCTCGCATAAATCGACTCGGCAAGCTTTTTACTGATGCCGGGTGCCTTGGCAATCTCGTCGACACTGGCGCGGTTGAGCTCCTGCAGGCCGCCGAAATGTTTCAGCAGGTCTCGACGGCGCTTCGGCCCGACCCCTGCAACGTCTTCGAGGCTGGACGTACGGCGAGCCTTGCCGCGACGTGCGCGGTGGCCAGTGATGGCAAAACGGTGCGCCTCATCACGAATCTGTTGAATCAGGTGCAGTGCCGGTGAATCGCCCTTGAGGGTGAATTCGTGGGCCACATCGTTGAGATACAACGTCTCGAAACCGGCCTTGCGGGTCACCCCCTTGGCCACCCCGAGCAAGGTAAGGTCACTCAGTGCCAGCTCCTGCATGACTTCACGGGCCATGTTCAGCTGTCCCTTGCCGCCGTCGACCAACAGCACATCGGGCAACTTGCCCTCGCCGTCCTTGATCCGCCCGAAACGGCGAGTCAGGGCCTGGTGCATGGCAGCATAATCATCACCGGCGGTGACCCCTTCGATATTGAAACGGCGGTAGTCGGACTTGAGCGGGCCTTCAGGGCCGAACACCACGCACGAGGCCACCGTAGCCTCGCCGCTGGAGTGACTGATGTCGTAGCACTCCAGGCGCTGAGGCACCTCCGGCAGGTTGAGCACCTGAGCCAAGGCCTCGAAACGTGCGGCCATGTGCTGGCGGTTGGCCAGACGAGCGTTGAGCGCCTGCTCGGCGTTGGTCACGGCCAGTTGCTGCCAGCGTGCCCGAGTCCCTCGGACTCGGTGACTGATGGCCAGGTCGCGACTGCGCAAGGTCTGTACCGCTTCAGTGATCGCCTGGAAGTCCTCGTGGACCACATTGACGATCAGCTCTCCTGGCAGTTCTCGCTCGGCGTTGCCCAGGTAGTACTGGGAAAGGAAGGCCGCCATCACTTCGGACACCTCCTCCTCGATACCCACCTGCGGGAAGAAGTTCTTGCTCCCCAGCACGCGCCCGCTGCGGACGCTGATCAGGTGCACACAGGCCCCGCCCGGGTTGACGAAGGCGGCGATGACATCGACGTCACCGGAGCCGCCCTCCATGTACTGCTGGTCCTGGACGCGACGCAACAAGGCGATCTGGTCGCGCAGCTCGGCGGCCTTCTCGAAATTCAGCGCCATGGCGGCCTGCTCCATCTCGGCGTTGAGCTCATTGCCCAGCTGCTGGCTACGCCCCTCGAGGAACATCACCGAGTGCCGTACGTCTTCGGCATACTCCTCGGGCGTGACCAGGCCGACGCACGGTCCCTTGCAGCGCTTGATCTGGTATTGCAGGCACGGCCGGGTGCGGTTGGCGTAATAACTGTCCTCGCACTGACGCACCGAGAAAGCTTTCTGCAGCAGGCTCAGGCTTTCACGGATCGCCCCGGCGCTGGGATAAGGGCCGAAGTAGCGGCCCTTGGCTTTTTTCGCGCCACGATGTATGCCCAGGCGTGGGAAATCGCCGTCGGAAAGAAAGACGTAAGGGTAGGATTTGTCGTCCCGCAACAAAATGTTGTAGGGCGGACGCCACTCCTTGATCAGCGTCTGCTCGAGCAGCAGCGCCTCGGTCTCGTTCGCGGTAATGGTGGTTTCGACCTGAGCGATGCGCCCCACCAGGGCGGCCGTTTTCGGCGCCAGGCCAGTCTTGCGGAAGTAGCTGGCCAGACGCTTCTTGAGGTTCTTGGCCTTGCCTACGTAAAGCAGCCGGGACTCGGCATCGAACATCCGGTACACGCCTGGGCGACCGCTGCAGGTCGCCAGGAACGCGCTGGCATCAAAGAGTTGGGACATGGGGGATTACAGGCTTGCGTCAACCATACCGTGGCGAACGGCCAGCAATGTCAGTTCGACGTCGCTGGTGACCGAGAGTTTTTCGAAGATCCGATAACGGTAAGTATTGACGGTCTTGGGGGACAGACACAACTTGTCTGAGATGATCTGCACTTTCTGGCAGCCGACAATCATCAGAGCAATCTGGATTTCCCGCTCAGACAGCGCATCGAACGGTGACCCCTGGGGCTGGAACGATTTGAGCGCCAGCTGCTGGGCGATCTGCGGGCTGATGTAGCGCTGCCCCGCGAAGGCCAGACGGATAGCCTGGACCATTTCGTCGAGGCCCGCGCCCTTGGTCAGGTATCCTGCGGCGCCTGCCTGCAGCAAGCGCGTGGGGAACGGGTCTTCCTCGCACACGGTGACGGCCACAACTTTGATATCCGGGTGACTGCGAAGCAATTTGCGCGTGGCTTCCAGGCCACCGATTCCGGGCATCTTGACGTCCATGAGGACTACGTCGGGTTTCAGCTCACGGGCAAGCTTGAGGGCGGCTTCGCCCGAATCCGCCTCGCCGACCACTTGCAGCCCATCGATATCGGCCAGCATGCGCGTGATACCGGTACGCACCAGATCGTGATCATCGACCACATGTACCCTAATCAAGCAGACACCTCGTCATGGGGGCGATTGGATCCGGCCACCTTAACAAAAAATTTCATCACGAACCTAGCGCAAAGCGTCATTGGCATATGCCTGGCGGTCTGCCCTTCGCAGGCGAGTCTTTTCGTAGCTTTCGTTATCTGCCGCCAAACGCCCGAGCAGGTGCCAGATCGCCGCCCGATCGGCTGAAGTCAGCCGTCGCAACATACCCAGCACGCGGCTCTCATCGCCACTGAGGCATTCCAATGGCGCCGGCGTGCGCAGGCCGCTGAGTACGTACGCAGCATCGACGCCCTTTGCGGCGAGCGCCGCCAGATAATCGATGCGGGGCGTGCGCTCCCCACTTTCGTACTTGCCTTGGGCGTTTGGCTCGACACCCCCGATGTCGCCGAACACTCGCTGGGTCAATCCCAACCGCTCGCGCTCTTCCCTCAAACGCAGACCGAATCCTTTCATTCGACTCCCTTCCTCTCTCGATCAGATAGCCCTGGGCGCGTCCGGCCCCCAGGCGAATAGCCACGAATCCAGTTGGCACTATGCACATTGGATCCAACCAATACAAGCTACTATTACGGCACTTGTCTAAACCTGTACCGACATCAAGACCTCACGCCCGTGACCATGACATTGCGCTGCATACGAACGAAACAGTCGTCCTCCCCTATTTCGACAAAGCCCGACCGTGCGTAGAGTCGCCTGGCCGGGTTACTGCGGAACACCATCAGGCGCAGTAACGGCAAACGACGTTGCGCTGCCCATCCGGCCAACTGCCCCAGCACCCAGGATCCAACGCCGTGCCCGCGGTACTCGGGCAGCAGGTGCAGTTCGCGGATAAACAAGGCCTGGCGGTCCTGACTGAGGCTGCAGAAACCCAGCACTTGCTCTCCGCCCTTCACCAGCCACTGCTCGCGCCAGCTCCAAGCTTCGTCAAATGCCTCTTCGATCCACAACAGGTCGAACTCGCGGTAGTACGGGAGCATGGCGCGCCGCGTCAGGTCGCGGGCGAAGGTACGACAGCCTGCGGTAGCCGGAACGAGTTCAAGTGATAGTTGAGTCATTGCATCTCTATCCGCCTGGCTCCTGGGCATAACACACCGGTGAACTGCCCGGCCCCCTTCGCTCGAGCTCTTCTTCCAGCCAGTCGGCGAGCACCCGGGCATTGTTGTGCGCAGTATCCTTGCCTGCGAACAACAGGGTCAGGGTCCCCTTGGCCGCCAGATCCAACAGCGGATACCAATGCTCAGGATGGGCCGCCAGTTCGGCACGGTAGTGCTCGGAAAAACCGGCAAAGTCCATATCCCCGGCATGAAACGCCCTGCGCAGCGCATCCGACGGTGCAACGTCGCGCAACCACTGGCCGTGCAAGGCATCCTTGCGCATATTGCGTGGCCACAAGCGATCGACCAGCACGCGCTGTCCGTCCTCAGGCGAAACCGATTGATACACGCGCTTGCAACAGATCATCGAATTTTCCGGCGCTATTTTCACCCTCAGCCTACGACTTACATTGACCAAGGTCACGCGACAGCCATTCGATCAACACCAGACAGCCGCTGCGCAACCCTCGCCCGGGGTAAAAAAAGAGGCCGCGCGGGCGGCCTCGATCAAGTCAGCCCGGAATTTTCAGCCCACGCTGCACCGCAGGACGTTCCAGGAATTTCGCCAGCACTCGCTGCACTTCCTTGAACGTCTCAAAGCCCACCAGATCACGGGCGTCGTAGCGATCCACCAGATTGCGCACCCAGGGGAAAATGGCGATGTCGGCGATGCTGTACTCATCGACCATCCACTCACGGCCCTTCAGGTGACGATCGAGCACACCGAGCAGACGCTTGGATTCGTTGACGTAGCGATCACGCGGACGCTTGTCCTCGTAATCCTTGCCAGCGAAGAAATGGAAGAACCCCACCTGGCCAAACATTGGCCCGATGCCGCCCATCTGGAACATCAGCCACTGCAAGGTCTGATAGCGCTGCGCGGGGTCCTGGCTGAGCAACTGGCCAGTCTTCTCCGCCAGGTACTGGAGGATCGCCCCTGACTCGAACAGCGGCAATGCCTGCCCGCCGGGACCGTCGGGATCGAGAATCGCAGGGATCTTGTTGTTGACGCTGAGCGAGATGAACTCGGGCGTCAGCTGATCGTTGGTCTCGAAGCTGACCTTGTGTACCTCATAGGGCAGGCCGATCTCTTCGAGCATGATCGAGACCTTGACGCCATTGGGTGTGGCCAGCGAGTAGAGTTGCAGGCGCTCGGGGTGCTGCGCCGGCCACTTCTGTGTGATGGGAAAAGCGGACAGATCGGTCATGGTCGATTCCGAATGCGAAGGGATCATCACTCTAGAACCAACGTCAAGGTTTGACCATGGCCTTCCAGAGATCGAAAGTGACGCCCACACGGGTGCGCCACTTGTCGCTGGATCAATAGCGTGGCAGGACAGGCTGGGCGTCGTTGGAGATGACCACTTCGACGCGCCGGTTGAGCTGGCGCGACTGTGCATCGTTATTGCCTGCCACCGGATACTCCTTGCCGTAGCCGGCAGTGACCATACGATCGCCGGCCACGCCTTGGCGACGCAGGGCATTGGCCACCGCCGCCGCGCGCTGCTCGGACAGTCGCTGGTTGAGGGCATCGCTGCCAGTCGAGTCGGTGAAGCCTTCGATCAACACCTTGCGCTCTGGATTTTGCTGCAGGTAGTGCGCGAGTTGCTGAATGTTACGATAGCTGCCGCCACGCAGTTCGGCACGCCCGGTGTCGAACAGAACATCGCCGAAGGTGATGACCGTGCCACGGTCGCTGGGTTTGGCATTGAGGCTCTGCAACGCCTTGAGCTGTGCGGTCCGCACATCCAGACGCGCCAGGGTGCGCTGAGCTTCGATGCCCTGCAGGCCAGTTTCGGCCTGACGCAGCAAGATGGTCTGCTCGGCAGTTTCGATCCTGCGGTTGGCCAGATAGGCGAGCTGAGTCACCTCGGCGCTCTTGCGGTCCTTGAGCGAAGCTTGCTCGGCTCGTCCCAGAGCGCTGAAGGCCTCACGGGTTTCCAGCGCAGCAACACGACTCGACTCAGGCTTTGCCTGGAGCACCGAATATGCCTCCCGCGCTTCGAGCAACCCAGGGTTTTCCGGGGTGGTGCCACAACCGGCCAGCATCAGAGCAACAACCGATACACCCGGCAGCAGATGGAATTTCGACATGATGGTTCTCCTCAGCGGGGGGTAGCGATGGCTTGGGGGGCGTCGAGCAATTCCTGCTTGAGCACCTCGATGCCTTGGCGCGCAGTGTCAAGCTGCGCCTGGGTCTTGCGAGCAGCAGCCTTGCGCTCGGCCAAACGGGCATCAGCCTCGGCCTGCTCGGCGAGTATCTTCACCTGAGCGGCATCCTTCTCACCCAGTGCGCGCTCCATGGCGTTGAGTTTGTCCTGGGCGGCACGCATCTCCGCCGGCGCGTACTGCGTGGCGTCGGCAGAGACCGCCCGGTTGACCGCGCTACGGGTCAGCTCGATCTGCTCGCTGGGCATGAGCGAACTGGCGCAGCCACCCAGCGCCAGGAGCAGGCCGGCAGCAGGCAGGAAATTGATATTGAATCGGGCAGGCATTGAACAACTCCTCGTGAGTTGACGACACACGAACACAGGGCTCCCGCCGTGTTCGCGCGGTGATGGTCGAAAGGTCCAGAGGGTACGGTCGATGTTCGCGGTGCGGGCTGGTTCAGCCGCCACGAGAGGGGAGCAATCAGTGAGAAACGTAGAACATCTTTGACGGTCTCTTGGAAAAGCCTTGCAAGACTATTCCGCAGATATTGAACGCCACATAGGAACTATCCGAACCAACCACGGGTAATTTTCGACAACCCGCAAGCTGCATCGGGTAGCCGATGGCTACCCGCCCCTAGGGTTCAGCTACGCTCGTGCGCCTGCCGCTTGAGCTTTTCGGTGTCGACACGCACGAACACCGA
The DNA here is from genome assembly GCF_009650575.1 of Pseudomonas sp. MNR3A. Taxonomy (NCBI): domain Bacteria; kingdom Pseudomonadati; phylum Pseudomonadota; class Gammaproteobacteria; order Pseudomonadales; family Pseudomonadaceae; genus Pseudomonas; species Pseudomonas sp. MNR3A. The sequence goes on along the minus strand of NZ_VZZS01000008.1, from coordinate 333,263 downwards.
ATCGGCGCGGACGGTCAGCACGTCCCCGGCCCAGACCTCGCAGATGACCCGGCTCTTGCGCCCGACCTCACCTTCAACCCTGGCCTTGAGCAGCAACTCGACACCCATGGGCGTAGGTTTGAGGTAGGTCAGGCTGAGGGTGCCGGTGACACAGTCAATACGCGGCAAGCTGCCCGGCTCGCGCCCTTCGGCCCGGTAGTGGTAGGCCATTGCGGTCCAGTTGGAATGGCAGTCCACCAGCATCGCCAGCAGGCCACCGTAGACCAATCCGGGCCAGCCGATGAAGCCGCTGTCAGGTGAGTGCCGGCACAGCAGGTGCACGCCGTCGCTGTCCCAGTGGCTCTGGATATGCAGGCCACTGGGATGGGAACAACCGCAGCCATAGCAGGAGCCTTCGGGCGCCGCCAGTTGCTGGAGGGAGAGTGCTTTCTCGTTCATACGCTTCCTGTGCTTGTTGGAATGGGAAGGATGGCGGAAAGATGGTAGCGCTCCCCCCTTCCTTGTGCACTCACCTGCAGCGGCAACACAGGATGAGCGCAAGCCTCAAACGACTTGCACCCGACCAGCCCTCTCTCGCCGCCGTGTCACGGAAATCAGCAGGATCACCGCCGTAACCCCGGCCGTCATCAGGGTTTCGTAGCGATAGGCATCGCTGAACAGCATGTACCCCAGCACCAGTACGATAGTCCCGATCACCAGCCAGGTGAGCCATGGGAACAACCACATCTTCAATGCAAGCTCCGTCCCCTCACGCTCAGCCCGCGCACGCATGCGCAGTTGCGAAACAGCAATCACCAGGTACACCAGCAGGGCGATGGCCCCCGTGGTCGACAACAGGAAACCGAATACCTTGCCCGGGAACACATAGTTGACGAAGCAGCCGGCGAAACCCGCCAACGTCGAAAGGATCACTGCTACGGTCGGCACACCAGCCCCGGAAATCCGCCGGGTCATGCTCGGCGCCTCACCGCGAGCGCCCAACGAATAGAGCATCCGCGAGGCCGTGTAGAGCCCGGAGTTCATGCAACTGGTCACCGCCACCAACACCACCAGATCGACCACCAGCTTGGCGCCCGGCACATTGAGCACCTCCAGCACGCGCTGGAACGAGCCCACGGCCTTGAGCCCCGGATCGTTCCAAGCTACCAGCGACACCACCAGGAAGATCGACGCCAGGTAGAAGATAGCGATGCGATACACCACAAGGTTGGTGGCACGACGGATCTTCTCCTTGGGGTTGGCGGTTTCATCGGCGGCAATGGTGACGATCTCGGCACCGAAGAAGGAGAAGATAGTGATCAGCACGCCCCCCAGCACCGTGCCAAAGCCATTGGGCATGAAGCCTCCGTTGGCCCACAGCTGGCTGACGCCGGAGACCTTGGCCAACGGCCAGACGCCGAACAGTGCCAGGCTGCAAATGATGATGAAGGCGAGAATGGCGACCACCTTGATCAACGCGAACCAGTACTCGAAGGCGCCGAAGTTCTTCACGCTGACCAGGTTGGTCCCCGACAGCAGCACCATGATCAGGAAGGCGAATAGCCAGGACGGCACATCGGGAAAATAGGCATGGAGGATATCGGCGCCAGCGATCGCCTCGACCGGGATGATCAATACCCAGAACCACCAGTACAGCCAGCCGATGGTGAAACCGGCCCAAGGTCCGATGGCCTCGGTGGCGTAGGTGGAAAACGAACCGCTGTTGGGGTTGGCGATGGCCATTTCGCCAAGCATGCGCATCACCAGCAGCACCAGCAGGCCGGTCATGGCATAGGAAATGAGGATCGCCGGGCCTGCCGTGGCGATGGCGTTGGAGGAGCCGATGAACAGGCCGGCACCAATGATGCCTGCGATGGAAATCATGGACACCTGGCGCGAAGTCAGGCCGTGCTGCAGCGAACGCTGTTTCTTTTGTTGTGACGATGCCATGGGGAACCCTCTGATGGGTCGGCCGCCGCAAAAGGCGGCGATGAGTCTGAGCAGATTTTGTTGTAGGTCTGTGCTGTTGTTTCTTGTTGTTGTGCAGTTTTCGCTGTCACTGCGCACAGGACAGGAAGTTGGAGTAAGGGGTGTTTTTTCTCTTGCCTCTCCATCGGGTTGTAATCGTTGATCCAGGTCAGTATTAATCTATAGGCGTGGCTCAACAAACGACCTTTTAGAAACACATGATTCCGTTTTGGAATGCATTTCTTATTTTTCCTGCCTGGTAACGCCTGTCATGTCCAAACGCCTGATGCCCTCCACCACCGCCCTGCAATGCTTCGAGGCAGCCGCCCGCCACCTGAGCTTTACCCGTGCGGCGCAGGAGTTGCACCTCACCCAGAGCGCGGTGAGCAAACAGGTCGCACAGCTCGAAGACATGTTGTCCCACCCGCTGTTCCAGCGTATTCGCCGACGCCTGCACCTGACCCCGGCAGGCGCGCTGTACCTCACCGAAGTGAACAAGATCCTCACCCAGATCGACATCTCCAGCCGCTACATCCTCAGCTACGGCGACGAGACGGAAGTCCTGCGCATCGCCACCCAACCCACCTTCGGGGCGCGCTGGTTGGTGCCACACCTCAAAGGTTTCGGCGAACGCCATCCGCGCATCCACCTGGACGTGCGTAACGAACTGGAGCCATTCGACCTCGTGCAGGCCAAGGTCGATATCGCGTTCTTCTTTGGCCAGGGCACCTGGCCCGGCGCCACCTGCCTGGAGCTGTTCAGCGAGGAGGTGGTGCCGGTGTGCGCACCACAACTGTTGCAGGCACATGCGTTCGGCAGTGCCCAGTCGCTGACCGAGCACCGTCTGCTGCAATGCGCATCGAGGCCCGAAGCCTGGCACGAGTGGTTCCTTGGGCTGGGGCTGCACAGCCAGAACAGCTACCACGGACCACGCTTCGACACCTTCTACCTGTGCATCCGCGCAGCCATCGCAGGCTGCGGAATTGCCCTGATTCCGCGTTATCTGGTGGCCGAGGAACTGAGCGAAGGCAAGCTGGTGGTGCCGTGGAATCATCCGGTGGCGAGCAATGGCCGGCACTTCATGGCCCATGCCGAGCATGCGGCCGAAGTCCCCAAGGTGAAGGCCTTCGTGGAGTGGATCCTGGAACGGGCAGCTGAAGAGGGTTAAAAGTCGAACTTCGAGAATCCAAGGAATGATCCCAATCGAATAATTCGTTTGCCGAACACACATTCATCGCGCTTGGATAATAAGAAATTCGAACAAGGTTCCGTGCGTCCATGAATCAGGAAAGTATCAGCCAGTCCATCGCCATCGTTCACCCGATCACACTTTCCCATGGCCGCAACGCCGAAGTCTGGGATACCGACGGCAAGCGCTATATCGACTTCGTCGGCGGTATCGGCGTGCTCAACCTGGGCCACTGCAACCCGGCAGTGGTTGAGGCCATTCAGCACCAGGCCGCTCGCCTAACCCACTACGCTTTCAATGCAGCGCCCCATGCGCCTTATCTTGACCTCATGGAGCAACTGAGAGGGTTCGTTCCAGTGAACTACCCGCTCGCCGGCATGCTCACCAACAGCGGCGCCGAAGCCGCAGAGAACGCGTTGAAGGTGGCCCGTGGCGCCACCGGCAAGCGCGCCGTCATCGCCTTCGACGGCGGCTTCCATGGCCGCACCCTGGCCACCCTCAACCTCAACGGCAAGGTCGCCCCCTACAAGCAACGCGTGGGTGAGCTGCCGGGGCCGGTCTATCACCTGCCCTACCCCAGTGCCGATACCGGCGTGACCTGCGAACAGGCACTCAAGGCCATGGAACGGCTGTTCAGCGTCGAGCTTGCGGTCGAGGATGTGGCAGCCTTCATCCTCGAACCGGTGCAAGGCGAAGGCGGCTTCCTCGCGCTGGACCCCACCTTCGCCCAAGCCCTGCGCGGCTTCTGCGACCAACATGGCATTCTCATCATCATCGACGAGATCCAGTCCGGTTTCGGACGCACCGGCCAGCGCTTCGCCTTCCCACGCCTGGGCATCGAACCGGATCTGCTGTTGCTGGCCAAGAGCATCGCCGGCGGCATGCCGCTGGGTGCAGTGGTCGGGCGACGTGAACTGCTGGATGCCCTGCCCAAGGGCGGGCTTGGCGGCACCTATTCGGGTAATCCCATCGCCTGTGCCGCGGCCCTGGCCAGCCTGGCGCAGATGAGCGACGAGAACCTCGCCACCTGGGGCGAGCGCCAGGAGCAGGCCATCGTGAGACGCTTCGAACACTGGAAGGCCAGTGGCCTGTGCCGTTACCTGGGGCGCCTGACCGGCGTTGGCGCAATGCGAGGGATCGAGTTCGTCAACCCCGACGGCAGCCCGGCGCCTGCGCAACTGGCCAAGGTAATGGACGCTGCACGAGCCAAGGGGTTGCTGCTGATGCCCAGTGGCAAGGCCCGCCACATCATTCGCCTGCTGGCGCCGCTGACCATCGAAGCCGAAGTACTCGAGGACGGGCTGGATATTCTCGAACAGTGCCTGGCCGCACTGGACTGAGACTCAGAGCCCCAGTTCTTCTGGCGTGAGCATGTCGGACTCGAAGGCGATCCAGCCACCTTCGAGCTCGGCATGGCCGTTGACGATCGGGCCGTAGTAAGTCAGGCCGTTCTCAAGCGTGACACAGATGTGCGTGGCCGACTTTTCAGGAGCCGCGAGCGTACCGACGAAATGCACCTTCTTCAGCGTTTCGGTCACCGCCTCGAGACCGATGCGCATGCCTGGGTTTTCCGAGGCTTCGGTATCGCCGCCGCGGTCTTCGGCGCTGACGGTCACGGTGGCGGTGTAGGGGTACTTGGTGCTCAAGCGGGGTTACCTCGGGAGGATGGTCGAATGGGCGCGTAGAGTACGGCAGGTGATCCCTGTTGTCTCTAATGGCCTGTTCGCGGGTCAACCGCAGCGACGAAGCGCGGTGGACTCGCCTGCGACGCGCCGGCCTGCAACAGGTGATCTGGCCCCGTCGATCTGTTAGGGTGCCGGGCGATGCACGCCATACCAGAGGAGGACACCACGTGAGCGCCGAAGAACCCCTGATCGCCGACCTGTTCGAGGTCGACAAACGCCTGACCCTCAAGCCCGTCGTGGACTTCAACACCTACCTGCGCAACGCCTTTGGCGACGGCGCCTGTCGCTGTCATCGCTGCGTCGAGCTGAACGGCGACGAGACCAGCTACAGCCACCGCCACACCTTCGAGTTCGATGGCCGCCCGATGCACCGCCGCTTCGCCAACACCGCAGGCAGCGATGTGCTGCAAGCCTTGAAAAAAGCCTGGCTGTCATACACCAAGAACGACCTGCCTCTGCTCGGCCAGCTCGATCTGAACACCCTGCGCACTTTCACCGAAACGAACCTGCATGAGCGGCTGCTGGCCCTGCTCCCGGCCAGCGGCCTGGCGCGCGAGGTCGATGGCACTTGGATACTGCAAGCCCAGGCCGACTGACAGCCCGGCGGCGCAGCAGGATTCTCCCGGTCTGCTACCGTGGGAGAATCCTCACCTGCAGGTGACCTGCCATGGCCCGCACAACCCCCATCGAGCTGTACCGCAATATCGGCATCGTCGCCCACGTCGATGCCGGCAAGACCACCACAACGGAACGCATCCTGTTCTACACCGGGGTCAACCACAAGATGGGCGAGGTCCACGATGGCGCCGCGACCATGGACTGGATGGCCCAGGAGCAAGAGCGCGGCATCACCATCACCTCGGCGGCGACCACGGCGTTCTGGCAAGGCTCGACCAAGCAGTTCGCCGACAAGTACCGTTTCAACATCATCGATACGCCCGGCCACGTCGACTTCACCATCGAGGTGGAGCGCTCGCTGCGCGTGCTCGATGGCGCGGTGGTGGTGTTCAGCGGCGCCGACGGGGTCGAACCGCAGTCCGAGACGGTGTGGCGCCAGGCCAACAAGTACCACGTGCCACGCTTGGCCTACATCAACAAGATGGATCGCCAGGGGGCAGACTTCCTGCGCGTGGTGAAGCAGATCGACCAGCGTCTGGGCCACCACCCGGTGCCCATCCAGCTGGCCATCGGCAGCGAAGAAAACTTCATCGGCCAGATCGACCTGGTGAAGATGAAGGCCATCTACTGGAACGACGCCGACCAGGGCACCAGCTACCGCGAAGAACCGATTCCCGCCGAACTGCAGGCCCTGGCCGACGAATGGCGCGCGCACATGGTCGAGGCCGCGGCCGAAGCCAATGACGAACTGACCCTTAAGTTTCTTGAAGGAGAAGAACTGAGCATCGACGAGATCAAGGCCGCCCTGCGCCAACGCACCATCGCCAACGAGATCGTACCGACCATCCTTGGCTCCTCGTTCAAGAACAAGGGCGTGCCACTGATGCTGGACGCTGTGATCGACTACCTCCCCGCCCCCAGCGAAATCCCTGCAATCAAGGGCACCGACCCGGACGACGAGGAAAAGCACCTCGAGCGCCATGCCGACGACAAGGAACCGTTCTCCGCACTCGCCTTCAAGATCGCCACCGACCCCTTCGTCGGCACCCTGACCTTCGCTCGCGTCTACTCCGGCGTACTCAGTTCCGGCAATGCGGTGCTCAACTCGGTCAAGGGCAAGAAGGAACGCATCGGCCGCATGGTCCAGATGCACGCCAACCAGCGCGCCGAAATCAAAGACGTGTGCGCGGGCGACATCGCCGCGCTGATCGGCATGAAGGACGTGACCACCGGCGACACCCTGTGCGACATCGACAAGCCGATCATCCTCGAGCGCATGGACTTCCCGGACCCGGTGATCTCGGTCGCGGTCGAGCCGAAAACCAAGGCCGACCAGGAGAAGATGGGGATCGCCCTGAGCAAGCTCGCCCAGGAAGACCCCTCGTTCCGCGTGCGCACCGACGAAGAGACCGGGCAGACCATCATCTCGGGCATGGGCGAGCTGCACCTGGACATCATCGTCGACCGCATGCGCCGGGAGTTCAACGTCGAAGCCAACATTGGCAAACCACAGGTCGCCTACCGCGAAAAAATCCGCAACACCTGCGAGATCGAAGGCCGCTTCGTCCGACAGTCTGGCGGACGCGGTCAGTATGGCCATTGCTGGATCCGCTTCGCCCCGGGCGACGAAGGCAAGGAAGGCCTGGAGTTCATCAATGAGATCGTCGGCGGCGTGGTGCCACGCGAGTACATCCCGGCGATCCAGAAAGGCATCGAGGAACAGATGAAGAACGGCGTGCTCGCCGGGTATCCGCTGATCAACCTCAAGGCCGCAGTGTTCGACGGCTCCTACCACGACGTCGACTCCAACGAAATGGCCTACAAGATCGCCGCATCCATGGCGACCAAGCAGCTGTCTCAAAAAGGCGGCGCGGTGTTGCTGGAGCCGGTGATGAAGGTCGAGGTGGTAACGCCCGAGGAGTACCAGGGCGACATTCTGGGCGACCTGAGCCGTCGCCGCGGGATGATCCAGGATGGTGACGAGACGCCCGCCGGCAAGGTGATTCGCGCCGAGGTGCCGTTGGGCGAGATGTTCGGCTACGCCACCTCGATGCGCTCGATGACCCAAGGCCGGGCCAGCTTCTCAATGGAGTTCACGCGCTATGCAGAGGCGCCGGCGAGTATCGCCGATGGCATCGTGAAGAAGAACCGGGGGGAATAGCCCAGGCGAGCTCATCGCGGGGTCCCGATTGCCCCGCGATGGCGTCGGCCCCGCCGACTCGGAACCTCAATGCTGCTCGCCTGCCCGCCGCAACAGCTTCTTGCACCGCTCCGACAGATGCACCACGCGCAGGTGCTTGCCCGCGCGGGAATACCGCTCGCGCAGGGTCTTCAACGCGGCGATCGCCGAGTAGTCGACGAAGCTCAGGTGCTTGCAGTCCAGCGTCACGCTCTGCGGATCCTGCGCCGGATCGAACTGCTCGAGAAACGGTGTGGTCGAGGCAAAGAACAAGGTGCCATGCACCTGGTAAATCTTGCCGCCCTGGCCATCCTCGTGGCTATCGGCATACAGCTCACGAGCATGCTGCCAGGCGAAGTTGATGGCCGCGATGACGATCCCGAACAGCACCGCGGCGGCCAGGTCCGTCAGTACCGTGACCACCGTCACGGCAATGATCGCCAACACATCGCTTTTCGGCACCTTGTGCAGTACTCGCAGCGACGCCCAGGCGAAGGTCTGCTGCGCCACGACGAACATCACCCCGACCAGTGCCGCCAGCGGAATACGCTCGATCAGCGGCGACAGGAACAACACGAACAGCAGGATCATCACCCCCGCCACCACGCCCGACAACCGACCGCGGCCATTGGAGCTGAGGTTGATCACGGTCTGGCCGATCATCGCGCAGCCGCCCATGCCACCGCACAGCCCCGACACCATGTTGGCCGCGCCCAGCGCCACACATTCACGATCAGGGAAACCGCGGCTCTCGGTAATCTCATCGGTGAGATTGAGGGTCAGCAGGGTTTCCAGCAGACCGACCATGGCCATCACCAGCGCATAGGGGGCGATGATCTTCAGCGTCTCAAGGTTCCAGGGCACCTCCGGCCAGGCCAGTTGCGGCAGGCCGCCGGCGATGTGCGCCATGTCGCCGAGGGTGCGGGTCGGCAGCTCGAGCAGGTAGACCAGCAGGCCCACACCGACAATCGCCACCAGCGCTGGCGGCACCGCGCGGGTCAGCTTCGGCAGTACGTAGACCACCAGCATCGTCAGGGCTACCAGGCCGACCATCAGCAGCAGCGGCTTCCCGCCGAGCCAGTGTTCGCCGTCCTTGAAATGCTCGAGCTGGGCCATGGCGATGACGATGGCCAGGCCATTGACGAAGCCAAGCATCACCGGGTAAGGCACCAGACGCACCAGCTTGCCAAGGCGCAGCACGCCGAACAGGATCATCACGATCCCGCCAAGCAGCACCGTGGCCAGCAGATACTGGGCACCGTGCTGCACGACCAGGGCGACGATCACCACCGCCATCGACCCGGCGGCGCCGGAGATCATCCCTGGGCGACCGCCGAACAACGCGGTCAGCGTGCAAATGATGAAGGCACCGTAGAGCCCCATCAGCGGATTGAGGTGCGCCACCAGGGCGAAGGCGATGCACTCGGGCACCAGGGCGAAGGAAGTGGTCAGGCCAGCGAGGACGTCGGCGCGAAGTCGGGCGGGTTTCATGTAGATCCTGTGAAGTGTCCAGTCTGGGCGACAGCGCGCGGGTGCACTGGGTGACCCCAATCACACGAGCGGAAGCAAAATCGAGGGGCGCGATGTTACGGAATTTGTCTGACAGCGGCCACCGCCGCTCTGCTCAGCGCACACGCTCCCGGCTCTGCACCGCGAGATCCAGCGCGCGCTGCATGTCCAGCCGTGCCGAGCGGCCCAGGTCCGGGTCATTGAGACGACCATTGCGCTCCGACGGCAGGATCGGCGCAGTCAGGTCCTCGGCATCCATCGCCTCGAAGTCCTGTTCAGAGCCCATGGTCAGGGCACTGCGGCGCAGCAACATACGCACCTGCTCGGGCGTAAGCTGCGGATTGATCGACAACATCGCCGCCACCGTCGAGGCCACCAATGGCGTTGCATAGGACGTACCGCAGTGCGGCTTGCCAGCATCGGCAGGTTGCAGGCAGGCTGCTGCACTGACATCCACACGCATGTCGACGTTGGAGCTGCGGCGCTTGACCACATGTTGCGGATCGTCAACCGCGGTGTCGCGCTCGCTGCGTTGATGCCCGCCCACCACCAGCAATTGCTCGGTCACGAACGACGATGGCAAACGGTATTCATCGGTGCCAGACCATGACGAGCCATTGCCCGCGGAATTGACCACCACCACATCCGGGTGCTCGCTGCGCAGCCACAGGAAGAATTCCTCGAGCAACTCCTCGTAGCCACTCATGGCCAACCCCGAGCGCACCAGCGAATCGACCTCGTCGCCCTCCACGCTTCTGGCGCCGACGCGGTGGATACCCCAACTCCAGTTGAGCACCCGTACGCCGTCCTCGACCAGGTTGACCGACGCGGCGATGTTGGCGGTGATACCTGCATCCGAGTTGCGCTCGACGATCACCTCGAACCCGGGGCTGGCCTTGCCCAGGCCGCTGAGAAAGCCACCTGCCACCCCCTCCCCATGCCCGGCCAGGATACCGGCGACGTGGCTGCCGTGGCTCTGCGCACGTGCGCCGTCGCGGCCATAAAGGCAGGCCTGTCTTGGCCCGCAGGCGCCGCGATAAGCCTGAAAGGGCGCAGCGTCGAAATCCAGCTCGCGCTCGATCACGCCCACACGTATCGGCTGTACAGGCACGTTCGAGGCCGGGACCCGGCGCTGGTAGTAGTACAGGGCATCCGTGAAACGATTGGCCGCCCACTCGTCGGCCTGGTCGATGACCGTAGCCTTGCCGCCCTCGCCTTCCTCACCTCGCTCCGGCGCCGACTCTTCGACGATCACCGCGTCCACGCTGAGCTCGCTGCCCATGCGCAGGATCATCGCATCGCGTTGTACAAGATCACGTACCGGCAGGCGCAGTTGGTAGACGTTCAACGGCGGGATCGCCCCCACCACCTGCGCACCATATTTGTCGGCGATACGTTGCGCCTCCTCGCGCCCGTTGTGCTTTTCCTCGATCAGCAGGCTGACCAGGTCGAGGTAGGTGGTCAGGCCGTCCATGTTCCTGGCCACCTCGTGCGGGCCTGCGGCGACCACATGGCTGCGCTGGCGAGTGAGCCAGACCGGATTGCTTTTCTGCCCGCCGACCTGCAGCCACAAAGGAGCGCTCGGACCGGGCTGGTCGAGCGTGAACTCGAGCCTGTCGCCCTCGCGCAGCACGGCACTGGCAGGCAAGGCCCGGTCGCCCAGCCACACCTGTGGAGCCTGGTGCTCCAGACCTTGCGCGCGCAGGCACCAGTGCTGCGAGGCCTCGGACAGCAAATCGCCGCAGCGCTGCAACTGCTGGATGCGCGGTTCGGCGATGGCACTCTGTCCAAGAACAAGCAACAACAAAGGTAGGTAGCGCTTCATGCTGAGGGTCTGCCGTGGTCTTTTTGCTGCGACCCCAGCGCTCAGGCGATGGTTCAGCTGTTGACGATAGCCCGCGAAAGCTCCGTAGCCGCACTGCAAATTTCAAATCCCTGTGATCCAGACACGGCACAATGCTGGCAAATTTGCCATCATGTCTATTCAACCTGCGGAGACCACCAACATGCCGCTACGCCCCCTTGTCACCGCCCTGCTGCTGGCGGCCAGCCTCACCGCGCAGGCGGCCACCGAAGTCGTGCCGCTGCAGCACCGCAGCAGCGCCGAGCTGTTGCCGACCGCCCAGTCCTTTCTTGGAAAGGACGGAACCGTCAGCGCCTTCGAGAACAAATTGATCGTCAATGCCAGCCCGGAACGCATCGACGACCTGCGCGCCTTGCTACAGCAGTTGGACACTGCGCCCAAACGCCTGCTGATCAGCGTCGACAACAACGACAGCAACTACCAGGACAACCGCGGCAACGCCCGGGTCATCCAGTACGGCACCAGCAACCGCGAAGGCGGCCTGCAGCAGATCCAGGCCAGCGAAGGCCAGCCGGCGCTGATCCAGATCGGCCAGAGCATCCCCATCACCAGCACCTCGACCGATGGTTATGGACGCATCCAGAGCGACACCCAATACCGCAATGTGACCCAGGGTTTCTACGTCACGCCGAGCGTCAGCGGTGAAACGGTTCGTCTGCAAATCAGCACCAATAATGATCGAATGAGCCAGGAACGCCAGGATGTAGTGAAGGTGCAGAGTACCGACACAACTGTCTCTGGAAGGCTCGGCGAGTGGATCACCCTGGCGGGGTACAACCAGCAGAGTCAGGCCGACAATAGTCCTTCGGCCCTTACTTACAGCACCCAGCGCGGTGAAAACATGACGCTACGCGTCAAAGTCGACCTTCTCGACTGATCCCAGGCCGTTCAAGGCCTCGACCAAGGGCCTTGAAACTGACTACAGAGTCGCATTAGACCAAAGATGTAGTAAGCCAAAAAAAGCACTACAAAACATTTGACAGGCTCTTTTCGCCAAGGGCATGATGGCCTCGCTCCCGCTAATCAGGGGCCCTGGCAAGGGCCTTCGGGACGCCCTCCCGACACCCCTGGAGGCGTCCTGTGTCTATACGGCCCACAAGGCGGTTCGACGGGATTGCGACTGCAACGAAGAAGTTGTCCCGAGGGACGGAAGCGCATCACCGCAGAACCGGCAATCGACGTCGCACCGCAGCAAGGCATCCACGAGCCAACCTGCTGGGGACACTTTCGCCTGAACTGCACCCCCTTCCCCTTCGAGCCTTCCCCGTTCGCCGCCGCACTCCCCCGGACAGGACAGCCGCCAAGCCTCTGATTCCGCGCCCTGAGCATCCGCACAACTACACTCAAGATCGATGCGACGAGGTTTATTTCCATGGCACTGACACGCGAACAGCAAATTGCAGCCCTCGAGAAAGACTGGGCCGAAAACCCGCGCTGGAAAGGCGTGACCCGTACCTACACCGCCGCCGATGTCGTTCGCCTGCGTGGCTCCCTGCAGCCAGAGCACACTTTTGCTCGTCAAGGCGCAGAAAAACTGTGGAAGCTGGTCACCCAAGGTGCCCACCCGTCCTTCCGGCCCGAAAAAGATTTCGTCAACTGCATGGGCGCCCTCACCGGCGGCCAGGCCGTGCAGCAGGTAAAAGCCGGCATTCAGGCCATCTACCTGTCCGGCTGGCAGGTAGCCGCCGACAACAACTCGGCAGAGTCCATGTACCCTGACCAGTCGCTGTACCCGGTCGACTCGGTACCGACCGTGGTCAAGCGCATCAACAACGCCTTCCGCCGCGCCGACCAGATCCAGTGGAAAGCTGGCAAGAACCCGGGCGACGATGGCTACATCGACTACTTCGCACCGATCGTGGCTGACGCCGAAGCCGGTTTCGGCGGCGTGCTGAACGCCTACGAGCTGATGAAGAACATGATCGAGGCAGGCGCCGCTGGCGTGCACTTCGAAGACCAGCTGGCCTCGGTGAAAAAATGCGGCCACATGGGCGGCAAGGTACTGGTACCAACCCAGGAAGCCGTACAGAAGCTGGTGGCCGCGCGTCTGGCCGCTGACGTTGCGGGCGTACCGACCATCATCCTCGCTCGCACTGACGCCAACGCTGCCGACCTGCTGACCAGCGACTGCGACCCTTACGACCAGCCGTTCGTGATCGGCGAGCGTACCCGTGAAGGCTTCTACAAGGTACGTGCCGGCCTCGACCAGGCCATCGCCCGCGGCCTGGCCTACGCCCCGTACGCCGACCTGATCTGGTGTGAAACCGCCAAGCCGGACCTGGACGAAGCCCGTCGCTTCGCCGAAGCGATCAAGAAGGAGTACCCGGACCAACTGCTGTCGTACAACTGCTCGCCATCCTTCAACTGGAAGAAGAACCTGGACGATGCCACCATCGCCAAGTTCCAGCGCGAACTGTCGGCGATGGGCTACAAGCACCAGTTCATTACCCTGGCCGGCATCCACAACATGTGGCACGGCATGTTCAACCTGGCGCACGACTACGCCCGCAACGACATGACCGCCTACGTGAAACTGCAGGAGCAGGAATTCGCCGACGCCAGCAAGGGCTACACCTTCGTGGCGCACCAGCAGGAAGTGGGCACCGGCTATTTCGACGACATGACCACCGTGATCCAGGGTGGCGCTTCGTCGGTGACGGCACTGACCGGTTCGACCGAGGAAGAGCAGTTCCACTGATAGTGGATTGCTGACAGAGGCCCGGGGCTTGAGAAAGCCCCGGGCTTTCTTTTGCCTGCTGCCCCACCACTGCCTGCCCCTGCAGGCGCCTGATGTCCTGACGACGAGGCAAACCCCGAGATCAGGTCTATGCTTGAGGCAGCACAGCAAGCAAGGACTGCCACATGCCTCGTCCAAGCCAACGCCTGGATGCCCCCTATATAAAGAAGCACAGCCCGTACCCGGCTTGCTCGATTGCGCTTCCTTGCCATTGCCGCCCGCCCCCGCCGCCCCGTCATTCGCCGAAACATTGACCCAGAGCGGTACACGAAAACGCTGCAACTGCTAGAACGAGAGTTTTTCTCATTTGCAAGTGACAAGATTGCGAATTGAACTAGACAGGTATCAGATGGCTCGGCAAACAGCGGCTCAGCCAAATGATATTAATTATCATTATTAAATTGAAGACTCGTTACGCCAACCAAGAAACATAATTAACAAATCTGATTGGAATGCCCGAAAATCAAGGCTTTCAGCGATTTACGAAAGATTTTTGTTCTTAATCCTACGAATAATTTTGCACTGGAAATTTTACTTGCCGTGGGTTTACCCATAAAATCAGCGCGATTGATTCAGCTGCGACATTTGGTCACTGCATCAGCGACACCGCGTCGCCGCTCTACTTATTTCAGACTGCAGAGCTGGGTCTCTGTATAAGGATTTCAAGCATGTCCGATTCGGCAGGACTCATCGCCCACAACTGGGGCTTTGCCATCTTCCTCCTGGGTGTCGTCGGCCTGTGTGCCTTCATGCTCGGCCTGTCCAGCCTGCTCGGCAGCAAGGCCTGGGGCCGCGCCAAGAACGAACCCTTCGAATCCGGCATGCTGCCCGTTGGCAGCGCCCGCCTGCGCCTGTCCGCCAAATTCTATCTGGTCGCGATGCTGTTCGTGATCTTCGATATCGAAGCCCTCTTTCTCTTTGCATGGTCTGTGTCCGTCCGCGAAAGCGGCTGGACCGGATTCGTCGAAGCTCTCGTTTTCATAGCAATTCTGTTGGCAGGTCTTGTCTACCTATGGCGCGTCGGTGCTCTTGATTGGGCTCCCGAAGGTCGCCGCAAGCGGCAAGCGAAGCTGAAACAATGAGGCTTTGGCAATGCAATACAATCTCACCAGAATCGATCCGGATGCGCCCAACGAGCAGTACCCGGTAGGTGATCGGGAAACCGTCACCGACCAACTGCTCGAAGACCAGGTCCACAAGAACATCTACATGGGGAAACTCGAAGATGTGCTGCGTGGCGCGGTCAACTGGGGTCGCAAGAACTCCCTCTGGCCGTACAACTTCGGCCTCTCCTGCTGCTACGTGGAAATGACCACGGCCTTCACGGCACCCCACGACATCGCCCGCTTCGGCGCCGAAGTCATCCGGGCCTCGCCGCGCCAGGCCGACTTCATGGTCATCGCCGGTACCTGCTTCGTCAAAATGGCGCCGATCATCCAGCGCCTCTACGAGCAGATGCTCGAGCCCAAGTGGGTCATCTCCATGGGTTCGTGCGCCAACTCCGGTGGCATGTACGACATCTACTCGGTCGTTCAGGGGGTCGACAAGTTCCTCCCCGTGGACGTCTATGTGCCTGGCTGCCCGCCGCGCCCCGAGGCTTTCCTGCAAGGTTTGATGCTGTTGCAGGAATCGATCGGCCAAGAACGACGCCCGCTCTCCTGGGTGGTTGGTGATCAAGGTATTTATCGTGCCGAGATGCCTGCCCAGAAAGACCTGCGTCGTGAACAGCGCATTGCGGTAACCAATCTGCGCAGCCCCGACGAAGTCTGATCCAGCGACCTGCCGCCCGCTCCCCAAGGAGCCGGCGGCCTGGCTTCATTCTCAACGTTGACCCAAAGCGACCGAGACCATGACAGCGGACACCGCTATTTTCATTCCGCCCTACAAGGCTGACGACCAAGATGTGGTCGTCGAACTGAACAACCGCTTTGGCGCCGAAGCATTCGTCGCCCAGGAAACCCGCACCGGCATGCCCGTACTGTGGGTCAAACGCGCCCAGCTCAAGGAAGTGCTCAGCTTCCTGCGTGGCGTGGCCAAGCCCTACAGCATGCTGTACGACCTGCATGGCGTCGACGAGCGCCTGCGCACCCAGCGCCGCGGCCTGCCTGCCGCCGACTTCAGCGTGTTCTACCACCTGTTGTCGGTCGAGCGTAACAGCGACGTGATGATCAAGGTATCGCTCAGCGAAGGCGACCTGAACCTGCCGACCGTGACCGGTATCTGGCCGAACGCCAACTGGTACGAACGCGAAGTCTGGGACATGTTCGGCATCGACTTTGCCGGCCACCCGCACCTCAGCCGGATCATGATGCCGCCGACCTGGGAAGGTCACCCGCTGCGCAAGGACTACCCTGCCCGCGCCACCGAATTCGATCCCTACAGCCTCACGCTCGCCAAGCAGCAGCTTGAAGAGGAATCGGCGCGCTTCAACCCCGAGGCCTGGGGCATGAAACGCCAGGGCGCCAACGAGGACTACATGTTCCTCAACCTCGGCCCCAACCACCCTTCTGCCCACGGTGCCTTCCGTATCGTCCTGCAGTTGGACGGCGAAGAGATCGTCGACTGCGTCCCGGACATCGGCTACCACCACCGTGGTGCCGAGAAGATGGCCGAGCGTCAGTCCTGGCACAGCTTCATCCCCTATACCGACCGTATCGACTACCTCGGTGGGGTAATGAACAACCTGCCGTACGTCCTCGCGGTCGAGAAGCTGGCCGGTATCCAGGTGCCGCAGAAAGTCGACGTGATTCGCATCATGCTCGCCGAGTTCTTCCGGATCACCAGCCACCTGCTGTTCCTGGGTACCTACATCCAGGACGTCGGCGCCATGACCCCGGTGTTCTTCACCTTCACCGACCGCCAGCGCGCCTACACCGTGATCGAGGCGATCACCGGTTTCCGTCTGCACCCGGCCTGGTACCGCATCGGCGGCGTTGCCCACGACCTGCCACGCGGCTGGGACAAGCTGGTCAAGGATTTCGTCGAATGGCTGCCCAAGCGCCTGGACGAATACACCAAGGCCGCCTTGCAGAACAGCATCCTCAAGGGCCGTACCATCGGCGTTGCCGCATACAACACCAAGGAAGCGCTGGAGTGGGGTACCACCGGTGCCGGCCTGCGCGCCACCGGTTGCGACTTCGACCTGCGCAAAGCCCGTCCTTACTCCGGCTACGAGAACTTCGAGTTCGATGTACCGCTGGCCCACAACGGCGATGCCTATGATCGCTGCATGGTCCGTGTCGAGGAGATGCGCCAGAGTATCCGCATCATCGACCAGTGCCTGCGCAACATGCCGGAAGGCCCGTACAAGGCGGATCACCCGCTGACCACGCCGCCACCGAAAGAGCGCACCCTGCAGCACATCGAGACCCTGATCACCCACTTCCTGCAAGTCTCGTGGGGCCCGGTCATGCCGGCCAACGAGTCGTTCCAGATGATCGAGGCGACCAAGGGCATCAACAGTTACTACCTGACGAGCGATGGCGGCACCATGAGCTACCGCACCCGGATCCGTACCCCGAGCTACCCGCACCTGCAGCAGATCCCTTCGGTGATCAAGGGCAGCATGGTCGCGGACCTGATCGCGTACCTGGGCAGTATCGACTTCGTTATGGCTGACGTGGACCGCTAAGCATGAACAGCACGCTTATCCAAACCGACCGTTTCGCCCTGAGCGAAACCGAGCGCTCGGCCATCGAGCACGAGATGCACCACTACGAGGACCCGCGCGCGGCGTCCATCGAAGCCTTGAAAATCGTGCAGAAGGAACGCGGCTGGGTGCCGGACGGCGCCATCTACGCGATCGGCGAAGTGCTGGGCATCCCTGCCAGCGACGTCGAGGGCGTGGCCACCTTCTACAGCCAGATCTTCCGCCAGCCGGTCGGTCGCCACATCATTCGCGTGTGCGACAGCATGGTCTGCTACATCGGCGGCCATGAATCGGTCGTCAGCCAGATCCAGAGCGAACTGGGCATCGGCCTGGGCCAGACCACCGCCGATGGCCGCTTCACCCTGCTGCCGGTGTGCTGCCTGGGCAACTGCGACAAGGCCCCCGCGCTGATGATCGACGACGACACCTTTGGCGACGTGCAGCCTGCAGGCGTCTCCAAACTGCTGGAGGGTTACGTATGACCATCACTTCCTTCGGCCCGGCCAACCGCATCGCGCGCTCGGCTGAAACCCATCCGCTGACCTGGCGCCTGCGTGATGACGGCGAGCCGGTCTGGCTGGCCGAGTACGAGTCCAAGAACGGCTACGCCGCGGCCCGCAAGGCCCTGGCCGACATGTCCGCCGATGACATCGTGCAAAGCGTCAAGGACTCCGGCCTCAAGGGCCGCGGCGGCGCAGGCTTCCCCACGGGCGTGAAGTGGGGTCTGATGCCCAAAGACGAATCCATGAACATCCGCTACCTGCTGTGCAACGCGGATGAAATGGAGCCCAACACCTGGAAAGACCGCATGCTGATGGAGCAACAGCCCCATCTGCTGGTCGAGGGCATGCTGATCAGCGCCCGCGCGCTGAAGGCCTACCGTGGCTACATTTTCCTGCGCGGCGAGTACACCACGGCAGCGAAGAACCTCAACCGCGCCATCGATGAAGCCAAGGCCGCAGGCCTGCTGGGCAAGAACATCCTGGGCTCCGGTTTTGACTTCGAGCTGTTCGTGCACACCGGTGCCGGCCGCTACATCTGCGGTGAAGAAACGGCACTGATCAACTCGCTCGAAGGCCGCCGCGCCAACCCACGCTCCAAGCCGCCCTTCCCTGCCGCTGTCGGCGTGTGGGGCAAGCCGACCTGCGTGAACAACGTCGAAACCCTGTGCAACGTCCCGGCCATCGTCGCCAACGGCAACGACTGGTACAAGTCGCTGGCCCGTGAAGGCAGCGAAGACCATGGCACAAAACTGATGGGCTTCTCCGGCAAGGTGAAGAACCCGGGTCTGTGGGAACTGCCATTCGGCGTGACCGCCCGCGAGCTGTTCGAAGACTACGCCGGTGGCATGCGCGACGGCTTCAAGCTCAAGTGCTGGCAGCCAGGCGGTGCCGGTACCGGCTTCCTGCTGCCAGAACACCTGGATGCACAGATGTACGCCGGTGGTATCGCCAAGGTCGGCACCCGCATGGGTACGGGCCTGGCCATGGCGGTCGACGACAGCATCAACATGGTCTCGCTGCTGCGCAACATGGAAGAGTTCTTCGCCCGCGAGTCGTGCGGCTGGTGCACACCATGCCGTGACGGCCTGCCATGGAGCGTGAAGATGTTGCGCGCCCTGGAGAAAGGCCAAGGCCGCGCCGAAGACATCGAGACCCTGCTGGGTCTGGTCAACTTCCTCGGCCCAGGCCGCACCTTCTGTGCTCACGCACCGGGTGCCGTGGAGCCGCTGGGCAGTGCCATCAAATACTTCCGGTCCGAGTTCGAGGCCGGTGTCGCGCCCGCTAGCGCTGCCGACACCCTGCGCCCGAACCTGGCCAAGCCGATTGTGGTCGGCGCATAACAAGATGAATCGCGGGTGGTCCGTGCCACCCGCCAGCTTGCAGGCCGGCCCGAACGATTCGCGGCCGGCCGCAAGCTCACCGATTTCCATTAGCCACGCCTGCTCACGCGGGCCAACGAAGAACTTTGAACCATGGCCACTATCCACGTAGACGGCAAAGCGCTCGAAGTCAACGGTGCAGACAACCTGTTACAGGCCTGTCTGTCGCTCGGCCTCGACATCCCTTATTTCTGCTGGCACCCGGCGCTCGGTAGCGTCGGCGCCTGCCGGCAATGTGCGGTCAAGCAGTACACCGACGAGAACGACACCCGTGGTCGTATCGTCATGTCCTGCATGACCCCTGCCTCCGACGGCACCTGGATCTCCATCGACGATGACGAGTCGAAGGCGTTCCGTGCCAGCGTCGTCGAGTGGCTGATGACCAACCACCCGCACGACTGCCCGGTGTGCGAGGAAGGCGGTCACTGCCACCTGCAGGACATGACGGTAATGACCGGCCACAACGAGCGCCGCTACCGTTTCACCAAGCGTACCCACCAGAACCAGGACCTCGGCCCGTTCATCGCCCACGAGATGAACCGCTGCATCGCCTGCTACCGCTGCGTGCGCTACTACAAGGACTACGCAGGCGGTACCGACCTGGGTGTCTATGGCGCCCACGACAACGTGTACTTCGGTCGCGTTGAAGACGGCGTGCTGGAGAGCGAGTTCTCTGGCAACCTGACCGAGGTCTGCCCGACCGGCGTGTTCACCGACAAGACCCACTCCGAGCGCTATAACCGCAAGTGGGACATGCAGTTCGCCCCGAGCATCTGCCACGGCTGCTCCAGCGGCTGCAACATCAGCCCCGGTGAGCGCTACGGCGAACTGCGCCGCATCGAGAACCGCTTCAACGGCTCGGTGAACCAGTACTTCCTGTGCGACCGTGGCCGCTTCGGCTACGGCTACGTCAACCGCAGCGACCGTCCACGCCAGCCGCTGCTGGCCGATGGCAGCAAGCTGGGCCTCGACGCCGCGCTGGACAAGGCCGCTGACCTGCTGCGCGGTCGTACCATCGTCGGCATCGGCTCGCCGCGCGCCAGCCTCGAGAGCAACTACGGCCTGCGCGAGCTGGTCGGCGCCGACTACTTCTACTCGGGTATGGAAGCCGGTGAGCTGAGCCGCGTGCGCCTGGTGCTGGAGGTGCTGAACAACAGCCCGCTGCCGGTGCCGACCCTGCGCGACATCGAAGTTCACGATGCCGTGTTCGTACTCGGCGAAGACCTCACGCAAACCGCCGCCCGCGTCGCCCTGGCTGTTCGCCAGGCCACCAAGGGCAAGGCCGAGGCCATGGCCGAAGGCATGAAGGTGCAGCCATGGCTCGACGCCGCGGTGAAGAACATCGGCCAGCACGCGCTGTACCCGCTGTTCATTGCCTCGCTGGCCGAGACCAAGCTCGATGACGTCGCCGAGGAATGCGTACACGCAGCCCCTGCCGACCTCGCCCGCCTGGGCTTCGCCGTGGCCCACGCCATCGACCCGAGCGCACCCGCCGTCGAAGGCCTGGACGCCGAAGCGAAGGCGCTGGCCCAGCGCATCGCCGACGCCCTGGTCGCCGCCAAGCGCCCACTGGTAGTTGCCGGTACTTCGCTGGCTGATGCCGCACTGATCGAAGCCGCAGCCAACATCGCCAAAGCGCTCAAGCTGCGCGAGAAGAACGGTTCGCTGAGCCTGGTCGTGCCTGAGGCCAACAGCCTCGGCATGGCCATGATGGGTGGCGATTCGGTCGATGCTGCACTGGACGCCGTCATCACCGGCAAGGCCGACGCCATCGTCGTGCTGGAGAACGACCTGTACACCCGCGTGCCGGCCGCCAAGGTCGATGCTGCGCTCGCCGCTGCAAAAGTGGTGATCGTCGCCGACCACTCCAAGACCGCCACCAGCGACCGCGCCGACCTGGTCCTGCCCGCAGCGTCCTTCGCCGAAGGCGACGGCACCCTGGTCAGCCAGGAAGGCCGCGCCCAGCGCTTCTTCCAGGTGTTCGACCCGCAGTACCTGGACAGCAGCATCCAGATCCACGAAGGCTGGCGCTGGATGCACGCCCTGCGTGCCACCCTGCTGAACAAGCCGGTCGACTGGACCCAACTGGACCACGTCACCAGCGCCTGCGCCAACGCCGCACCGCAACTGGCCGGCATCGTCAACGCAGCGCCAAGCGCCGCGTTCCGCATCAAGGGCATGAAGCTTGCCCGTGAGCCGCTGCGCTACTCGGGCCGTACCGCCATGCGCGCCAACATCAGCGTTCACGAGCCGCGCACACCGCAGGACAAGGACACCGCGTTCGCCTTCTCGATGGAAGGCTACTCGGGCTCGGCCGAACCGCGCCAGCAAGTGCCATTCGCCTGGTCGCCGGGCTGGAACTCGCCGCAAGCCTGGAACAAGTTCCAGGATGAAGTCGGTGGCCACCTGCGTGCCGGTGACCCTGGCGTGCGCTTGATCGAATCGCAAGGCGATCGTCTGAACTGGTTCAACACCATCCCGGCTGCCTTCAACCCGGCGCGCGGGACCTGGACTGCCGTGCCGTTCTTCCACCTGTTCGGCAGCGAAGAGTCCTCCTCCCGCGCCGCCCCGGTGCAAGAGCGCATCCCGGCCGCCTACGTCGGCCTGGCCAAGTCTGAAGCCGACCGCCTGGGCGTAAACGACGGCGCACTGCTGAGCCTGAACGTCGCGGGCGTTTCGCTGCGCCTTCCGCTGCGCATCAATGAAGAACTGGGCGCTGGCCTGGTGGCGTTGCCCAAAGGCCTGGCCGGCATTCCGCCCGCCATCTTCGGTGCATCCGTCGAAGGCCTGCAGGAGGCAGCACAATGAGCTGGTTCACCCCCGAAGTGATCGATGTGATCATCCAGGTCGTCAAGGCTATCGTGGTGCTGCTGGCCGTGGTGGTTTGCGGCGCCCTGCTCAGCTTCGTCGAGCGCCGCCTGCTGGGCTGGTGGCAGGACCGCTACGGTCCGAACCGTGTCGGCCCGTTCGGCATGTTCCAGATCGCCGCCGACATGCTGAAGATGTTCTTCAAGGAAGACTGGAACCCGCCCTTCGTCGACAAGATGATCTTCACCCTGGCGCCGGTCGTGGCCATGAGCGCCCTGCTGATCGGCTTCTCGATCATCCCGATCACACCGGGCTGGGGCGTTGCCGACCTGAACATCGGTCTGCTGTTCTTCTTCGCCATGGCCGGCCTGTCGGTCTACGCGGTGCTGTTCGCCGGCTGGTCGTCGAACAACAAGTACGCCCTGCTGGGCAGCTTGCGGGCCTCGGCGCAGACCGTGTCGTACGAAGTGTTCCTGGGCCTGGCGCTGATGGGCGTGGTGGTACAGGTGGGCTCGTTCAACATGCGCGACATCGTTGAATACCAGGCTCAGAACCTGTGGTTCATCATTCCGCAGTTCTTCGGCTTCTGCACCTTCTTCATCGCTGGCGTCGCCGTGACTCACCGTCACCCGTTCGACCAGCCAGAAGCGGAACAGGAACTGGCCGACGGCTACCACATCGAGTATGCCGGCATGAAATGGGGCATGTTCTTCGTCGGTGAGTACATCGGCATCATCCTCATCTCGGCGCTGCTGGTTACCCTGTTCTTCGGCGGCTGGCACGGCCCGTTCGGCATCCTGCCGCAACTGCCGTTCCTGTGGTTCGCGTTGAAGACCGCGTTCTTCATCATGCTGTTCATCCTGCTGCGCGCCTCGATCCCGCGCCCGCGCTATGACCAGGTGATGGACTTCAGCTGGAAGTTCTGCCTGCCGCTGACCCTGATCAATTTGCTGGTGACCGCTGCGATCGTGCTCTACAACACGCCAGCCGTCGCGGCCCAGTGAGGATTTGACCCATGTTCAAATATATCGGCGACATCGTTAAGGGCACCGGCACTCAGCTGCGCAGCCTGGTGATGGTGTTCTCCCACGGGTTCCGCAAGCGCGACACCCTGCAATACCCCGAAGAGCCCGTGTACCTGCCGCCACGCTATCGTGGCCGCATCGTCCTCACCCGCGATCCCGACGGCGAGGAGCGCTGCGTAGCGTGCAACCTTTGCGCGGTGGCCTGCCCGGTCGGCTGCATCTCGTTGCAGAAAGCCGAGACCGAGGATGGCCGTTGGTATCCCGAGTTCTTCCGCATCAACTTCTCGCGTTGCATCTTCTGCGGCCTGTGTGAAGAGGCGTGCCCGACCACCGCGATCCAGTTGACCCCGGATTTCGAAATGGCCGAGTTCAAGCGTCAGGACCTGGTGTACGAGAAAGAAGATCTGCTGATCTCCGGCCCCGGCAAGAACCCTGACTACAACTTCTACCGTGTTGCGGGTATGGCCATCGCTGGCAAGCCGAAAGGCTCTGCGCAGAACGAAGCCGAGCCGATCAACGTGAAGAGCTTGCTCCCATAAGGACAGAAAGATGGAATTCGCTTTCTACTTCGCATCCGGGATCGCCGTGGTCTCCACCCTTCGGGTGGTGACCGGCACAAACCCCGTGCACGCCCTGCTCTACCTGATCATTTCGCTGATCTCCGTGGCGATGATCTTCTTCTCCCTGGGTGCGCCGTTCGCCGGCGCCCTGGAAGTGATCGCCTACGCTGGCGCCATCATGGTGCTGTTCGTCTTCGTGGTGATGATGCTCAACCTGGGGCCGGCTTCGGTCGCCCAGGAGCGTGGCTGGCTCAAGCCGGGCATCTGGGCAGGGCCGGTGATCCTCGCCGCCCTGCTGCTGCTGGAGCTGCTGTACGTGCTGTTCGCCAATCCGAGCGGTGCTGCCATCAGCGGTACCACGGTTGACGCCAAGGCCGTCGGCATCAGCCTGTTCGGCCCCTACCTGCTGGTGGTCGAACTGGCCTCGATGCTGCTGCTGGCCGCGGCCGTCACCGCCTTCCACCTGGGCCGCAACGAGGCGAAGGAGTAAATCATGGGTGCTATCCCTCTCGAGCATGGTCTGGCGGTCGCCGGCATCCTGTTCTGCTTAGGTCTGGTCGGCCTGATGGTCCGCCGCAACATCCTCTTCGTGCTCATGAGCCTGGAAGTCATGATGAACGCCGCAGCCCTGGCGTTCATCGTCGCCGGTGCCCGTTGGGTCCAGCCCGACGGTCAGGTGATGTTCATTCTGGTGATCAGCCTGGCAGCCGCCGAGGCCAGCATTGGCCTGGCAATCCTGCTGCAGCTGTATCGCCGCTTCCACACTCTCGACATCGATGCTGCCAGTGAGATGCGCGGATGAACCTTCTCTTCCTGACTTTCGTCTTTCCCCTGATCGGCTTCCTGCTGCTGTCGTTCTCGCGCGGGCGGTTCTCGGAGAACCTGTCCGCCCTGATCGGCGTCGGTTCGGTCGGCCTCTCGGCCGCGACCGCCGCCTACGTGATCTGGCAGTTCAACGTCGCGCCGCCTGAAGGCGGTGCGTACAGCCAGCTGCTGTGGCAGTGGATGTCGGTGGACGGCTTCGCGCCGAATTTCACCCTGTACCTGGACGGCCTGTCGGTCACCATGCTCGGCGTGGTCACCGGCGTAGGCTTCCTGATCCACCTGTTCGCCTCCTGGTACATGCGTGGCGAAGCCGGTTACTCGCGCTTCTTCTCGTACACCAACCTGTTCATCGCCAGCATGCTGTTCCTGATCCTGGGCGATAACCTGCTGTTCATCTACTTCGGCTGGGAAGGTGTAGGCCTGTGCTCCTACCTGTTGATCGGTTTCTACTACAGCAACCGCAACAACGGTAACGCGGCACTGAAGGCCTTCATCGTCACCCGCATCGGCGACGTGTTCATGGCCATCGGCCTGTTCATCCTGTTCGCCCAACTGGGTACGCTGAACGTCCAGGAACTGCTGGTGCTGGCACCGCAGAAATTCCAGGCGGGCGACACCTGGATGGTCCTGGCCACCCTGATGCTGCTCGGTGGTGCGGTTGGTAAATCGGCCCAGCTCCCGCTGCAGACCTGGCTGGCCGACGCGATGGCTGGCCCGACCCCGGTTTCGGCACTGATCCACGCCGCGACCATGGTCACCGCAGGCGTCTACCTGATCGCCCGTACCCACGGCCTGTTCACCCTGGCGCCAGACATCCTGCACCTGGTTGGCGTAGTGGGTGGCATCACCCTGGTACTGGCCGGCTTCGCCGCGCTGGTGCAGACCGACATCAAGCGTATCCTCGCCTACTCCACCATGAGCCAGATCGGCTACATGTTCCTCGCCCTGGGCGTTGGCGCATGGGATGCGGCGATCTTCCACCTGATGACCCACGCCTTCTTCAAGGCCCTGCTGTTCCTTGCCTCCGGTGCGGTGATCGTTGCCTGCCACCACGAGCAGAACATCTTCAAGATGGGCGGCCTGTGGAAGAAGCTGCCACTGGCTTACGCCAGCTTCGTGGTCGGTGGTGCTGCGCTGGCCGCCCTGCCGATCCTGACCGTGGGCTTCTATTCCAAGGACGAGATCCTCTGGGAAGCCTTCGCCAGCGGCAACACCAACCTGCTGTACGCAGGCCTGGTCGGCGCGTTCATGACCTCGCTGTACACCTTCCGCCTGATCTTCATCGCCTTCCACGGCGAAGCGAAGACCGAAGCCCACGCTGGCCACGGCATCAGCCACTGGCTGCCGCTGGGCGTGCTGATCGTGCTGTCGACCTTCGTCGGCGCCTGGATCCACCCGCCGCTGGCAGGCGTGCTGCCTGAGAGCGCCGGTCACGCCGGTGGCGAAGCCAAGCACTCGCTGGAGATCGCCTCGGGCGCCATCGCCATCGCCGGTATCCTGCTGGCTGCGGTGCTGTTCCTGGGCAAACGTCGCCTGGTCACCGCGATCGCCAACAGCAGCATCGGTCGCGTCCTGTCCGCCTGGTGGTTCGCCGCCTGGGGCTTCGACTGGATCTACGACAAGCTGTTCGTCAAACCTTACCTGCTGATCAGCCACATCCTGCGCAAGGACCCGGTTGACCGCGGTATCGGCCTGATTCCTCGCATGGCTCGCGGCGGCCACGTCGCCATGAGCAAGACCGAGACCGGTCAGCTGCGCTGGTACACCGCCTCTATCGCCGTAGGTGCCGTGCTCGTGCTCGGCGCCGTGGTAGTGGCCGCGGTATGACCATGAATATTGCGAACCTCGCGAACCTTGCGACTCTGCGAAAGGAAACGAACCCGTCATGATTCTGCCTTGGCTGATCCTGATCCCCTTCATCGGCGGCTTCCTGTGCTGGCTGGGTGAGCGCTTCGGCGCCACCCTGCCGCGCTGGATCGCGCTGCTGACCATGTCCCTGCTGCTCGGTATCGGCCTGTGGCTGTGGGGCACCGGTGACTACACCCTCGCCCCCGCTCCGGGCGCCGAACCTGCCTGGGCCGTGGAATACAAAGTCCAGTGGATCCAGCGCTTCGGCATCAGCATCCACCTGGCCCTGGACGGCCTGTCGCTGCTGATGATCCTGCTCACCGGCCTGCTCGGCGTGCTGTCGGTGCTGTGCTCGTGGAAAGAGATCCAGCGCCACGTCGGCTTCTTCCACCTCAACCTGATGTGGATCCTCGGCGGCGTGGTCGGTGTGTTCCTGGCGCTGGACCTGTTCCTGTTCTTCTTCTTCTGGGAAATGATGCTGGTGCCGATGTACTTCCTCATCGCGCTCTGGGGTCACAGCTCGGCAGATGGCAAGAAGACCCGGATCTACGCGGCGACCAAGTTCTTCATCTTCACCCAGGCCAGCGGCCTGATCATGCTGGTGGCGATCCTTGGCCTGGTGCTGGTCAACTACAACGCCACCGGGGTGATCACCTTCAACTACAGCGACCTGCTCAAGGCACAGCTGCCGCCAGGTGTCGAATACCTGCTGATGCTGGGCTTCTTCATCGCCTTCGCGGTCAAGCTGCCAGTGGTTCCGTTCCACTCCTGGCTGCCTGACGCCCACGCCCAGGCGCCGACTGCAGGTTCCGTCGACCTCGCCGGCATCCTGCTGAAGACTGCGGCCTACGGCCTGCTGCGCTTCGCCCTGCCGCTGTTCCCGAACGCCTCGGCCGAGTTCGCGCCGATCGCCATGACCCTGGGCCTGATCGGTATCTTCTACGGTGCGTTCCTGGCCTTCGCCCAAACCGACATCAAGCGCCTGATCGCCTTCTCCAGCGTCTCGCACATGGGCTTCGTGCTGATCGGTATCTACTCCGGCAGCCAGCAAGCCCTGCAAGGTGCGGTGATCCAGATGCTGGCCCACGGCCTGTCGGCCGCGGCGCTGTTCATCCTGTCCGGCCAGCTGTACGAGCGCCTGCACACCCGTGACATGCGCCAGATGGGTGGCCTGTGGCACCGCATCGCGTATCTGCCAGCCATCAGCCTGTTCTTCGCCGCCGCGTCGCTGGGCCTTCCGGGCACCGGCAACTTCGTCGGCGAATTCCTGATCCTGATCGGCAGCTTCGCCCACGTACCATGGATCACCGTGATCGCCACCACCGGCCTCGTGTTCGGCTCGGTCTACTCGCTGATCATGATCCACCGCGCCTACTTCGGTCCGGCCAAAGCCGACACCGTGCTGGCCGGCATGGACGGACGCGAGCTGATCATGGTGCTGGGCCTGGCGGTGCTGCTGATCGTGCTGGGCGTCTACCCGCAGCCGTTCCTCGACACCTCTGCCGCCACCATGAGCGGTGTGCAGCAGTGGCTCGGTTCCGCTTTCACTCAACTCGCTTCGGCCCGGTAAGAGCGCTATGGAATTCACCACTCAACACTTCATCGCATTGGCGCCGATGCTGATCACCACCATCACCACGGTGGTGGTGATGCTGGCGATCGCCTGGAAGCGCAACCACTCGCAGACCTTCCTGCTGTCCACCGTGGGCCTGAACCTGGCCCTGCTGTCGATCCTGCCGGCACTGAAAGTCGCACCGCTGGCGGTCACCTCGCTGGTGACCATCGACAAGTTCGCCTGCCTGTACATGGCGATCATCCTGGTGGCCACTCTGGCATGCGTTACCCTCGCCCACGCCTACCTGGGCGAGGGCTCCAAGGGCTTCCCGGGCAACCGTGAAGAACTCTACCTGCTGCTGCTGATGTCAGCGCTGGGGGGCCTGGTGCTGGTCAGCGCCAACCACCTGGCAGGCCTGTTCATCGGCCTGGAGCTGCTGTCGGTGCCGGTCTATGGCCTGGTAGCCTATGCGTTCTTCAACAAGCGCTCGCTGGAAGCCGGCATCAAGTACATGGTGCTCTCGGCTGCAGGTTCGGCCTTCCTGCTGTTCGGCATGGCCTTGCTCTACGCCGATGCCGGCGCCCTGACCTTCGACCAGCTGGGCAAGGCCCTGGCCGCCACCAGCATGCCAAGCCTGCTGGCCCAGCTGGGCCTGGGCATGATGCTGGTAGGCCTGGCCTTCAAGCTGTCGCTCGTGCCTTTCCACCTGTGGACGCCGGACGTGTACGAAGGTGCTCCGGCACCGGTCGCCGCCTTCCTGGCCACCGCCAGCAAGGTTGCGGTATTCGCCGTGGTCGTACGCCTGTTCATGCTCTCCCCTGCCGCCAGCAGTGGCGTGCTGAGCACCGTACTGGCAGTGATCGCCGTCGCCTCGATCCTGGTCGGTAACCTGCTGGCGCTGACCCAGAGCAACCTCAAGCGTCTGCTGGGTTACTCGTCCATCGCCCATTTCGGTTACCTGGTCATCGCCCTGGTGGCGAGCAAGGGTCTGGCACTGGAGGCCATGGGCGTGTACCTGGTCACCTACGTGATCACCAGCCTGGGCGCCTTCGGCGTGATCACCCTGATGTCCTCGCCGTACGCCGGCCGTGACGCCGACGCGCTCTACGAATACCGCGGCCTGTTCTGGCGTCGTCCGTACCTGACCGCGGTACTGACCGTGATGATGCTGTCGCTGGCCGGTATCCCGCTGACTGCAGGCTTCATCGGCAAGTTCTACATCATCGCCACCGGCGTCGAATCGCACCTGTGGTGGCTGGTCGGTGCTCTGGTGATCGGCAGCGCCATCGGCGTGTACTACTACCTGCGGGTCATGGTGACCCTGTACCTGGTAGAGCCGAACCTGCGTCGTCACGATGCGCCGCTGAAGTGGGAACAGCGTACCGGCGGCGTCATGCTGCTGGCCGTTGCGATCCTGGCCTTCGTGCTGGGTGTATACCCGCAGCCGTTGCTGGAACTGGTTCAGCAGGCTGGCCTGCACCTGGTGGGCTGATCCGTTCTGCGCTGTATCAAGACACCCCGCCTCGGCGGGGTGTCTTGTTTCAGGGTCCGGCAAAACCGGCCACCGCCTTCAACCACAGCGAGCACGGTCACGCGCCGGGCATTCAGCTCGGTGCAGATTCAATGCGGTATTGATAATGCCGATGTGACTGAACGCCTGGGGAAAATTCCCCAGCATTCGCTGCCCGAGCGGATCGTACTGCTCGGCCAGCAGGCCCACGTCGTTGCACAACCCGGTCAGGCGGTCATACAAGGCCTGCGCCTGGGCCTGACGCCCCAGCAGCACATACACGTCAGCCAACCAGAACGAACACACCAGGAAGGTCCCCTCCCCAGGCGCAAGGCCGTCGCTGCAACTGTCGCTGTCGTAGCGCAGCAACAAACCATTCTTCAGCAGACGATGCTCGATCTGTTCCAGCGTCCGCAAGAAGCGCGGATCTTCCGCTGGCAGAAAACCGGTCAGGGCAATCTGCAGCAGGCTGGCATCGAGTTCGTCCGAGCCATAGGCCTGCACGAAGTACTGCCCACCAGCGTCCAGCCCCTGCTCGCACACCTCCCGGTGGATCTGCTCGGCTACCTGACGATAATGCGTGCCCCGTTCGCGATCCTCCTCGGTGGTTTCAGCCAGACTCGCCGCACGGTCGAACGCAACCCAGGCCATCACCTTCGAATGCACGAACTGTTGGCGACCGCCACGCACCTCCCAGATTCCTTCGTCGGGCTCGCGCCAGATGCGCTCCACATACGGCATGATCAACCGGGCGATTGCGGCACTGCGAGGGTGGCGGGGCAGCCCGCCCTTGATCGCCTGGGCCATGGCATCGGCCACCTCACCATAGATATCCAGCTGGCGCTGCCCGGAGGCTGCGTTGCCGATGCGCACCGGGCTTGAGCGTTCATACCCGGCCAGCCAGGGCAAGGTGAACTCGGCAAGGTCGCGCTCGCCTGCCAGGCCATACATGATCTGCATCTGCTCCGGATTACCGGCCACCGAGCGCAGCAGCCATTCGCGCCAGGCCTGCGCTTCATCGAAGTACCCCAGGTTCATGAACGCCAGCAGGGTCATGGTGGCGTCCCGCAACCAGCAATAGCGATAGTCCCAGTTACGCTCGCCACCAATGCGCTCGGGCAGCGAGGTGGTGGCCGCAGCGACGATCCCGCCGGTGGGCGCATAGGTCAGCGCCTTGAGGGTCAACAGCGAGCGACGCACCAGAGCGCTGTGCGGCCCCATGTCAGGGCAGCGGGCAGCGAAGTCCTGCCAGTGCTCCAAGGTGCGTGCGAGCGCCTGATCGGCGTCGAAATCCGGCGTGTCGGGCAGGTGCGAGGGTTGATGACGCAAGGCGAACACCTGCCGCTCGCCCGCGCCCACATGAAAGCGGCAGACGCTGTGATGGTCCATTGCATGCAACCCGACCGTGCTACGCAGGATCAGCCGGTCGGGGCCGGCAACGGCACTGAGGGTCAGTGGATCGAGCCGCTCCACCCAGGGAACACTGCGGCCATAGTCGAAGCGCAGCACCAGATCGAGCTCGAATCGGGTCTGCCCCGAAAGACCTTCGACGATGCGTAGCACGGCGTTGTCTTCACCCAGGGGCATGCAGTCGAGTACCCGAGCACGGCCGCTGGCAGTGGTCCAGGTGGTTTCCAGTACCAGGGTATCGCCCAGGTACTGCCGGCTGCACTGCTCCACCGAGTCACTGGGCGCCAGGCGCCAGCGACCATTTTCTTCACTGCCGAGCAAGGCGGCGAACACCGCCGGGGCGTCGAAACGGGGCAGGCACAGCCAGTCGATCGAACCATCGCGGCTGACCAGGGCTGCGCTACGGCAGTTGCCAAGCAGGGCATAGTCTTCGATGTGCGCGGGCATTGGAGCTCCTTGGATTGAGGCTTGGGTTCGCTCTGTTGTTTGTGACCACAACCGAGCACGCTTTGCGCCCCTCGCCCGAATCCTGCAGTACATCAACGACGTCGCCCCCCTGGCCTGCTACTGTTCTCCCCAGCCCCAACCCGTGAAGGATCACCCTGCCCCATGTCTTCCGACCTGCTCCTGGTCCTCGGCCTGCTGGCCATCGTCGTCACCCTGTTCATCCTCAACCGCCCCCGCATGGATGTGGTTGCCCTGTTGGTGATCCTGTTTCTGCCGCTGTCCGGCATCCTCACCGTCGAGCAGGCCCTGGCCGGCTTCAGCGATCCCAACGTGGTGCTGATCGCCGCGCTGTTCGTGATCGGCGAAGGCCTGGTGCGCACCGGCATCGCCTACCGCATCGGCGACTGGATGAGCGAGCGCGCCGGCAACAGCGAGGCACGCTTGCTGGTGCTGTTGATGGTCGCAGTTGCCGGGCTTGGGTCGGTAATGAGTTCGACCGGGGTGGTGGCGATCTTCATCCCGGTGGTGCTGAGCATCGCTGCGCGTCAAAAGCGCTCGCCAAGCCGCCTGATGATGCCGCTGAGCTTCGCCGGCCTGATCAGCGGCATGCTCAGCCTGGTGGCGACGCCACCGAACGTGGTGGTGCACAGCGAGTTGGTACGCCATGGGCTGGAGGGCTTCAACTTCTTCAGTTTCACCCCGTTCGGCCTGGTCATCCTGGTGCTGGGCGTGGGCTACATGTTGCTGACCCGCCGCTGGCTCGACGGCGAGGTGCGCAAGGACGGCCGCAGCGAAAGCCGTCGCACCCTGCTCGACCTGGTGCTGGACTACAAACTCAGCGGCCGCGAGCGGCGGCTGCGCATTCGTCCACATTCGCCGCTGATCGGCCATACCCTTGGCGAACTCGAATTACGTACCCGCCATGGCGCCAATGTGGTCGGCATCGAGCGCCAGCACAAATTCACCACCCGGGTGATCGCCGCCGACTCCGGCACCTTGCTGCAACAGGGCGATGTGCTGCTGCTCGACCTCTTCGCCAATCGCGACGATCTGCGCAGCCTGTGCCAGACCATGCAACTGGAACCCCTGCACTTCAAGGCCGCCTACTTCATCGATCAATCGCAGGAAGTGGGCATGGCCGAGGTCTCGCTGCCGCCCGGTTCGCAACTGATCGGCAAGACTATCCTGGAGCTGGCCTTTCGCAGTCGCTACGGCCTCAATGTGGTCGGCCTGCGCCGCGAGCAGAACGCGGTCGATGAGCAACTGGTGGAAGAGAAACTGCGCCTGGGCGATACCCTGCTGGTCATCGGCCCCTGGAAGGCCGTGCGCCAGCTGCAAAGTCAGCCGCGCGACTTCCTGGTACTCAGCCTGCCAGCCGAAGTCGATCAGGTGGCGCCTGCGCGCGCCCGTGCTCCGCACGCCTTGCTGAGCCTGGCGGTGATGGTCGGACTGATGGTCAGCGGCCTGGTACCCAATGTCCTCGCTGCGCTGATCGGCTGCCTGTTGATGGGCGCCGGGCGCTGTATCGACATGAACAGCGCCTACCGCGCGATCCATTGGCAAAGCCTGGTACTGATCGTCGGCATGCTGCCCTTCGCCCTGGCCCTGCAGAAGACCGGCGGCATCGACCTGGCCGTCACCGGGCTGGTCGGCCTGCTCGGCGGCGCCGGCCCGCTGGCCATCCTGGCCTGCCTGTTCGCCCTCACCGCAGTGATCGGGCTGTTCATCTCCAATACGGCTACGGCAGTGCTCATGGCTCCGGTTGCAATCAGCACGGCGCAACAGCTGGGGATGTCACCGTACCCCTTCGCCATGACCGTGGCCCTGGCCGCCTCGGCAGCCTTCATGACGCCGGTGTCCTCGCCGGTCAATACCCTGGTGCTCGGCCCGGGCCAGTACCGCTTCGCCGACTTCGTCAAGATCGGTGTGCCCTTCACCCTTCTGGTGATGGGAGTGACCGTGGTGATGGTGCCCTGGTTCTTCGGGTTGCAGTGAGCCGGCTGAAAACCTGTACCAAACCTGAAATATCAGGGAGGATCGGCACAAACTAAT
Source organism: Pseudomonas sp. MNR3A (assembly GCF_009650575.1). Taxonomy (NCBI): domain Bacteria; kingdom Pseudomonadati; phylum Pseudomonadota; class Gammaproteobacteria; order Pseudomonadales; family Pseudomonadaceae; genus Pseudomonas; species Pseudomonas sp. MNR3A. The sequence continues at coordinate 299,964 of NZ_VZZS01000008.1, read as the reverse complement.
ATCCAATTGACATCAATTCGTTTCATGAACCACACTGCAAGCCATGTGTCCCAGGTGTTCGCTGTAGTCGTCCTGGATTACGTTTCCGCTTGTCGGTCGAGCCCATGGTGTTTTCAGCCCAGTCGCGCCTGCTGCCTCCGTTGATCCTGTTTGGCCTGACCTTCGCCCTGACGCTGGGCGGCATCCTGGCCAGGCCGATCGAATCCCTGTCGCTGTTCTGGCCGGTCAATGCGGTGTTGGCCGGGGTTCTGCTGCGCCATCCCCGCCAGGGCAGTATCCTGGGCGTGGCCCTGATGTACCTGGCGATGGTCAGTGCTGATCTGATCTGTGGCAGCGAGTGGCGCCCGGCCCTGTGGTTCAACCTGTGCAACGTCGGTGCGATCGTCACTCTCTGGCGTCTGCTGGCGCACTTGCCCCGCTCCCACCGGCGCCTGCGTACACCTCACGGCGTACTGCGCGTGTTCGCTGCCTGTGCCGCAGGGGCCGTGGTGGCTGCGAGCCTCGCCTGCGTGATGGCCGCGCCCTGGTTCGATCAATCATTGCGCGCCACCTGGCTGGCCTGGTTCAGCGAACAGTTCTCCACCAGCGTACTCGTGCTGCCGATCATGCTCACTGCGCCGTCGCTACCGGCCCTGGTGCGCAGCGGAGGGCTGCCTGTGCGACTGGCACCCTTGCTGGTGCTGCTGGCGTCGCTGGTGCTCAGTATCGTTTTCGGCGGCCCTGGCGCAATCGCCTTCCCCATTTCTGCGCTGCTGTGGTGCGCCCTGAGCTATTCCCCCTTCATGCTTTCGTTGCTGTCCCTGACAGCGGGCAGCACCCTCATCGTTGCCGTGGCCCAGAACCTGATGCATTTCAGCGTGCCGCAGAGCGAGCCTGGCGTCACTGCGCTGATGTCGGCTCGCCTGGGCATCGCCATGCTGGTGCTCGGGCCGCTGGTGGTGGCCTGTGTGAGTAATGCCAACCGTGCCCTGCTGTCGCGCCTGGCGCACCAGGCGACCATCGATCACCTGACCGGCGCCCTGACCCGCAGCGCCTTCGCTCGCCAGGCCAACGCCCTGCTCGAAGGCCGGCAGCAGCATGCCCAGGCGCTGCCGCTGACCTTGATGATGCTCGATATCGACTACTTCAAGGCCATCAATGATCGCCATGGCCACGCTGTCGGCGACCACGTCCTGCGCCAATGCGCCAGGGTACTGCAGGACCAGCTGCACGACGGCGAGCTGTTCGCTCGCCTGGGTGGCGAGGAGTTCGTCATCGTCGTTCCGGGGCTGGCTCCCGAGCAGGCCGCGTTCACTGCCGAGCGTCTGCGCCGGGCCGTGCAGGACCTGCAGATGGTGCAAGGCGAGGTGCCACTGCGTATCACCGTGAGCATCGGTGTCAGTGGCTGCAACGATAGCCAACCGATAGCCGACCTTGATGCCTTGCTGGCCGACGCCGACCAGGCGCTGTATCGCGCCAAGGCCCATGGCCGCAATCGTGTCGAGCAGGCCCAGCGCCAGGTCGTCTGAGTCAGCCGATCAGGTCCCACGAAAGCTTGCCGATCAGCACGCACAGCAGCACCAGGAACAGCCCGCGCACGAACCCTGCCCCCTTGCGTACCGCCAGCCAGGTACCCGTCAAAGCCCCCAGGATGTTGAACACCGCCATCGGCAATGCAATGGCCCACAGCACGTTACCCGAGGGCACGAAGAACACCAGCGCTGCGAGATTGGTGGCGATGTTCACAAGCTTGGCCGACGCCGAGGCGTGGAGAAAATCCAGCGCGAAAAAGCGGATGAACAGGAAGATCAGGAAGCTGCCCGTGCCAGGGCCGAACAGACCGTCATAGAAACCGATGGCACCGCCGATCAGTACCGCCAGGCACTGTTCCCTGCGGCCGATGCGCGTCGGTGTGTGCACGGCACCGAAGTCCTTCTTGCAGAACGTGTAGATCGCCATCAATACGATCAGCACCAGCACCGCTGGGCGCATCACGCTGGGAGGGACCAACGATACGGTCGCAGCCCCGACGAACGACATCACAAAGGCACTGGCCATCGCCGGCACGATCAGCCCCCAGTCGAGACTGACCTTGCGAATGAACGAGCGCGCAGCGAAAGCCGTGCCGCACACCGACGCAAACTTGTTGGTGCCCAGCAGCGCTGCCGGTTGAGCACCGGGCAATACATTGAACAATGCAGGAATCTGGATCAGCCCGCCGCCGCCGACCGCAGCATCGATCAATCCGGCAGCGAAAGCGAACAGGGACAACAGGACGATATCCGTCATTTGAAAGGTTCCAGGCAGGGAGAGCGTGCGCACAGCCTAATCAAATGGCCGCACCTGTGTTGAAATGCCATATTGCACAAACCGCAATGAGGAACTCGCCATGGCATTGGACATGCTGCGCGAAATACAAGCCTTCGTCAGCGTCGCCCACAAGCGCAGCTTCGTTGCCGCCGCCCGCGCGCTGGGGCGCTCCCCCAGCGCCGTAACCCGCGCGGTGCAAGCACTGGAGGACAACGCTGGCACCCGCCTGCTCAATCGCAGTGCCAATGCCGTTACCCTGACCGAAGCCGGTGAACACCTGCTGCCACATGCACAACGCTTGCTGGAGGTGCAACGTGATGCGGCCGATGAGCTGGCGGCGCTGAGCGGTTCGGCACAAGGCTGGATCCGCTTCGCAGTGCCCGAACTGTTAGGCCAGAAAGTACTGCCAGCGGTACTCGCAGACTTTTCCCAGCGTCACCCCCAGGTAACCCTGGACGTACAGTTCGTCGACCAGGCCCTGGACCCGGTGCAAGGCAAGTTCGATTTCGTCGTGCGCGGCGCCTTTCCCCAGTCAAGCGAACTGATCGGCTATCCACTGTGGAACTACCGTCGCCACCTGTACGCCAGCCCGGCGTACCTGCAGCAACACGGTTTGCCACTGGAGCCAGAGGAGTTGAGCGGCCATGCGCTGATCCTGCACACCGCTCCCCGCATCCTCAAGGCTTGGCATTTCTGCCGCGACGGCCAGATCACCAGCCTGCGACCACGTCCGCGCCTGCGCCTGTCCGCTGGCACTGCGGTGTATCAAAGCGCGTTGGCAGGCGCCGGCATCGCCCGCCTCGCCGACTGGCTGGGCGAACCACAAGTGCAGGCCGGGCGCTTGCTGCGGGTATGTCCGGCGTATCACCTGACCTCCAGCAGCGGCCAGGATCCACAGATGCATGCGCTCTATCCGCCAGGCGAACAACCGGCTCGGGTCCGTGAACTGCTGCAGGCGCTGCGGCATGCGCGTCCCTGACCCTCAGATGGTGCTGTACAAATTCTGCTCAATTTAACAAAGGCCGCTTCACTCCTGGCTTGTAGCGTTTTATCCACAGACCTACCCACGTTTTTTGTGGACAGAATTCCGAGGCCAGATAACGACTTATCGCACACGCACCAGTGCAGCATTGGCCAGCTTGACCAATTCGATCCACTCGCCAACGTTGATCGCCCCGGCCTGCTCGAGTTGTTCGGCACAGACCAGTGCCTGCTCGTAATCCCGTTCGCTGGCGATACCTGTGCCAACGAACCGCTCCCGCCACTCCAGCATCGCTGCAGTGCCCTTCTTGCTTTCCATGTACGACTCCGAGACAGGTGGGCTGCCGTCAAGCCAAAACTCCAGACGCCCCCACGCTCAGGCGCCGAAAACGGCCGCGGGAGATTACACGAGCGGTCATCAAACAAGAATAAATATCAACAAGAAGCCGACGGAAAGTCGATGAGAGGCGTAGCAGGAGGTAAAACGCATCGAGCCCGTCTCACGGGTAGACGGGCTCGGGAAAGTTGGACGGGCATTTCAGCCCGGCGGGATGGTACCCAGCAAGCCGATCAGGATCGTCAGCATCAGGAAACCACCCAGGAACAACGCAAGCTTGCCCATTGGAACCTCGACAAAGTGGGGACTGAACGGCAGAGCTGCCCGTCAGGGATACAGTGCAGCCGCGCTTGCCCAGCGCATACCGCTTCGTACGGCTGGGCTTGAGGGGCATTGTCAGGCCTTGGCTGATACGGTTACAGATTCAGGTTGCTGGAAAAAAAGCATATCAGATTGATCGTTCAGTCCATCTGTCGCAACTTTTCCAACGGCAACCACCCCAGCTCACCGTTGCGCTGGCGCCGACACCAGAGCCAGCCGTTCAAGCGCCGCAGCCCCACCATCACCTGCCCGGGATCAGCGTCCAGCTCATAGGCCGAGTACGACTCCAGTGCCCGCCCCTGGCCAACACCCAGCCGCTCGATCAGTTGCCCCGGTACCCAGCCTGGCTCTTGCCCCTCACAACTGCACAGGTACCAGTCCTGCCAGTCTTCCTCGCCCTCGTAACGCTGCCCGATCTGCAACAACGTCCCTCGGGCGAAGCTGATGGGTCGAGGGTATTCACTGCGATGGCTTTCGATCACCACGTATTTCATATGCCGCTCCCTGGCTATAGAAGAATCAGTCCTGGCAGTCGTTCAGAGGCTCATGACCATTTCATGCCAAGCCATGCCACCGTGATCGGAACTGGAGGGTTTTACGTACTCGTATCCCATCTTTTCGTACAACCCTACATGCTGGTCTTTGCACATCAGGTGAATGGTCGCCTTGCCACGTTCACGCATCTGCGTGATGAAGCGCGTCATCAGTTGCCCGGCGAAACCACGCCCCTGAAACGACGGATCGACCACCACCGACATGATCACCACATTTGGCGCCTGGGCATCGTGCCCGACCAGTTCCTTGAACGCCTCATCGGACATCACCACCTCGTGGGCACAGCCACTGTTGATGAAGCCCACCACTTGGCCGTCCAGCTCCAGCACCAGGAAACCCTGCGGGTATTGGGCGATGCGCGTGGCAATCTTCTCCCGCGTGGCCGCTTCGTCACCTTCGTAGGCAGTGGTTTCGATGTGATAGCAGCGGTCCACATCCGAAGGTGTGGCGGGGCGGAAATCAGGGGTATTCATGGGGTAGGTCCGTGTTTCGATAAGCAGAGGACGACATCCTAACCGGAGCGGCTCAGCTTCGCACCGCGATCACAGGTCACACCCCGCTTAACCGAGCGTTATCCGTGCACCACGCCTTTGTATGCTTACGTATCAAATCCAAGCGCAGATACGTAGGAAAACCACACCCAGCATCATCAGACACATCCTCGATACACCCCGACATTCTACTGGTGCCACCCCCGCCCCACGGCCACGCCAAGGAAATGTCCATGTCCAGCCCTCACCGTTTCAGATACCCCGCCCTGCTCGCCGCCGTACTGATGCCGCTGAGCCTCGTTGCCACAGGCGCAGCCTTCGCCGCGGACCCAACGCCTGCTGCCCCAAGCACGCAAACCGCACACGACAGCTTTGGCCCGCTCAAGCACATCAAGGCCGGCGTGCTGGATGTCGCCTACGTCGAACAGGGTCCCGCCGACGGTCCTGTAGTCATCCTCCTGCACGGCTGGCCCTATGACATCCACAGCTTCGAAACCGTGACGCCCCTGCTCGCGGCCAAGGGCTATCGCGTCCTGGTGCCCTATGTTCGTGGCTACGGCGACACCCGCTTCCTCTCCGACAAGACGCCCCGCAACGCTCAACCCTCGGCCCTGGCCAGCGATGTGATCGCCTTCATGGACGCTCTGCACGTACAAAAGGCCGTGCTCGCAGGCTTCGACTGGGGTGCACGTAGCGCCGACATCGTCTCGGCCCTGTGGCCCGAGCGGGTCAAGGCGCTGGTCTCGGTCAGCGGCTATCTCATCAGCAGCCAGGAGGCCGCCAAGGCCCCGCTGCCGCCCAGTGCCGAGCTGCAATGGTGGTACCAGTTCTACTTCGCCACCGAGCGCGGCCGTGCCGGGTATGAAAAGAATCGTCATGACTTCGCCAAGCTGATCTGGCAGCTCGCCTCGCCGAAGTGGGCATTCGACGACGCCACCTTCGATCGCAGTGCCAAGGCGCTGGACAACCCTGATCAGGTGGCGATCACCGTCAACAACTACCGTTGGCGCCTGGGCCTGGCGCAGGGCGAAACCCAATACGATCCGCTGGAAGCGAAACTGGCCAAGTTCCCCGCGATCACGGTACCGACCATCACCCTCGAAGGTGACGCCAACGGCGCACCGCATCCGCCGGCAGACGCCTATCGGCAACGTTTTACCGGGAAGTACGAGCATCGCTTGCTGACCGGCGGGATTGGTCATAACCCACCGCAGGAGGCACCTGCAGCCTTCGCGCAGGCGGTGGTGGATGCCGACCACCTTTGACTGGCCCTGGCTCATCCGCAAACAAAAGCCCTGGCATGCCAGGGCTTTTTGCGCAGGACAACAGGTCATCAGGACAATAAAGGTCAACGGCCTGTGGCAGGTCGGAATTCCAGCATTGAACGCACCCCGCATCGCTGCATGATAGAACAGCGCCTCCTGCCAAAACTGACCAACGCCTGTTCTGAGGTCACCGAGTCTGGCGCCCGGCAATCAGCACCTTCATCGCGCCAACTCCCCGACGGCCTTGGGCGTGTTGCGGAAACTGATGGCCATACGGTTGTAGGCGTTCATCAAGCTGATGGCGATCGTCAGGTCGATCAGCTCGCGCTCGGCAAACACCAGGCGGGCTGCCGCATAGGCGTCATCCGGCACACCGGTCTGCGCCACTCGCGTGACCTGCTCGGCCCAGGCAAGTGCCGCCCGTTCGCGCGCATCGAACAGATCGCCCGCTTCTGCCCAGGCCTGGACCAGAGCGATCTTCTCGATCTTCTGGCCTTTCTTGATCAGGTCGCGGGTGTGCATGTCCAGGCAATAGGCGCAGTTGTTGATCTGCGAGACCCGCAGGTAAACCATTTCTACCAGCGTTGCATCGAGACCGCTCTGCATGACATAGGCGTAGACCCCTCCCAGGGCCTTTGCCCCACCGGGTGCCAGTTGGTTGTAATCGAGTCGGTTGGTCATCTTACTTCTCCCCGGCGTGTGCGACAGGTGTGGTGAGGGCTTTGTCATCGCTATCGACAATGAAGACCGCGAGCAGCTTAGCAGGCGCTGTCTTGCTGGCGTTGCGGCTCACGGTATGACGCGCGCCGGGGTTCTCGTACCAGCTTTCGCCGGCCTTGAAGACCTGCTTGGGGCCATCATCGACCTGGGACTCGATGGCCCCCGATACGACATAGGCGTAGATGAATGCCGATTGGGCATGCACATGCGAAGGCGACTGAGCACCCGGCGCATAGTCCACCTCGACCGCCACCAGCGATTTGCCTGGAATGTTGGGAATGGCATGTTCGAAGTTGGGCGTCACTACCTCGCCGACACCATGCGCCTGGGCCGTCAGCGAAGCGCCCAACAGGACGCCGGCAAAAAGGGTAGCCGTGAGCGAAAAACGCTTCATCGAGAGTTCCTCGTGGAATGAATGGCAACGTCAGTCTCGGTGCTATCTGGTACATTAAAAAGCACCAAAAATACCTTTTTTACATGTACCAGGCGGCTACCTCGTCGCGTCCAGGCCTAATACTCATGCCGCTCAACGTCAGCATCGACCGCGCTGCAAAAACACCCTTGACCGAGCAGATCCGCGCCAGCATCGGTGCCGCGATCGAATCCGGCGTACTCAAGCCTGGCGCACGCCTCCCCTCCTGGCTGGACCTCGCCGCCCAGTTGGGCGTATCGCGCGGCACCGTGCGCGCCGCCTACGAGATGCTCGTGGACGCCCAGCTCGTGGTCGCCTCACGGGCGGATGGCACACGCGTCTGCGACCGGCCAGCACTCCCCGCGCGCGAAGAAACACCCCCGCGCGAAACCCCGTTCATGGAGTTGTACCGCGAGTTCACCGCAGGCCCCGCAATCTTCCAGCTCGGTGTTCCGGCCCATGAAAGCTTGCCAGCGAGGCTGTTCAGCCAAATCCGCTCACATGCCATGCGCTCGGAGATGCGCGGCTCGATCCAGTACCCCGACCCGCGGGGCGAGCTGGAACTGCGCCGGGTGGTGGCCGCCTATGTGGCCATCGCCCGAGGCATCGAGTGCCTGCCCTCGCAGGTGATCATCACCAGTGGTTTCGCTGGCGGGCTCGGCCTGCTTCTGCAGACCCTGGGCATCGGCGGCCGCAAGGCCTGGATCGAAGACCCCGGCTTTCCGTTCTCCCGAAAAGGCCTGGAGCTCGCCGGGCTGGTGCCGGTTCCCGTACCGGTGGACGCGTCGGGCATGGACGTCGAACAGGGCCGGCGCCTGGCGCCGGATGCCGCCGTGGCGCTGGTCACCCCCGGACAGCACGCCCCACTGGGCGTCACGTTGTCCCTGCCCAGACGCCTGAACCTGCTCGACTGGGCCGCGCAGAACAACGCCTGGATCATCGAAGACGACTACCTCAGCGAGCTGCAACTGGAGTCCAGGGCAGCACCCGCCCTCGCCTCCCTGGACCGCAATGGCCGTGTGGTGCACATCGGCTCCTTCAGCAAGACCATCAGCCCAGCGCTGCGCCTGGGCTTCCTGATCGCCCCACCGGCACTGGCCCCCAGGCTCGGCGAAGTCGCCGCCTGCCTGAGCCCCGCGCCAGGTCCCGCCGTGCAACTGGCCACGGCGGAATTCATGCAGCAGGGACATTACCTGCGCCATCTTCGCCGGGCGAAACGCCTGTACCGCAGCCAGCGTGACGAACTGCTCAGCGCCTTGAAAAAAAGGCCACTGGGTGCCGACATCTGCACTGCCGGGCTCGCGGTGCTGTTGCGACTGCCGGCTGGGACGCTGGATGTGAGCATTGTCAGAGAGGCGTCGATGTTCGGCATGTCGCCTGGGGCATTGTCGCCGTGGTATCTGGACCAGGCGCGGGCCAGCAGCGGGATTCTGCTTGGTATTGCGACCAGCTCGGGGCGAGAGCTGGAGCGGTGCTGTGATCGGCTGGATGAGATTGTTGGGCGGTTTGTGGAGGGTGATGGGGGTGGGCTATAGACCCTGGCCCTGGCCATCAGCCGTCTACACTGGCAAGATCAACTGCAGCGTTCACGAAGGGCCTTGGCGTTGTCACACGGCTACTTCAAGGAGAGGTCATGACCCTACGCAGCTTGGCAAAAAATCTTCCACCCGATCCTCACAACGAGGGCTGGGTGCTTGGCTGGGGAGTGCTGAGGGATCGACATCCCTGGCACTTTGTCGACGTCTTCGCCGACAGAAATACCGCCAGGATGGAGGCGCAACGCCGGGGAGATGACTACGTCGTGGAGTATGGCGCACACCGACTAGGATCGGATGATTTCATATGCGGTGTGAGCTTGCCTGAAGGGTAGACAAGCGTCGACTGACCGCGAAGACTCCGGCGAAGCGGCTCTCGCGTAGCCGCTCCAAGCTTCGCCACATGTATAAATTTACTGACCAGCCGCAGCTTCGGACATCCATCGATCTGGACCATGCAACTGCTGCCGGGGCAAACCAAAGAACAGATAACGTGCGGGGAGCGCCACCTAGCGGGCTCTTGGCGAAACCTGCCGACCAAGTAACGTGTCGGAAGCGCTTCGGAAAGTTTTTTCTACCCCAGAAACGCAAAAAGCCCTGAATAATCAGGGCTTTGAATATGGCGGAAGCGTAGAGATTCGAACTCTAGGATAGTTGCCCATCGACGGTTTTCAAGACCGTTGCCTTAAACCACTCGGCCACGCTTCCAGCTTGTTTTGCGGCGGCAATCATACCGTAATGAAACACGCTGTCAAACTCTCTCTGTCGCCCGTTGCAGAGGCTCTGTTATGATCTTTGCATCTGAACGTTTCAAACCCACAGGAGTGTCGCCATGCGCGAACAGGATTACGCCGTACAACACGGCCAGCAGGTCGAGCAGCAGGAGGTCAGCAAGGTCCTGCGCAACACGTATAGCCTGCTGGCGCTCACGCTTGCCTTCAGCGGCGTGATGGCTTTCGTCGCTCAACAGATGCGCGTCGGCTACCCGAACATCTTCGTGGTGCTGATCGGCTTCTACGGGCTGTTCTTCCTCACCGCCAAGCTGCGTGACTCGGTCTGGGGCCTGGTTTCGACCTTCGCCCTCACCGGCTTCATGGGCTTCATCCTCGGCCCGATCCTAAACCGCTACCTCGGCATGGCCGGTGGCGCTGAAGTGGTCAGCTCGGCCTTCGCCATGACCGCACTGGTGTTCGGCGGCCTGTCGGCCTACGTGCTGATCACCCGCCGCGACATGAGCTTCCTCAGCGGCTTCATCACCGCGGGCTTCTTCGTGTTGCTGGGTGCCGTGGTCGCGAGCTTCTTCTTCCAGATCAGCGGCCTGCAACTGGCGATCAGCGCTGGCTTCGTGCTGTTCTCGTCGGTCTGCATCCTGTTCCAGACCAGCGCCATCATCCATGGCGGCGAGCGCAACTACATCATGGCGACCATCAGCCTGTATGTATCGATCTACAACCTGTTCGTCAGCCTGCTGCAACTGTTCGGCATCATGGGTCGTGACGACTGATCGCTAGCGATTGGACGATTCAGGAAAGCCCGCTTCGGCGGGCTTTTTTGTGGGCGGATGCTTTTAGGGTTGCACGCCCCTCCCCGCCACAAAGAAACAAAGAGCGCCCAGCCAAGACGTACCTCTACCCCTTCACCGTCGGGCCCCGTAGAATGCGCTCCTTTTTTCTTCGGGGCGGTTTCCCATGAGTTCACTCGAACACGAGCCGGGCGCGACGGCGCCTGCCAACGAACTGGTCCTTGGCCTCGAGGACAAGCCGCGGCCACTGATCGGCCTGCTGGCGGCACTGCAGCACTTGTTAGCGATCATCGTGCCAATCGTCACGCCTGGCCTGTTGATCTGCCAGGCGCTGGGCGTTTCGCCGCGAGACACCAACCTGATCGTGTCGATGTCGTTGGTGATCTCGGGCATCGCCACCTTCGTCCAGTGCAAGCGCTTCGGGCCATTCGGCGCGGGATTGCTGATCGTCCAGGGCACCAGCTTCAACTTCGTCGGGCCGCTGATTGCCGGTGGCGCGCTGATGGTCAAGCAGGGTACGCCAGTCGAAGGCGTGATGGCGGCGATTTTCGGGGTAGTGATCGCCGGCTCGTTCGTGGAGATGGGCGTTTCGCGCATCCTGCCATTCATCAAGCGCCTGATCACCCCGCTGGTGACAGGCATCGTGGTGCTGATGATCGGCCTCACCCTGATCAAGGTTGGCCTGATCAGCATGGGCGGTGGCTTCGCGGCCATGGGCAACGGCACCTTCGCCAATGGCGAGAACCTGCTGCTGTCGGGCGTGGTGCTGGCGATCATCGTGGTCCTCAACCGGATTCCGGTGGTGTGGATGCGCAGTTGCGCCATCGTCATCGCGCTGGCGGTGGGCTATGCGCTGGCAGGCTACCTGGGGCGCCTGGACTTCACTGGCATGCACGAGGCCGCGCTGTTCCAGGTGCCGGTCCCGCTGCACTTCGGCCTGGGCTTCTCCTGGGCGCTGTTCATTCCGATGCTGGTGATCTACCTTGTGACCTCGCTGGAAGCCATCGGCGATGTGACAGCCACCAGCAAAGTGTCGCGCCAGCCGGTCGAGGGGCCAGTGTGGATGCAACGGATCAAGGGCGGGGTGCTGGTCAATGGTGCCAACTCGCTGCTGGCGGGCCTGTTCAACACCTTCCCCAGCTCGATCTTTGCGCAGAACAATGGGGTGATCCAGCTGACGGGCATCGCCAGCCGTCATATCGGTGTCTGGATCGCGCTCATGCTGGTACTGCTGGGGCTGTTTCCGAGCGTAGCCGGGGTGATCCAGGCCGTGCCGGAGCCTGTGCTGGGTGGCGCTGCGATGGTGATGTTCGGTGCAGTGGCGGCATCAGGGATCAACATCCTGGCCAGCACCCGCCTGGACCGGCGGGCGCTGCTGATCATCGCCGTGTCGCTGGCCCTGGGGCTGGGCGTGGCGCAGGTGCCGGAGTTCCTGGCGCACATGCCGGCGGCGCTGCGTAACGTACTGGAGTCGGGCGTTGCCACCGGCGGCATCTGCGCCCTGGTGCTGAACTGGTTCCTGCCAGAGAGCAAGGAACGCGCCTGACCACTGTTGCCGACAGACAAAAGCCCGCGCCTACAGGTGCGGGCTTTTTGCTTTATCATGACGGCATTTCTTTGCACGAGCCTTCCATGAAATTCGCCATCGCGGTGTTTTCTCCGGCCCATGCGCCCTCCTCGCGCCGCGCGCTGCGCTTCGCCGAGGCGGCCGTGGCCGGCGGACACGAGATTACCCGACTGTTCTTCTATCAGGATGGGGTGCACAGCGCCTCGGCCAACGTCGTCGCGCCTCAGGATGAACAGGATGTGGCGGCGCAATGGCGCAGCTTCGTCAGCGACCATCAGCTCGATGCCGTGGTCTGCATCGCCGCAGCATTGCGCCGGGGCGTGCTCGACGAGGCCGAAGCCAACCGTTACCAGCGCCCTGCCGTGAACCTGCCCAAACCCTGGGAACTGTCCGGCCTTGGGCAACTGCACGAAGCTGCGCAAACGGCAGACCGCCTGGTCTGCTTCGGAGGCGATTGAAATGGCCAGATCCTTGTTGATCATCAGCCGTCAGGCGCCTTGGAATGGGCCATCCGCCCGCGAAGCGCTGGATATCGCGCTTGCCGGTGGCGCCTTCGACCTGCCGCTGGGCATGCTGTTTCTCGACGACGGTGTCTTCCAGCTCGCCAGCAGCCAACAACCGGCGCTGCTGCAGCAGAAGAACCTTGCCGCCAACCTGCAGGCGCTTCCGATGTTCGGGGTCGAGGAACTGTTCGCCTGCGCGCACAGCCTCCAGCAGCGCGGGCTGGACGGCAGCACGCTGGAACTGCCAGTACAGGTTCTCGACGATGCAGCGCTGCGCGCACTGATCGCCCGTTTCGACCAGGTGGTGACCCTCTGATGATGACCTTGCATGTAATCAGCCATTCGCCCTTCGGCGACGACCGCCTGGCCAGCTGCCTGCGTTTGCTGGACACCCAGGACGCGCTGCTGCTGTGCGGCGATGCAACCTACGCCCTCAAGCCTGGCAGCGAACCTTACCGGGTGTTGCACGCTGCAGGCCTGGAGCAACGCCTGTTCGCCCTCGAAGAAGACCTACAGGCCCGCGCAATCCCCAGCGAGTTGGCAAAGGCCGTGGACTATCCCGCCTTCGTCGAGCTCTCGCTGCACTACGACAAGGTCAACACCTGGCTATGAGCAACCTGACTGTCGGCGATCGCTCGATCGCCCTGGACAAGGACGGCTTCCTGGTCGACTTGCAGGACTGGTCCCACGAGGTCGCCCAAGCCCTGGCCGCTCGTGAAGCGATCGCATTGACCCCGGACCATTGGGAAGTCCTCGAACTGCTGCGTCAGTTCTACGACGAATATCAGCTTTCGCCAGCGACTCGTCCGCTGATCAAGTACACCGCCCTGAAGCTGGGCCCGGACAAGGGCAACAGCCCGCACCTGAACCGTCTGTTCAACGGCACCCCCGCCAAACTGGCCGCCAAGCTGGCGGGCCTGCCCAAGCCGACCAACTGCATATGACCGAGCCGATGACCGACAGCCCAAGCCCCCTGACCCTGGAAACCCCGGCCGAACACCCCTTCGCCGAATTCGTGCGCATTCTTGGCAAGGGCAAGCGAGGGGCACGGGGCTTGACCCGCGAGGAAGCGCGCGCGGCGATGACACTGCTGCTCGAAGGGAAAGTCGAAGACACCCAACTGGGCGCCTTCCTGATGCTGCTGCGGCACAAGGAGGAAAGTGCCGAGGAACTGGCTGGTTTCACCGAAGCCCTGCGCAGCCACCTGCAAGCACCATCGATCGCCGTGGATATCGACTGGCCAAGCTATGCCGGCAAGAAGCGCCACCTGCCCTGGTACCTGCTGGCCGCCAAGTGCCTGGCTGGCAACGGCGTGCGTATTCTCATGCATGGCGGCGGCGCCCACACGGCCGGGCGCCTGTACACCGAACAGTTGCTCACCCTGTTGGACATCCCCCTGTGCCGCGACTGGCAAGCGGTGGCCAGCAGCCTGGACCAGCAGCAACTGGCCTTCTTCCCGTTGCAGGACTGGGCGCCGCAGTTGCAGCGGATGATCGACCTGCGCAACACCTTGGGCCTGCGCTCGCCGATCCACTCCCTGGCCCGTGTACTCAACCCACTCGGCGCCCGCTGCGGCCTGCAAAGCATCTTCCACCCCGGCTACCAGGCCGTGCACCGCGAAGCCAGCCGCCTGCTCGGCGATCACGCCCTGGTGATCAAAGGTGATGGCGGCGAGATCGAGGTGAACCCCGATGTCCTCAGTCACTTGTACGGCACTACTGGCAGCGAGGCCTGGGACGAAGAATGGCCCGCGCTGAGCGCACAACGCCACGTCAAGCCGGCAAAGCTTGAGCCTGAGCATCTGTTGGCGGTATGGCGCGGCGCGGCGCAGGACAGCTATGGCGAGCTGGCAGTAGTCGCGACCATGGCCCTGGCGCTGCGCGGTCTGGGCCAGGATCGCGAACTGGCGTTCAGCACCGCGCGCACGTTCTGGTCAAACCGAAACATCTAATCACTCGATCAATGACCGGCGATATTTGCGCTATTTATTCGAACGGTATGCCCTAGACTGAGCTCCAACGACAAACGACTTGTAATTGGAGCTCCACATGGGCCTTTTGATCGACGGCCGCTGGCATGACCAGTGGTACCAGAACAGCAAGGATGGCGCCTTCCGCCGCGAAAACGCCCAGCGCCGAAATGCGCTACCTGCGGCCGAAGCAGGCCGTTACCACCTGTATGTTTCGCTGGCATGCCCATGGGCGCACCGCACCCTGATCCTCCGCGCACTCAAGGGCCTGGAGCCACTGATCGACGTCTCTGTAGTGAGCTGGCTGATGGGCGAGCATGGTTGGACCTTCGACACCGCACAAGGCTCGACCGGCGATCATCTCGACGCTCTCCGGTACCTGCATCAACGCTATACCTTGGATGATCCGCACTACACCGGACGGGTGACGGTACCCGTGCTGTGGGACAAGCAAGAGAAGCGCATCGTCAACAACGAATCAGCGGAAATCATCCGCATCTTCAACAGCGCGTTCGACGAGTTGACCGGCAACCGTCTGGACCTCTACCCCGAACCACTGCGCGCCGCCATCGATGCGCTCAACGAACGCATTTACCCGGCGGTGAACAACGGCGTTTATCGCGCAGGCTTCGCCACCACCCAGGAGGCGTACGAGGCAGCGTTCGATGAGGTGTTCAATGAGCTGGATCACCTGGAGGCGCTGCTCGACACCCAGCGCTACCTGGCCGGCGAATACCTGACCGAGGCGGATGTAAGGCTGTTCACCACGCTGGTGCGCTTCGATGCGGTGTATCACGGGCATTTCAAGTGCAACCTGCGACGACTGGCGGACTACCCGAACCTCTCCAACTGGCTACGCGAGCTTTATCAGTGGCCGGGGGTGGCGCAGACGGTGAATATGGAGCATATCCAGAAGCACTACTACATGAGCCACAAGACCATCAACCCGAACGGCATCGTGCCCAAGGGGCCGTTGCAGGACTTCACGCTGCCCCATGACCGTGAGCGGTTGGCGGGCAAGGGAATATGGCAGGGTTGAAATCGCTGGGGCTGCTTCGCAGCCCATTCGCGGGCAAGCCCGCTCCCACAGGTTTAAAGCGGCGCCTTACCTGTGGGAGCGGGCTTGCCCGCAAATGGATCACAAAGTGGTGCCAGTGATCAGCTGTTCTGCGCCCCTTCGAACCAGGCCAGCTTGTCACGCAACTGCACCACTTCCCCAACGATCACCAGGGTCGGCGCATGCACCTCATGCCGGGCGACCAGGTCCGGCAGGTCTGCCAGGGTCCCGGTGAACACGCGCTGATTGCGGGTAGTGCCCTGCTGCACCAGTGCTGCCGGCGTACTTGCCGCACGACCATGACGGATCAACTCGGCGCAGATGGTCGGCAAGCCAACCAGGCCCATGTAGAACACCAGGGTCTGGGCTGGCGCCACCAGGTCATTCCAGGGCAGGTTACTGGTGCCGTCCTTGAGGTGGCCCGTGACGAAGCGCACCGACTGGGCATAGTCGCGGTGAGTCAGCGGAATACCGCCGTAGGCCGAACAACCGCTGGCCGCCGTGATACCCGGCACCACCTGGAAGGGGATGCCCTCGTCGGCCAGTTCCTCGATTTCCTCGCCGCCACGGCCGAAGATGAACGGATCGCCGCCCTTCAGGCGCAACACACGCTTCCCTTGGCGGGCCAGATCGACCAACAGGCGGTTGATCTGGTCCTGGGGCACGGCATGGTCAGCGCGACGCTTGCCGACATAGATGCGCTCGGCATCACGCCGGCACATCTCGATGATGGCCGGAGCCACCAGACGGTCGTAAAGCACCACGTCAGCCTGCTGCATCAGGCGCAAGGCACGGAAGGTCAACAAGTCGGGATCACCAGGACCGGCACCGACCAGATAGACCTCACCGCCCTGTTGCACAGGGGCGCCATCGACCATGGCCTGCAACAGGCGCTCGGCTTCGGCGCCCTGCCCGGCCAACTGGCGCTCGGCGATCGGCCCCTGGAACACTGTCTCCCAGAAGCCGCGCCGCTGGTTGACGTCCGGGTACAGCGACTTGACCTTGTCCCGAAAACGCGCGGCCAGGCCTGCCAGCTCGCCATAGGTGGACGGAATCCAGGCCTCGAGCTTGGCCCGGATCAAGCGTGCCAGCACCGGCGCATCGCCGCCACTGGACACCGCCACAACCAACGGCGAGCGATCGACGATGGCAGGGAAGATCACTGTGCACAGGGCCGGTGCATCCACCACGTTGACCGGCAGGCTGCGCGCTTGTGCGTCTGCCGACACCTGCGCGTTGAGCGCCGGGTCATCGGTGGCAGCGATCACCAGACGGCACCCCTCCAGGTCAGCGACCTGATAGCCACGCACCAGCACCTCTCCGCTGCCTTCCCTGGCCAGTGCGGCCAACTGGCCGTCGACTTCCGGCGCGACCACCCGCAGCACACCGCCGGCATCCGCCAGCAGGCGAGCCTTGCGCAGGGCGATCTCACCGCCGCCGACGACCAGAACCCGGCCGCCCTGCAGCTTATGGAACAGCGGCAGGTACTTCATTTAGCGGATAACCTCGACGCCGCCCATGTAGGGCTTGAGCACCTCAGGGACGCGAATCGAACCATCGGCCTGCTGGTAGTTCTCCAGCACCGCAACCAGCGTACGGCCCACGGCCAGGCCCGAACCGTTGAGCGTGTGCACCAGCTCCGGCTTGCCGGTTTCCGGATTGCGCCAGCGGGCCTGCATGCGGCGGGCCTGGAAGTCGCCGCAGTTGGAGCAGGAGCTGATTTCGCGGAACTTGCCCTGGCTCGGCACCCACACTTCCAGGTCGTAGGTCTTCACCGCGCCGAAGCCCATGTCGCCGGTGCACAGGGCCAGCACGCGGTATGGCAGCTCCAGCAACTGCAGCACGCGCTCGGCGTTGGCGGTCAGGCCTTCCAGGGCTTCCATCGACTTGGACGGCTCCACCACCTGGACCATCTCGACCTTGTCGAACTGGTGCTGGCGGATCATGCCGCGAGTGTCACGGCCCGATGCGCCGGCTTCGCTGCGGAAGCACGGGGTGTGGGCGACCAGTTTCAGCGGCAACTGCTTGGCGTCGAGGATCTCGCCCGCCACCAGGTTGGTCAGCGACACTTCGGCGGTCGGGATCAGGTAGAAGTCGGCCTCGCCTTCGCGGGTGATCTTGAACAGGTCTTCCTCGAACTTCGGCAACTGACCGGTGCCCTGCAGGGCCGGGGCCTGTACCAGGTACGGGGTATAGTGCTCCTCGTAGCCGTGCTCGCCGGTGTGCAGGTTGATCATGAACTGCGCCAGGGCGCGGTGCAGACGGGCGATCGGCCCACGCAGCACGGCAAAGCGCGCGCCGGACAGCTTGGCCGCGGCCTCGAAGTCCAAGCCACCGCTGACCTCACCCAGGGCAACGTGGTCCTTGATCTCGAAGTCGAAGGCCTGCGGCGTGCCCCAGCGGCGCACTTCGACATTGTCTTCTTCGCTGGCGCCGACCGGCACGCTGGCGTCCGGCAGGTTGGGGATGGTCAGCAGGATGCCGTCGAGCTCGACCTGGATCTCGTCCAGCTCTGTCTTGCCGGCCGCCAGCTCGTTGGCCATGCGCTCGACGTCCGCCATCAGCGGGGCGATGTCTTCGCCCTTGGCCTTGGCCTGGCCGATGGATTTGGAACGGGCATTACGCTCGGCCTGCAGCTGCTCGGTGCGGGTCTGCACCGACTTGCGGCGCTCTTCCAGTGATTCGATGCGCGCGACATCCAGGCTGAAGCCACGGGAGGCCAGGCGTTCCGCCACTTCCTGAAGTTGGCCGCGTAACAGTTTGGAATCGAGCATATCGTTCTCTCGTTGTGTTTAGGTGTTGGTTCAGATTCGGGTCAGGGCAAGGCCAGCCCAGGTGGCGAGCAGCCCGCCCAGCACGCTGGCGGCGGCATAGCCGAAGGCCAGGGGCGCCTGTCCGCTTTCGAGCAGGCGCACGGTATCCAGTGAAAAGGATGAAAAGGTGGTCAACCCGCCGACGAAGCCGACAATCAGCCCCGCACGTACCTCGATCGGCACGCCGGGCTTGTTGAGAAACAGGCCGTACAGCACACCAATGATCAGGCAGCCCACCAGATTGACCGCAAGCGTAGCGAGATAGAAGTGCCGTGGCCAGTGGGCATTGACCCAGTTGCCCGCCGCAAAGCGAAGCAAGGTGCCAGCAATACCTGCGGCGCTCACCGAAGCGATCAGGGCAATCACGTTTTTCTCCGTTGACGGGGGCTGTTGCGGTCCAGTTCGGCAAGGTGGCGCAGTTTCTCGCCAATCTTCAATTCCAGGCCACGTGGCACTGGCTGGTAATAGGGGCGTGGCTCGAGCTCGTCGGGGAAGTAATCTTCGCCTGCTGCGTAGGCATCCGGCTCGTCGTGGGCGTAGCGGTACTCATCGCCATAGCCCAGTTGCTTCATCAGCTTGGTCGGTGCGTTGCGCAGGTGCAGTGGCACTTCGAGCGAGCCATGCTCGGCGGCCTCGCGCAAGGCGGTCTTGAAGCCCATGTAGACGGCGTTGCTCTTGGGTGCGCAGGCAAGGTAAGTGATGGCCTGAGCCACCGCCAGCTCGCCCTCGGGGCTGCCCAGGCGTTCCTGGACATCCCAGGCTGCCAGACACAGGCTCAGTGCGCGGGGGTCGGCGTTACCGATGTCCTCGCTGGCCATGCGCACCACGCGACGGGCGATGTACAAGGGATCGCAACCGCCATCGAGCATGCGCGCGAACCAGTACAGCGCACCGTCAGGATTGGAGCCGCGCACCGACTTGTGCAGCGCTGATATCTGGTCATAGAACGCCTCGCCACCCTTGTCGAAGCGGCGGCGGCTGTCGCCAAGCAGGCTTTGCAGCATCTGCACGTCGATTTCGCTGCCATCCTCGGCAAGGTCGGAAGCGTTCTCGAGGAAGTTGAGCATGCGTCGACCATCACCATCGGCGGCAGCCATGAGCATTTTGAACGCCTCATCGCCGACCCGCAGGTTGCGCTTGCCCAGCCCACGTTCTTCGGTCAGCGCACGGTTGACCAACTTGCGCAGGGCCGCTTCGTCCAGGCTCTTGAGCACATAGACCCGAGCCCGCGACAGCAAGGCGTTGTTCAGTTCGAACGAAGGGTTTTCGGTGGTGGCGCCGATGAACAGCAAGGTGCCGTCTTCGACGTAGGGTAGGAAGGCATCCTGCTGGGACTTGTTGAAGCGGTGCACTTCATCTACGAACAGGATGGTACGCCGACCATACTGGCCGGCCTGCTGCTTGGCCACCTCGACGGCCTGGCGGATTTCCTTGACCCCCGCCAGCACCGCCGAGACCGTCTCGAAATGTGCATCGCAAAACTGCGCAAGCAGCCGGGCCAGCGTCGTTTTGCCAACCCCCGGCGGCCCCCAGAAGATCATCGAGTGCAGCGCACCCTGCTCCAACGCTTCACGCAGCGGCTTGCCGCGCGCCAGCAGGTGCTCCTGGCCCACGTACTCGTCCAGGTTGGACGGACGCAGGCGAGCAGCCAGAGGCTGGGCAACGGGTTCGCTTCGAAACAGGTCCATGATGCCTCGCGTTACTCCTGGATGACGTCGGCGCCTTCCGGGATCTTGAACTGGAACGTGCTCGCCGGGACAGCCTGGTTGGCCTTGACCCCGTTGAACAGGATGTTGGTGCGCTGACCGACGCTGTCGATCAGTTGCATGTCATTGATCAGCCCTTTGCGGAACGAGATGCGCAGGGAGTCGAACAGCGTGTCCCTGGTCTTGGGCTTGAGGGTGAAGTCCATGACCTCGCCCTGCTCCTTCGACGCGATGTCGAAGCTCTGGCTGATCTTGGAGACATCGCCGGACAGCAGCAGCGCCGGGGTCTGGCTCAAACGCACATCAAGCTTCTTGACCGTGGCCTGTTCCAGGTCCGGGTCCCACAGGGTGACTTTTTGCCCATCGGACACCACCACCTGCTCCTGCGGAGCATCGGTGTGCCAGTAGAACAGCCCCGGACGCTTGACCGTCATCTTGCCGGTCGTTTCCTGCAAGCTGGTGCCGCTGGCATCCAGGGTCAGCTGGGAGAAGTTGGCCTCGATGGTCTGGGACTTTTCCAGCAATTGGGTCAGGCGCTGTACGTCTTGCTCACCGGCATGAGCCGTAACCGAGCCCAGGGTCAGGGCAGAAACCAACAGCATGCGAATCGCGCGCATGGGAATCCTCATTGAGCAGTGAATAGGCCGAACGCCGTCGTTGGCGCCCGGCAAAGTGATCATCAATCGCGCGGGCCACCCGGGGCAATCACTTCCCGCGAGCCGTTGCTGTTCATCGGGGTGACTACGCCGGCCATCTCCATCGCCTCGATCATCCGCGCGGCACGGTTGTAGCCGATCTTGAGCTTGCGCTGTACCGCGGAGATCGACGCCCGGCGGCTCTCGAGCACGAACTGCACCGCTTCGTCGTACAGGGCGTCGGTTTCCGCATCGTCACCATCGCCACCACCGCCGCCACCTTCGAAGCCGCTGCCGGCCTCTTCGACACCGTTGAGGATGTCGTCGTTGTAGTCCGGTGCGCCACGCAGCTTCCACGCCTCGACCACGCGATGCACTTCATCGTCGGACACGAAGGCACCATGAACACGGATCGGTAGGCTGGTACCCGGCGGCATGTAGAGCATGTCACCATGACCGAGCAGCTGCTCGGCACCGCCCTGGTCGATGATGGTCCGCGAGTCGATCTTGCTCGACACCTGGAACGCCATGCGGGTCGGGATGTTGGCCTTGATCAGGCCGGTGATCACATCGACCGACGGACGCTGGGTGGCGAGGATCAGGTGGATACCGGCCGCCCGCGCCTTCTGGGCGATACGCGCGATCAGCTCTTCGACCTTCTTGCCGACGATCATCATCATGTCGGCGAATTCATCGACAACCACCACGATGGTCGGCAGGGTCTTGAGCGTCGGCGGCTCGTCTTCCATGCTCTCGCGACGGTACAGCGGATCGTGGATGACCTCACCCGCTTCCTGGGCGTCCTTGATCTTGCGGTTGAAGCCCGCCAGGTTACGCACGCCCATGGCAGCCATCAGCTTGTAGCGGCGCTCCATCTCGGCGACGCTCCAGCGCAGGGCGTTGGCGGCGTCCTTCATGTCGGTGACCACCGGGCACAGCAGGTGCGGAATGCCTTCGTAGATCGACAGTTCGAGCATCTTCGGGTCGATCATGATCAGCCGCGCATCTTCAGGGCCGGACTTGAACAGGATCGAAAGGATCATCGCGTTCACACCCACCGATTTACCGGAACCAGTGGTACCGGCCACCAGCAAGTGCGGCATCTTGGCAAGGTCGGTGATCACTGGCTTGCCGCCGATGTCATGACCCAGCGCGAGGGTGACCGGCGACTTCTGCTCGTCGTACTGCGGGGTCGACAGCACTTCGGAGAAGCGCACCATCTGGCGGTTCTCGTTGGGGATTTCGATACCCACGGTTGTCTTGCCGGGGATCACCTCGACCACCCGCACGCTGGTCACTGCCAGCGAACGCGCCAGGTCCTTCGCCAGGTTGGCGATGCGGCTGACCTTGACACCTGCAGCCGGCTGGATTTCGTAACGGGTAATCACCGGGCCCGGATGGATGGAGTCCACCGACACCTCGACACCGAACTCCTTCAGCTTGATTTCCAGCAGGTGACCGACGCCAGCCAGCGACTCGGGCGAATACTCGATCTTCTTCTGCTCGGCTGGGTCGAGAATGGAGATCGACGGCAGCGTGCCTTCGACGGCGCTGTCGACGAACAGCGGCGCCTGCTTTTCCTTCATCACCCGCTTGCTCGGTTCGGGGGCCTTGGGCGGCGGCGTGGGTATGTTGATCACCGGGGCCGGCTGTTGCTCGCGCTGGGCCACGTGCTTGGTGAGTGCCTCGTCGCGCTCGATGATGCGCTCGCGGGCCTTGATCTGCTCGCGTTTGTCCGCGACCACAGGAGCAACCACCTCATCGACCTGGTCATCTACCTCGCGCAGTTGCGCCACCAGGCGCTTGCGCTCGTTGCGCGCCTCCCACCAGCGAGTGGCTGCGCCCTGCACCAGTTCGAACAGATCGAGGGTGATCTTGCCGGTGACATCCATCACCTTGAACCAGGACAGATCGGTGAACACGGTCAGGCCGAACAGGAACAGGGCGATGAACATCAGCGTGCTGCCCTGCACATTCAGCAGGTTGCGCGCCAGGTCACCCAGGCTTTCACCCAGGGCACCGCCTGCGGAGAACGGCATGCTCGCAGTAGGGTGGAAATGGATATGCGCCAGCGCCGCGCCCGACAGCACCAGGAACACCAGGCCGATCAAGCGCCAGGAGAACAGCCAGCCGCTCCATTGCCAGGGCTGATGGCGCTCGCGGAAGATCTGCCAGGTCTTGATTGCCAGCAGCAACGGGAAAATGTAGGCGAAGTAGCCGAGCACCATGAACAGGATGTCGGCGAAGAAGGCTCCGGCGCGCCCGGCAGCATTCTGCACCTGGTCGACGTTGCTGGTGTGGCTGAAGCTCGGATCGGACGTGTCGTAGGTCAGCAGCGCCATCCACAGGTACAGGCACAGGGCACCGACGGCGATCAGCGCGCCTTCCTTGAGGCGATAATGCAACTGCTGGCGCCACAATGGCACGGGCAAAGGGGTCGGGGTTGCGGTGGATTTCTTCAAAACGCGTCTATTCCTGCGCTCGCTGCGCGTTAAATAGTGATCGAGCCGATGACTGGCCGACGAACCACTACTTTTATCATTACTGCCCGCCTGCCGCCATGGCGGCACGCCGCATGGCGCATGAACGGAGGGCCGATTTCCATGGGTGCAATTTGAGCATGCATTTTGTTCTGTGACAAAGGCTTATGCTGTATTTTTGCACAGGTATGACAGCAAATGTCCGGGTTGGTGCCGGATGGCTCATTAATGCGTAGGAAACCGCCGTATACGCTGTGCCAAAACCACCCATGGCGGGCAGGAACCAATCCCATTCGCTGGCAGCCCCTCAGGCAGCACAAGGCCAGACGTTGACCACGTTTCTTTCAGCCGCCATGCTGCCCTCTCCCCTCCCCTACCGCCGAAAGACCATGCTCACCTGGCTGACCCGCGACTCGCTGACCTTCCCGCCCCTGGAAAAAGCCCTGAACGAGCCCAACGGCCTGCTCGCCGCCGGTGGCGACCTGACGCCAGAGCGCCTGATCCAGGCCTATCGTCATGGCTGCTTTCCCTGGTACCAGGACGGCCAACCCATCCTCTGGTGGTCACCGGACCCGCGCACCGTACTCTTCCCGGACGAGTTGCACGTTTCGCGCTCACTGGCCAAGCTCCTGCGCCAGGGTCGCTATCAGGTCAGCTTCGACAGCGACTTCGAACGGGTCATCGCCGCTTGCGCCGCTCCGCGCGACTACGCCGACGGCACCTGGATCACCGACAGCATGCAGGCCGCGTACTGTGAACTGCATCGACGCGGCATCGCCCATTCGGTGGAGGTGCGCCAGGATGGCGAGCTGGTCGGTGGCCTGTATGGCTTGGCCATGGGCCAGCTGTTCTTCGGAGAGTCCATGTTCAGCCGTGCCGACAACGCTTCGAAGGTCGGCTTCGCGACCCTGGTCGAGCACCTGCGCCAGGCCGGCTTTGCCCTGATCGACTGCCAGATGCCGACCAATCATTTGCACAGCCTCGGTGCTCGCGCCATCAGCCGCGCCGAGTTCGCCCGTTATCTCGCGCGCCACCTCGACCAGCCCAGCAAGGCAACCTGGGTTCGCTAGGCGAGTTCCCATTGCTGGCATACACTTAAGACAACGTCTTGCCGAGGGGTCGATCATGACAGAGTTGGCGCGGTTGAAGTTCTATGCCACTCAACCTCACTCCTGCAGCTATCTGCCGGAGGAGCAGGCGACCACGCTGTTCCTGGACCCCAGCCAGCCGATGGACGTCCATGTGTACGCCGACCTTTCTGAAATGGGTTTTCGTCGCAGCGGCGATCATCTCTATCGCCCGCACTGCCAGAATTGCAATGCCTGCGTGCCGGCGCGCATCCCCGCGGCACGCTTCATCCCCAACCGCCAGCAGCGGCGCATCCTCAAACGCAACGCCGACGTCACCGTCACCGCTGCGCGCCCAGCGTTCAAGGAAGAGTACTTCGACCTGTATCGACGCTACATCGAACAGCGCCATTCGGACGGCGACATGTACCCGCCCAGCCGCGACCAGTTCTCCACCTTCCTGGTACGCGACCTGCCATTCTGCTGGTTCTACGAGTTCCGCCTCGAAGGCCGCCTGCTGGCGATCGCCGTGTGCGACCTGCTGCCCAACGGTCTTTCGGCGGTCTACACCTTCTACGAGCCCGATGAAGAACGTCGCAGCCTGGGGCGCTTTGCCATTCTCTGGCAGATCACCGAAGCGCTGCGGCAGAATCTCGAGGCTGTCTACCTGGGTTACTGGATCAAGAACTGCAAGAAGATGAACTACAAGACCCAGTATCGCCCCATCGAATTGCTGATCAACCAGCGCTGGGTCAGCCTCAACTGAAAGCATTGGCTTGAAACACAGTTTTCGGGCATAATCCACGCCACTTTTTTTGCCCGGTGCAGTCGTGCGTCGGGCCATCACTGGATACCGAGGGCTTTACTGCATGTCGAAAGAAGACAGCTTCGAAATGGAAGGCACTGTCGTCGACACCCTGCCCAACACCATGTTCCGCGTGGAGTTGGAAAACGGGCACGTCGTTACCGCGCACATCTCCGGCAAGATGCGCAAGAACTACATCCGTATTCTCACTGGCGACAAGGTCCGCGTCGAACTGACACCATACGACCTGAGCAAGGGCCGCATCACCTACCGCGCCCGCTAAGCTCCAGCCATGAAAAAGCCCGGCCTATGTGCCGGGCTTTTTTGTAGCTGCTTGAATGTAGACCGGCTGTGCCTGTGATCGCGACCAAAGCCGCTCCCACAGGCACAGCGCGACACCGCTGTTACGCAACCTCGGCCGTGGTCTCGAAATCGAAGACCAGCTCACCGTCACGCAACTCGACATGCACCACGCCACCGTGCTCGGACAGCTCACCGAACAGGATCTCCTCGGCCAGCGGCCGCTTGATCTTGTCCTGGATGAGCCGTGCCATCGGCCGTGCGCCCATCTGCACGTCGTAGCCCTTGACTGCCAGCCAGCCGCGCGCCTCGTCGCTGACCTCCAGCAACACGCGCTTGTCTTCCAGCTGGGCCTGCAGCTCGATGAGGAACTTGTCGACGATACTCTTGATCGTCTCGTGACTCAGGCGGCCAAACTGGATGATGGTGTCCAGGCGGTTGCGGAACTCCGGCGTGAAGCTCTTGCGGATGACTTCCATGGCATCGGACGTGTGATCCTGCTGGGTGAAGCCGATCGAGGCACGCGCCGCGGTCTCGGCACCCGCGTTGGTGGTCATGATCAGGATCACGTTGCGGAAGTCAGCCTTGCGCCCGTTGTTATCGGTCAGCGTCCCGTGGTCCATCACCTGCAGCAACAGGTTGAAGACTTCAGGATGGGCCTTCTCGATCTCATCGAGCAGCAGTACACAGTGCGGTTGCTTGGTGATCGCCTCGGTCAGCAGACCGCCCTGGTCGAAACCGACATAGCCGGGCGGCGCACCGATCAGGCGCGACACGGTATGCCGCTCCATGTACTCGGACATGTCGAAGCGCACAAGCTCCACCCCAAGCGCCTTGGCCAACTGACGTGCAGCCTCGGTCTTGCCGACACCGGTAGGCCCTGCGAACAGGAACGAACCGACCGGCTTGTCCGGCGCCTTCAGGCCTGCACGCGACAGCTTGATGGCGGTGGACAGCGAGTCGATCGCCGCATCCTGACCGAACACGGTCAGCTTGAGATCACGCTCCAGGTTACGCAGCAGCTCCTTGTCGGAACTGGTGACGTGCTTCGGCGGAATCCGCGCGATCTTGGCGACGATGTCCTCGACCTGCGGCACCTCGATGCGCTTGACCCGGCTGGCTTCAGGCTGCAGGCGCTGGTATGCACCCGCTTCATCGATCACGTCGATGGCCTTGTCCGGCATGTGGCGGTCATTGATGTAGCGAGCAGCCAGTTCTGCAGCCGCGCGCAGCGCCTCATCGCTGTACTCGATGTTGTGGTGGCTTTCGAAACGCCCCTTCAGGCCACGCAGGATACCGACGGTATCTTCCACCGACGGCTCGCTGACATCGACCTTCTGGAAACGCCGCGCCAGGGCACGGTCCTTCTCGAAGATGCCACGGAATTCCTGGAAGGTGGTCGAGCCGATGCAGCGGATATCCCCGGAGGACAGCAACGGCTTGAGCAGGTTGGAGGCATCCATCACCCCACCGGATGCCGCACCGGCACCAATGATGGTGTGAATCTCGTCGATGAACAGGATTGCCTGCGGACGCTTGCGCAGCTCGCCGAGCAGCGCCTTGAAGCGCTTCTCGAAATCGCCGCGGTATTTGGTGCCGGCCAGTAGCGCCCCCAGGTCGAGCGAGTAGACCACGCTCTGCGCCAACAGGTCCGGCACCTGGCCATCGACGATACGCTTGGCCAGGCCTTCGGCGATGGCAGTCTTGCCGACGCCCGCCTCCCCGACCAGCAGCGGGTTGTTCTTGCGGCGACGGGCCAGGATCTGCGCGACGCGCTCGACCTCCTGCTCACGCCCCACCAGCGGATCGATACGACCGGCACGGGCCAGCTCGTTGAGGTTGCTGGCATAGGCGTCCAGCGGGTTGCTTGACGAGGACGCCTCGCCCCCCTCCTCATCCTGCATTTCCTGGTCGCTGTCGGCATGCGGACCGTGCCCCGGCACCTTGGAGATGCCATGGGCGATGTAGTTGACCACATCGATGCGCGCCACGCTCTGCTGCTTGAGCAGGAACACGGCCTGGCTTTCCTGTTCGCTGAAGATCGCTACCAGCACGTTGGCACCGGTCACTTCACGCTTGCCGGAGCTTTGCACGTGGAAAACGGCGCGCTGCAGCACACGCTGGAAACCGAGCGTGGGCTGGGTTTCGCGGTCCTCGTCGTGGACGGGAATCAGTGGCGTGGTCGAATCGATGAACTCCTGCAGGTCATGCTTGAGCTTGTCGAGATTGGCGCCACAGGCGCGCAGAACGGTCGCGGCGGCCTCATTGTCAAGGAGTGCCAGCAACAGGTGTTCGACGGTCATGAATTCATGACGCTTCGAACGGGCCTCCTTGAAGGCCAGATTGAGGGTGACTTCGAGCTCGCGGTTTAACATAGCTTCACCTCATACCCAAGTGGTCGGCGATTAACCGTCCTTCTCGATTTCACAGAGTAGCGGATGCTGGCTTTCTCTTGCGTATTGATTGACCTGCATGGCCTTGGTCTCGGCGATGTCGCGGGTAAACAATCCGCACACTGCCCGGCCCTCGGTATGGACGGTCAGCATGATCTTGGTCGCCAGCTCGCGGTTCAGACTGAAGAACGTCTCGAGCACTTCGACGACGAAATCCATCGGCGTGTAGTCATCATTGAACAAAACCACCTTGTACATCGGTGGCGCCTGCAGGATCGGCTTGGCTTCCTGCACTGCCAGACCTGCACCGTCGTCCTCATCGGACTTCGGATGATCCTGATTGAATGTTAGTCGAATCTGCCTGAGTGCATGCATGGAAAGAATTTCATCATATCGACAGGTTAGGGTAATGGATTGACCGCGCAGTCACCGCAGGAGCGGCCGCCGCATGACCTTGACTATCGGCAAAACGGTGTTACAACCAATAAGAACCCACCGTGGTCTATAAAGATCCGCGCAGTCAACCAGATTTTTCGCACGGTTCGTATGCGGATGAAGTGGATGATACTCCAGTGATGGAGTCCTTTGCAGAGGGACATAGGGATGGCAAGCGGTAAAGTCAAGTGGTTCAACAATGCCAAGGGCTATGGGTTCATCAACGAAGAGGGCAAGACAGACGACCTGTTCGCCCACTATTCGGCGATCCAGATGGACGGCTACAAGACATTGAAGGCCGGCCAGACCGTCTCCTTCGACATCGTCCAAGGCCCCAAGGGACTGCACGCGGTCAATATCTCCAGCCCCAACACCACGGTAGGCACCTCGCAGGCGAACACGGCTGCCGAAGCCTGACCCCCGACTCCTGTCCTATACGAAAAAACTGGCCGCCTCTTTAATATGAAGAGACGGCCGGTTTTTTGTTACCTCACATGTGCTTGATCATCTCATCGCCGAAGCCCGAGCTGCTCACCAGCCTGGCGCCGTCCATCAGGCGCTCGAAGTCGTAGGTCACGGTCTTGGCGGCGATCGCGCCGTTGGTACCCTTGATGATCAGGTCGGCCGCTTCGGTCCAGCCCATGTGCCGCAACATCATTTCGGCAGACAGGATCACCGACCCCGGATTGACCTTGTCCTGCCCGGCATACTTGGGCGCAGTGCCATGGGTCGCCTCGAACATGGCCACGGTATCGGAAAGGTTGGCGCCCGGCGCAATACCGATACCGCCCACCTCCGCCGCCAGCGCGTCGGACAGGTAGTCGCCATTGAGGTTGAGCGTGGCAATCACGTCATACTCGGCCGGACGCAGCAGGATCTGCTGGAGCATGGCGTCGGCAATGGCGTCCTTGACGATGACTTCGCGGCCCGATTTCGGATTGCGGAACTTCATCCACGGGCCGCCATCGAGCAGCTCGGCGCCGAATTCGTCTTTCGCCACTTCGTAACCCCAATCCTTGAAAGCACCCTCGGTGAATTTCATGATGTTGCCCTTGTGCACCAGGGTCAGCGACTCGCGATCGTTGTCTACCACGTACTGCAGGGCCTTGCGCACCAGGCGCTTGGTGCCCTCGCGCGAGACCGGCTTGACCCCGATGCCGCAGTCCTGGTCGAACCGGATCTTGGTGACGCCCATTTCCTCCTTCAGGAACTTGATCACCTTGTTCGCCTCGGGCGAGCCAGCCTTCCACTCGATACCGGCGTAGATATCCTCGGAGTTCTCGCGGAAGATCACCATGTCGACATCGCCAGGCTTCTTCACCGGGCTGGGCACGCCCTGGAACCACAATACCGGGCGCAGGCAGACGTACAGGTCGAGCTGCTGGCGCAGGGCGACGTTCAGCGAGCGGATACCGCCACCCACCGGCGTGGTGAGCGGGCCCTTGATCGACACCACGTAGTCGCGCACCGCATCGAGGGTCTCCTGGGGCAGCCAGGTATCCTGGTCATAGACCTGCGTGGCCTTCTCGCCGGCGTACACCTCCATCCAGGCAATCTTGCGCTTGCCGCCATAGGCCTTCTGCACGGCGGCATCCACCACCTTGATCATGACCGGAGAGACATCGACACCAATGCCATCGCCCTCGATGTAGGGGATGATCGGGTTGTCGGGAACGTTGAGCGAATGGTCTGCATTGACGGTGATCTTGGCGCCATCCGTCGGAACCTTGATTTTCTGGTATCCCATGCTTGCACTACTCCGCTGTCGGGTGTGGTTGGACATCATGCGATCCAATGAGCCTAAACCACATCCGCCGACCTGCAAGCCGGACAGCCCCGGCACCTGCGGCATCACGCCACATTGCCCGTACATCTTTGGTCTTATAAAGGCGTCGATATCACTTCGCCTTGCTGATTAGCCCAAAGGGTTTGATATACTCCGGCCCTGACCGCAGGGTCATCGGGGCGAACCCTTGGAAAATGCGGCTCGCCCTCGGCCAGGAAAGGCCAGAAAGCCTGGGCTGTTACCGCATCCCAGCATTTGACGCTCGACTGATGCATCCACCATCACCGCTCGCAGCCTCTCGACCATCCGCTCATGGCGTCGCCAGGGCGAAGCGCCTACCCTGCGCACCTCGAGACTCGAGTACGCTCAGCACATAGAGAGTTAACCCGCATGCCCACCCGTTCCAAGATCATCTACACCTTCACCGACGAAGCCCCCGCCCTCGCCACCTACTCGCTGCTGCCGATCATCGAAGCCTTCACCGCTTCGGCTGACATCGCCGTCGAAACCCGCGACATTTCCCTGGCTGGCCGTATCCTCGCGGCGTTCCCGGAACAACTGGGCGCAGAGAAGCAGGTAGGCGATCACCTGGCGGAACTGGGTCAGCTGGCCACCACCCCTGAAGCCAACATCATCAAGCTGCCGAACATCTCCGCTTCGGTTCCACAGCTGAAGGCGGCGATCAAGGAACTTCAGGCCAAGGGCTTCAACATCCCCGACTACGCCGACGAGCCGGCCAGCGCCGAAGAGAAAGAGTCCCGCGCGCGCTACGACCGCATCAAGGGCAGCGCCGTGAACCCGGTACTGCGCGAAGGCAACTCCGACCGTCGTGCACCGCTGTCGGTCAAGAACTACGCTCGCAAGCACCCGCACAAGATGGGTGCCTGGGCCGCCGACTCCAAGTC
Source organism: Pseudomonas sp. MNR3A (assembly GCF_009650575.1). NCBI lineage: Bacteria > Pseudomonadati > Pseudomonadota > Gammaproteobacteria > Pseudomonadales > Pseudomonadaceae > Pseudomonas > Pseudomonas sp. MNR3A. The sequence continues at coordinate 269,115 of NZ_VZZS01000008.1, read as the reverse complement.
GCACGTTGCCCACATGACCCAAGGCGACTTCTACGGCAGCGAGAAAGCCGCGCTGATCGAGGCTGACGACAGCCTGCGCATCGAACTGGTCGGCAAGGACGGTTCCACCAGCGTCCTGAAAGAGAAAACCGCCGTCAAGGCCGCCGAAGTCATCGACTGCGCCACCCTGAGCCGCAAGGCCCTGAAAGCCTTCATCGCCGAGCAGATCGCCGATGCCAAGGCTTCTGGCGTACTGCTGTCGGTGCACCTGAAAGCCACCATGATGAAGGTTTCCGACCCGATCATGTTCGGCGTCATCGTCGAAGAGTTCTACAACGACGTGCTGACCAAGCACGCGGCTGCGCTGGCCGAAGTGGGCTTCAACGCCAACAACGGCATCGGCGACCTGTACGCCCGCATCAAGGACCTGCCAGCCGACAAGCAGGCCGAGATCGAAGCCGACATCCAGGCCCTGTACGCCGTTCGCCCGGCCCTGGCCATGGTCAACTCCGACAAGGGCATCACCAACCTGCACGTACCGAGCGACGTCATCGTCGACGCTTCGATGCCAGCGATGATCCGCGACTCGGGCAAGATGTGGAACGCCGCAGGCGAGCTGCAAGACGCCAAGGCGATCATTCCGGACCGCTGCTACGCCGGCATCTACCAGGCCACCATCGAAGACTGCAAGAAAAACGGCGCCTTCGATCCGACCACCATGGGCAGCGTACCGAACGTTGGCCTGATGGCGCAGAAAGCCGAAGAGTACGGTTCCCACGACAAGACCTTCCAGATCAAGACCGACGGCGTCGTACGCGTGGTCGATGGCAAGGGCAACGTCGTTCTGGAGCAGAACGTCGAAGCCGGTGACATCTTCCGCATGTGCCAGACCAAGGACGCACCGATCCAGGATTGGGTGAAACTGGCTGTCAACCGCGCCCGCCTGAGCAACACCCCTGCGGTGTTCTGGCTGGACCCGGCTCGCGCCCATGACGGCGTGATGATCGAGAAGGTACAGAAGTACCTGAAGGATCACGACACCACTGGCCTGGACATCCGCGTCCTGGCACCGGTCGACGCCATCAAGTTCTCCCTGGCTCGCATCCGCGAAGGCAAGGACACCATCTCGGTGACCGGCAACGTGCTGCGCGACTACCTGACCGACCTGTTCCCGATCATGGAACTGGGCACCAGCGCCAAAATGCTGTCGATCGTGCCACTGATGAACGGTGGCGGCCTGTTCGAGACCGGCGCCGGCGGTTCGGCACCCAAGCACGTGCAGCAGCTGGTCGAAGAGAACTTCCTGCGTTGGGATTCGCTGGGTGAATTCCTGGCCCTGGCTGCCTCCCTCGAGCACCTGGGCAACACCTACGACAACCCACGTGCCAAAGTACTGGCCAACACCCTGGACCAGGCCACTGGCAAGTTCCTCGACACCAACAAGTCGCCTTCGCGCAAGGTCGGCGGTATCGACAACCGCGGTAGCCACTTCTACCTGACCCTGTACTGGGCCCAGGCCCTGGCTGCCCAGAGCGACGACGCTGCCCTGCAGGCACGCTTCGCCCCACTGGCCAAGACCCTGACCGAGAACGAAGCGACCATCGTCGCCGAGCTCAACGCCGTCCAGGGCAAGCCGGCCGACATCGGTGGCTACTACGCGCCTGATGCCGAGCTGACCGCCAAGGTGATGCGTCCAAGCCAGACCCTGAACAGCGCCATCGCCGCGCTGTAAGGTTCGCTTGAAGTAACAGCACAAACCCCGGCCACGCACCGGGGTTTGTGCTTTCTGGATAAATGATATCTAGCGGCCAATGCGAACCCTTAGGGAGCTGTTCATGACCTGGCAACCCCACATCACCGTCGCCACCATCGTCGAACACGAGGGCAAATTCCTCTTCGTCGAGGAGTTCAAGGCTGGCAAGCACGTCTTCAACCAACCCGCCGGCCACCTCGAAGCCAACGAAACCCTGCCCCAGGCCGCCCTGCGCGAAACCCTCGAGGAAACCGCCTGGGAGGTCGAATTGACCGGCGTAGTCGGTATCTACCTCTACACCGCGCCGAGCAACGGCGTGACATACCAGCGTATCTGCTTCGCCGCCCGCCCCCTGCGCCACCACCCCGAGCGAGTCCTGGACAGCGACATCACCCGCGCCCTGTGGCTGACCCGCGACGAACTGCTGGCCGACCCCACGCGCTGGCGCAGCGAGTTGGTGCCACGCTGCCTCGACGACTATCTCGCAGGCCCGCTGCACAGCCTCTCGCTGCTGCGCGACTGACGCGGATGCGCCGTCCTGATAGAATCGGAATTTTTCCCCCAGATACACATCGGTAGCCATGACCAGCCCAACACCCAAAGACCCTTCCAGGACCCGCGTCATCGTCGGCATGTCCGGCGGCGTGGACTCTTCCGTCTCCGCCCTTCTGCTCATGGAGCAGGGCTACCAGGTGGAAGGTCTGTTCATGAAAAACTGGGAGGAGGATGACGGCACCGAGTACTGCACCGCCCGCGAAGACCTCGCCGACGCCCAGGCCGTGTGCGATCGCATCGGCATCAAGCTGCACACCGCCAACTTCGCCGCCGAATACTGGGACAACGTGTTCGAGCACTTTCTCGAAGAGTACAAGGCCGGCCGTACACCCAACCCGGACATCCTCTGCAACCGCGAAATCAAGTTCAAGGCCTTCCTTGACTACGCCCTGTCGCTGGGTGCCGACCTGATTGCCACCGGTCACTACGTGCGCCGCCGCGATACCGGCGAGCTGACAGAACTGCTCAAGGGCCTGGACCCGAACAAGGACCAGAGCTACTTCCTGCATGCCGTGGGCGGCGCGGAAATCGCCCGCACCCTGTTCCCCGTTGGCGAGCTGGAAAAGCCCGAAGTACGTGCCATCGCCGAAAAACACGGCCTGGCCACGGCGAAGAAAAAAGACTCCACCGGCATCTGCTTCATCGGCGAGCGTCGCTTCAGCGACTTCCTCAAGCAGTACCTGCCCGCCCAGCCTGGCGAGATCCAGACCACCGACGGCGAAGTGATCGGCCAGCACCACGGCCTGATGTACCACACCATCGGCCAGCGCCAGGGCCTGGGCATTGGCGGCCTGAAAGACGCCGGCGACGAGCCCTGGTACGTGCTGGAAAAAGACCTGGCGCGCAATGTGCTGGTGGTGGGCCAGGGCAACGAACACCCATGGCTGTTCTCCCGCGCCCTGCTCGCCTCGGACATCTTCTGGGTCAACCCGTTCGACCTGAGCAGCCCACGTCGACTCACTGCCAAGGTGCGCTACCGCCAGAGCGACCAGCACTGCACCCTGGAACGCACCGCGAACGGCTACCGCGCGGTGTTCGACGAACCGCAACGCGCCGTGACGCCGGGTCAATCGGTGGTGTTCTATGACGGCGAGGTATGCCTGGGCGGCGGCGTGATCGAGAGCGCCGAGCCTTGGAGCCCACGCGCATGAGCAATCTGCAGGAGCAACTGATCGCCCTTGGCGGCGTGTTCCAGGCTGCTGTGCTGGTCGATCGCATCGCCCGCACCGGGCAGGCCAGCGAAGCCAATATCGGCTGCATGCTCGGCAGCCTGCTGGTACGCGACCCGAACAGCACCCTGGAAGTGTTCGGCGGCGACGACCTGAACCTGCGTGACGGCTACCGCGCACTGGTCGGCGCCCTGGAGCGCGACCCCAGCAGCTTGCAACGCGAGCCGCTGCGCTACGCCCTTTCGATGCTGGGCCTTGAGCGTCAACTGGCCAAGCGTGGCGACCTGCTCGACACCATCGGCAACCGTCTGCCGCAGATCCAGTCGCAAGCCGATCATTTCGGCCTGGTTCACGAAAACGTCATCGCTTCCAGCGGAGCCTTGTACCAGGACACCCTGAGCACCCTGCGTCAGCGCATCCAGGTGCACGGCGACATGCGCTTCCTGCAGCAGGCCAGCAACGCCTCGAAGATCCGCGCCCTGCTGCTGGCGGGCATCCGCGCCGCACGCCTGTGGCGCCAGCTGGGCGGGCATCGCTGGCAGTTGGTGTTCAGCCGACGCAAGTTGCTCAATGAGCTGTACGACATGATGCGCGCGCCTTCCTGACCTGTAGGAGCGGGCTTGCGCGCGAATGCGATGCCGGACTCACCGCCGCATTCGCGGGCAAGCCCGCTCCTACAGGAACCGCGACACGCGTTTCGACGGCCGACCTTTGGTCAGCCACCCGACCCAGGCGCAATTTTCATGTATGATATGCGCCCTTCCAAAAGCCTGACTGTCCGAGAACACCCCATGCAGCTCTCTTCGCTCACTGCGGTTTCCCCTGTAGACGGCCGTTACGCCGGCAAAACCCAGGCCTTGCGCCCCATCTTCAGCGAATTCGGCCTGATCCGTTTCCGCGCCCTGGTCGAAGTACGCTGGCTGCAGCGTCTGGCCGCCCACCCGCAGATCGGCGAAGTGCCGGCGTTCTCCGCCGAAGCCAACGCTCTGCTGGACAGCCTGGCGACCGACTTCAAGCTCGAGCACGCCGAGCGTGTGAAAGAAATCGAGCGCACCACCAACCACGACGTCAAGGCGATCGAATACCTCCTCAAGGAGCAGGCCGCCAAGCTGCCTGAGCTGGCCAAGGTCAGCGAGTTCATCCACTTCGCCTGCACCAGCGAAGACATCAACAACCTGTCCCACGCCCTGATGCTGCGCGCCGGTCGTGACGAGGTGCTGCTGCCACTGATGCGCCAGATCGCCGAGGCCATCCGCGCCCTGGCCCACCAGCACGCCGACGTGCCGATGCTGTCGCGCACCCACGGCCAGCCGGCCTCGCCGACCACCCTGGGCAAAGAGCTGGCCAACGTCGTCTACCGCCTGGAGCGTCAGATCGCCCAGGTCGCCGCCGTGCCGCTGCTGGGCAAGATCAACGGCGCCGTGGGCAACTACAACGCCCACCTGTCGGCCTACTCGCAGATCGACTGGGAGCAGAACGCCCGCGCCTTCATCGAAGACGAACTGGGTCTGCAGTTCAACCCGTACACCACCCAGATCGAGCCGCACGACTACATCGCCGAGCTGTTCGATGCCATCGCTCGCTTCAACACCATCCTCATCGACTTCGACCGCGACGTCTGGGGCTACATCTCGCTGGGCTACTTCAAGCAGAAGACCGTCGCCGGCGAAATCGGCTCCTCGACCATGCCGCACAAGGTCAACCCGATCGACTTCGAAAACTCCGAAGGCAACCTCGGTATCGCCAACGCGCTGTTCCAGCACCTGGCCAGCAAGCTGCCGATCTCGCGCTGGCAGCGCGACCTGACCGACTCCACCGTGCTGCGCAACCTGGGCGTGGGCTTTGCCCATAGCGTCATCGCCTATGAAGCCAGCCTGAAGGGCATCGGCAAGCTGGAGGTCAACGAAGCGCGCATCGCCGCCGACCTCGACGCTTGCTGGGAAGGACTGGCCGAGCCGATCCAGACCGTCATGCGCCGCTTCAACATCGAGAACCCCTACGAGAAGCTCAAGGAGCTGACCCGTGGCAAGGGCATCACCCCTGAAGCGCTGCTGACCTTCATCGACGGCCTGGACATGCCGGCCGACGCCAAGGCCGAGCTCAAGCTGCTCACCCCGGCCACCTACATCGGCAACGCAGCCGCCCAGGCCAAACGCATCTGACCTGCGCCCTGCATACAACGCCCGGCTCAGCCGGGCGTTTTTATTCCCGGACGAAAATTACGTTTTTTCAATAGGTTGAACATGAATCCTGATACTCCACTGCAGCTGCTTGGCGGCCTCACCGCTCGTGAATTCCTGCGCGACTACTGGCAGAAGAAGCCCCTGCTGGTGCGCCAGGCCTTCACCGACTTCGAAAGCCCGATCGATCCGGACGAGCTGGCCGGGCTGGCCCTTGAGGAAGAGGTCGAATCGCGCCTGGTGCTGGAGCACGGCGAACGCCCATGGGAGCTGCGCCGCGGCCCGTTCGAGGAAGACACCTTCGCCACCCTGCCCGAGCGTGACTGGACCCTGCTGGTCCAAGCCGTGGACCAGTTCGTTCCGGAGGTGGCCGAGCTGCTGGAGAACTTCCGCTTCCTGCCCAGCTGGCGTATCGACGATGTGATGATCAGCTTTGCCGCCCCCGGTGGCAGCGTCGGTCCGCACTTCGACAACTACGACGTATTCCTGCTGCAGGGCCATGGCAAGCGCAACTGGAAAGTCGGCCAGATGTGCAACAGCGACAGCCCGCTGATCGAACACGCCGACCTGCGCATCCTCGCCGATTTCGAGCAGAGCGACGAATGGACCCTTGAGCCGGGCGACATGCTCTACCTGCCGCCGCGCCTGGCCCACTACGGTGTGGCCGTGGACGACTGCCTGACCTACTCGGTCGGCTTCCGCGCCCCAAGCGCTGCCGAAGTGCTGACCCACTTCACCGACTTCCTCAGCCAGTTCCTGCCTGACGAAGAGCGCTACAGCGACGCCGACGCCCAACCTGTCAGCGACCCACACCAGATCCAGCACGACGCCCTCGACCGCCTCAAGGCCCTGTTGGCCGAGCACATGGGTGACGAGCGCCTGCTGCTGACCTGGTTCGGCCAGTTCATGACCGAGCCGCGCTACCCCGAGCAGGTGGCAGGCGAGGCGCTGAGCGAAGAAGAGCTGATCAATTATCTCGAACAGGGCGCGATCCTGGTGCGCAACCCGAGCGCACGCCTGGCCTGGTCGGAAGTCGACGACAACCTGCTGCTGTTCGCCAGCGGCCAGAGCCGCCTGCTGTCCGGTCATCTGCGTGCTCTTTTGCAACTGATTTGTTCAGCCGACGCCCTGCACAGCGAAAACCTTGTAGAGTGGCTGGAAGACGAAGAAGGCCTCACGCTTGTCTGCCAGTTGGTTCAACAAGGAAGCCTGGGATTTGCCAATGAATAAGATCCGCGTTCGCCTCGCCGACTGGCATAAAGACAACGCCGATATCCATCGTATCCGCAGTGCGGTATTCGTCGCCGAGCAGCACGTGCCGCCAGAGCTGGAGTTCGATGCCGAAGATCCGACCGCGGTCCATTTCCTGGCCATGGAAGGTGACTACCCGATCGGCACCGCGCGCCTGTTGCCAGACGGCACCATCGGTCGAGTATCGGTGCTCAAGGACTGGCGAGGTCTGAAAGTCGGTGACGCGTTGATGAATGCGGTCATCATCGAAGCGCAGAACCGTGACCTCAAGCAGCAGATGCTCAGCGCCCAGGTACATGCCACACCCTTCTATGAGCGCCTGGGTTTCAAGGTGGTCAGCGAAGAGTTCCTCGAGGCCGGCATCCCGCACGTGGACATGGTCCGCGATTCGCGCGAGATCGCCTGATCGGACGGGGCCGGCACTGCCGGCCCCTCCGTTGCTCAGGCAATCACGATCTGCCCATCCCCAAGCCCCTGCCCCGCAATCCCCACCAACGTCACGCTATCGCGCCCGAACGTCAGCACCAGGTCATCCCCCGCCCGACTCAGGTGGTCACGCCAATCCGGCGTTGCCGTCCCGCCCTCGACGCCCATGAACACCAACCGGTCCTGCCCGGTGAAGTCCAGCACCCGGTCCTGCCCGAAGTGCCCGCTGAACAGAAAGGTGTCTCGTCCACCGCCGCCACTGAGCACATCATTCCCAGTGCCACCCACCAGCACATCGTCGCCTGCCCCACCCACCAGACGATCATCGCCGCCCAGGCCGAACAGCCACTGGCCCTGGTTGCCGGCCACCAACTGATCATTGCCTTGTCCGCCGCCGACCGACAGCGCGTAGGGATCCAGCTTGCCGCTGCTGAGCAGCCCATTGGCGGTCACTGCGTGACTGACGTCCTTGCTGAAGAACACCAGGCTGCTTTCCTTGCTCACCAGCGCCTCGACATTGCGCACCTGGCTGATCCCACCCTCGGCATCACGCACATACAGCGTGCCCTCGCCATCCCGGGCTATCGAGAAGCGCGCCAGCGCATCCCCCAGATGCAGGGTGTCATGCCCGGCGCCGCCGTCTATCAGGTTGAAACCGCCGTCGTCGCGGAAGGTGTCATTGCCTGCGCCGCCATACAGGTAGTCGTTGCCGCGCCCGCCCCGGATCAGGTCGTCCTGGGCCGAACCGACAATGAAGGTACTGCCAGAGTGCGGCTCGGCGTTGCGATTGAGGTCCTGTACCCAGGTCGAGCCACGGGTGGCGTCGGACAGGTTGCTGACCACCACGGTCGAGTCCCGGCTGGTCCAGGGGTAGAACGGCGAATCCACTACCCGACCCAGGCCATCGGCGTAGGCTGCCGGCAGGTGCGAGAGCCAGGTGGCGATATTGCCGATGGAAAACGGCAGCAGGTTCCACGCGTCGGAGGCGTAGTGGTCATTGAAATTGACGATGTTGTCAGTGGTCGAGGGCTTGGCGGCATCGTGCACGCCCAGGGTCGCCCAGGTCAGCGCCGTGCCGTCGAGCACACGGAACACAGGATCGTTCTCGTAACCGATATTGAGCACCTTGTCGGGGTCGGCAGCCTGCGTGGGCGAGGCGAAGGCAACATAGCGGGCATCCTGGTAGAAGCCGCCCCATCGCGAAGCACTGAGGTCGGCCAGGCTGTTGACCGCCAGCCCGCCAAGGCTGTGGCCGCTGACGGTGATATCGGCACCTGACAAGCCGTGGGCCCTGGCGAACGTCGCGACATCGCCCAGCAGGCGGTCGAAAGCATTGCCGGCGTAGTTGCGTGAGTAGTCGGCTGGCCCCAGCGCTGCCAGCAGGTCGTTGATGGCATCGCCGAGGGTGTCGCCAATCAGATTCTCCCGCGGGCCGCTGGTGCCACGAAAGGCGATACCGAGGCCAATAAGCTGGCCATCGCCGGCATAACGGCCGAGCACCTCGACCTGCGCCGAGGTGTAGCCCGGTGCCTCGCCATGGAAGGTGCCACGCGCATCGGTCTTGCCCTGGTAACCCAACTGTGCGGCACTGATTGGCGTCCACCCAGCCGCCTTGACCTGCGCCAGGGCCTTGGCCTCGGAGTCGGGATTCCAGGGGATGCCGGGAATCACGCCCTGGCTGTCGGTGCCGCCGATCAGAGCCTTGACCAAGGTTGCCGGCAACCCGAGGCCGAAGCCGTGCTTCTGGTAGCCAGCAGAGAAACCGTCGTCGATACCATGATAGGCATAGACCGCCAGGGCCATGGCATCCTTGTAGAGCGCGTAGGAGGCAGCACCGTCGAGCTGACGGTAATCGAACAAAGGCATGATCCGACTTCCTTGTTGTGATTGGAGTGAAGGCCCACAAGCGACATCGTCCATTGACACATCTGGCAGGCGAACGACAACGCTGGCACGGTACCGGCCGGTCATCCAAGCCCGATGTCGGGGCATTCATGCCAAACCTGCGGACATATTTCCTGGCAACAACCTGTACATGCATACAGATAAATCTTGCCTGCACGCGCTGTCTTGCGCATCCTAGTCGCCATCAACCTCGATGAAGCGTTCACGGCCATGCGCCTTTTTCTCTGTGAAAAGCCCTCTCAGGCAAAAGACATCGCCAAGGTACTGGGTGCCAACCGCAAGGCCGACGGCTGCTGGCAAGGCACCGATGTCTGCGTCACCTGGTGCATCGGCCACCTGCTCGAAACCGCACCGCCCGACAGTTATGACGCACGCTACAAACGCTGGTCGCTCGATGATCTGCCGATCATTCCGGAAAAATGGAAAATGCTGGTCAAACCCAAGACCGCCAGCCAGTTCAAGGCGGTCAAGCGTCTGCTCAGCGAAGCCCGGGAGCTGGTGATCGCCACCGATGCCGACCGTGAAGGCGAGATGATCGCCCGCGAACTGGTCGAGCATTGCCGCTACCGCGGGCCGATCCAGCGGCTGTGGCTCTCCGCGCTCGATGACGCCTCGATCCGCAAGGCGCTGGCCCGCCTGCTCCCCGGTAGCGAAACCTTCAGCCTCTATCACTCGGCCCTTGGTCGCTCGCGGGCCGACTGGTTGATCGGCATGAACATGAGCCGCCTGTTCACCCTGCTTGGTCGCCAGTCCGGTTATCAAGGCGTGCTGCCGGTAGGAAGGGTACAGACACCGACACTGCGCCTGGTGGTCGACCGCGACCGCAGCATCGCCGACTTCGTACCAGTTCCCTACTGGGCGATCGAGGTGCAGCTAGCGCATTCGGACCAGGTCTTCAACGCCCAATGGCGTGCACCACAAGACACCTGCGACGATCAGGGCCGTTGCCTGAACCAGGCAATCGCCCAGCAGGCCGCCACCCAGATGCAGGGCGCAGGTAGCGCACAAGTGCTCAAGGTACAGACCGAGCGTGTGCGCGAGGCCGCACCCTTGCCTTTTGACCTCGGCACCTTGCAGGAACTGTGCTCGAAGAAGTTCGGCCTCGGCGCCCAGGAAACCCTCGACATCGCCCAGGCGCTCTACGAAACCCACAAGCTGATCACCTACCCGCGCAGCGACTGTGGTTACCTGCCGCTCAGCCAGCACGCCGAGGCGCCCGCCGTTCTCGCCGCCCTGCAACGCGCCGACACGAGCCTCGCCCCCTTGCAGGCGCATCTGGAGCCACACCGCCGCTCCCGTGCCTGGAACGACGCCAAGGTCAGCGCCCACCACGGCATCATCCCCACCGCCGCCGCCAGCGATCCTGCGCGCCTGCCACCCAAGTACAAAGCGGTCTATACCCTGATCCGGGCGCGATACCTGGCGCAGTTCCTGCCCAATCACGAGTACGACCGCACCCAGGCCGAACTGGACTGTGCCGGGCACGCCCTGCGTGCAGTGGGCAAGCAGATCGTCGAACCCGGCTGGCGCCGCGCCCTGCCCGAGGCACTGACCCCAACCAAGGGACGCGAAGCGCCACCCGCGCAAGTCCTGCCGCAACTGCGCGAAGGCGACGACTGCAGGGTCCAGGACCTGCAATTGAAAGACCTGTGGACCCAGCCACCGAAGCCTTTCACCGAGGGCGACCTGATCAAGGCGATGAAGAACGTCGCCAAACTGGTCGACGACCCGCAGCTCAAGCAGAAGCTCAAGGAAACCACCGGCATCGGTACCGAAGCGACCCGGGCCAGCATCATCCAGGGCCTGCTCGACCGCGGCTACCTGGTCAAGCACGGCAAGGCACTGTCCGCCACCCCCGCGGCCTTCAGCCTGATCGACGCCGTGCCACGGGCCATCGCCGACCCCGGCACCACTGCGATCTGGGAACAGGCACTGGACATGGTTCAAAGTGGCGAAATGAGCCTGGAAGAGTTCGTCACCCGGCAGTCGGCCTGGATGGGCAAGCTGGTGCAACGCTGCGCGGGAATGCGCCTGACCATCAGCGGCCCGCCCCTCGCTGCCGGTGGCAAAGGTGCACCCTGGAAGAAAAAACGCCGCAGCAGCGGCAAGGGCAAAACCGCCGGCAGCAAAGCCGCACCTCGTGCAAGCAAATCTCCAAGACGGCCTGCGGGGAAGTCCAGCTGACGATCACATCCTGGGGTGTGTCGCCGCCTCGCCAACGCTCGTCTTGTACAGCATACAAACCCTGAACCCGCTCCGCGCAGGCCCCCATGCAAGCATTACTGCAAGAAATCCTCGATCAGGTCCGCCCGCTGCTCAGCCAGGGCCAGGTCGCCCAGTACATCCCCGCCCTCGCCCAGGTCGACCCGCAACAACTCGGCATCGCCGTACAGAGCCTGGACGGCCAGCTGCATTGCGCCGGGGATGCCTATACGCCCTTCTCGATCCAGAGCATCTCCAAGGTCTTCAGCCTGGTCCAGGCGATCAACCACAGTGGCGAGGATATCTGGTCGCGCCTGGGCTACGAGCCCTCCGGGCAGGCGTTCAACTCGCTGGTACAGCTGGAAGTGGAGAAAGGTCGCCCACGCAATCCTTTCATCAATGCCGGCGCGCTGGTGATCTGCGACATCAACCAGTCGCGCTATGCCACCCCGCCCTTGTCGATGCGCGACTTCGTCCGCCGCCTGGCAGCCAACCCACGCATCGTCAGCGACCCGGTCGTGGCCGACTCCGAATACCAGCATCGCGCCCGCAACGCCGCCATGGCCTACCTGATGCAAGCGTTCGGCAACTTCCACAACGATGTCGACGCCGTGCTGCGCAGCTACTTCCATCATTGTGCGCTATCGATGAATTGCGTCGATGTCGCCCGTGGCTTTGCCTTCCTGGCCAACAGCGGCTACTGCCCGCACAGCGGCGAGCACGTGCTCAGCCCGCGCCAGGCGCAACAGGTGAATGCGATCATGGCCACCAGCGGGCTGTACGACGAGGCGGGTAACTTCGCCTATCGCGTGGGCCTGCCGGGCAAAAGCGGAGTGGGCGGCGGCATTGTCGCGGTAGTGCCGGGGCGCTACAGCATCTGCGTGTGGTCGCCTGCACTGAACGCCTCGGGTAACTCACTGGCGGGGCTGCGGGCACTGGAGCTGCTCAGCGAGCGGATCACCGGCTCGGTGTTTTCCGCGGTGCTGTAGGCCTGACGCTTCAATCGCAGCGCACCTTGAAAAACAAACCCCACCAGGGCGGTCCCTGGTGGGGTTTGTTTTACTACAACTACCCGTAGCCGGGCTGACCCGATGTCAGAAGAAGTTGTAGGTGTAGCTCACGATCAGGCGGTTTTCGTCCTGGTCACGCTGGCCCGATACGTCGGTGCGCAGCGCAGCGTTACGCCACTGCAGGCCCAGGCCCTTGAAGGTACCTTCCTGAACGACGTAGGCCAGGCTGAAGTCACGCTCCCACTCCGAACGGTCCGAGCCCGCCGAGTTGACGTTGGTGCCCTTCAGGTAGATGGCGTTGGCGGTCAGGCCGGGTACGCCGAGAGCGGCGAAGTCGTAGGCGTACTGCGCCAGCCAGGTGCGCTCGCCGGCACGCAGGAACTTGCCGATCTGCACGTCGGTGATCAGGTAGGCACTTGCACCGTCGCCCTGGTTCAGGAATGGGAAGTCGCTGGTGCCGTTGACACGCTGGTAACCGGCGCTCAGCGCGTGGCTGCCCAGCGAGTAGGTGAACTTGGCGCTCCAGGTGCGGTTGTCCACTTCACCGTTGTTCTGATAGCCCGATGCGCGATAGCCAGCCAGGCGGCCTTCGGTGCTGGCGTTCTTGCCATCGGAATCGCTGTAGAAGTAACGCAGGTCGGACTTCAGTGCACCAACCGGCAGCGCCAGGTTGTGGGTCAGACCCAGGAAGTGCTGTTTGTAGAAGTCGTCCAGGTTGCCGTAGTAGTACTGCAGCAGCAGGTCCTTGCTCAGCTTGTAGTCGGCACCGGCGTAGTAGAAGGCGTTGCTGCGACGGTTGGAGGTGGCGGTGGCCGGGTTGCCGTTGGAGCCGGCAATGGTCAGCGATTCCATGTTGGTGCTGTTACGGCCCTTGGCATGCTCGAGCTTGCCGCCGATCAGGGTCAGGTTGTCGATCTCGTTGGAGGTGATCTGGCCACCTTCAAACGTTTGCGGCAACAGACGACCGTCGTTGTAGGTGACTACTGGCAGCTTGGGCTGCAGTACACCGAGCTTGGCTTCGGTCTTGGAGATCTTGACCTTGCCGGTTACGCCCAGGCTGCTGAAGTCGTCAACGGCGCGGCCATCGGAATCGGTCGGGAACACAGTACCGCCCTTGGCGGTGCTGGTCGGGTTGTAGTGGGTACCCTTGCCCGAATCCAGACGGAAACCGGTCAGGCCGATGGCGTCTACACCAAAGCCAACGGTGCCCTGGGTGTAGCCGGATGTGAAGTTGAAGATGAAGCCTTGGCCCCACTCTTCCTGCTTCGACGGGTTGGCAGTGCCATTGCGGTTGTCGGAATTGATGTAGAAGTTGCGCGCAGTGACCGAAGCCTTGCTGTCTTCCACGAAACCTGCCGCCTGCGCCCCCAGCGACAGGCTGGCCAGTGCAACGGCCACTGGCAGTGTGCATTTGTACATGTGTGCTCCTTTCTAGCTTTTCTTATAGGCCTCTCGCTGAACGCGAGGGCCGAGTTTCGATACGTTTGAACGTCACGCGTTATTACTTTAACAACAATCGGAAAAGATTTTTATTCGATTGTGCTATAGGGACCGAATGCTAGCAAAAAACCACTATCGGCAGGGAGAAAGGTTTCAGTTCCATGACCTCAGGCAGGGCTTTTACAGATACGCTTGGACGCTACAGCACACCGCTGTTTCGGCTGCTCAGCAAAAAGGATGATGACATGCTGCGAATATTGGGTAAGGCGAGTTCCATCAACGTGCGCAAGGTGCTGTGGACCTGCGCCGAAATCGACCTTCCATTCCACCGCGAAGACTGGGGTTCAGGTTTCCAGCCCACCCAAACCGCTGAATTCCTGGCCCTGAACCCCAATGCCATGGTCCCGGTAATCCAGGACGGCGACCTTACGCTGTGGGAGTCCAATACCATCATTCGCTATCTCGCCAACCGCTATGGGCAAGCGGCAGGGATTTACCCGGCCGACGCCGTGGCCAGGGCGCGTGTCGATCAATGGATCGACTGGCAGGCCAGCGATCTCAATCGCTCCTGGAGCTACGCCTTCATGGCGCTGGTCAGGCAGTCAGCTGCGCATCGGGATGAACAGGCGCTCAATGCCAGCATCAGCGAATGGTCGCGACATATGCAGATCCTCGACGAACAGTTGGCAAAGACTGGCGCCTATGTTGCCGGCAAGGCGTTCTCCCTGGCAGACATTCCGATCGGGTTGTCGGTAAACCGCTGGTTCGAGACACCGTTCGAGCACCCGCACCTGCCTGCAGTGGCTGACTACTACGCGCGCCTGAGCGAGCGGGAAGGCTATCGACTGCACGGCAGAAACGGAACGCCCTGAGCGAGCAATAAAATTATTTTGCATATTAGAATATGCAAAAAATGAATTTCCATCATTTACAGCTGGCCGTTAGATTCTAAGAAGAAGCCCGGCCAGCTCGTTTTCTTCTAAACCGCTCAACGCCAGGCAACCTTGTCCCAGCAAAGGAACCCAGCAATGAGCGTCGAAATCCTCGGCATGATCACCGCCTCGCCCGGCTCGGAGGTCGACCAGCCCACGGGAGATGCGGTCGATCCGGACTACGTGCGTCGCTTCGCCCAAGCCCATGAAGCGGCCGGTTTCGACCGCATCCTGGTCGGCTATTTCTCCAACGGGCCGGAAGGCGCAGTGGTCAGTTCGTTCGCCGTCGCTGCCACCGAACGCCTGGGCATCCTGCTGGCCTACCGCCCAGGGGTGATCAGCCCGCCCCTGGCAGCGCGGCAACTGGCGACCCTCGATCAATTCAGCAAGGGCCGCCTGGCGCTGAACGTGGTCAGCGGTGGCAATGACCAGGACCTGCAACGCGATGGCGATTTTCTCGACCACGATCACCGCTATGCGCGCACCGGCGAATACCTCGATGCCCTGAAGGCAATCTGGACCGCCGAACAACCGGTGGACTTCTCCGGCGACTTCTATCGTTTCAACGCTGCCTCGCCCGCCGTACGAACCGTGCAGCGTCCGCATATCCCGATCTACTTCAGTGGTTCATCGGATGCCGCGGTGCGGGTCGCAGCGCAACATGCCGACACCTACATGCTCTGGGGCGAACCCCTGGCCGCCGTCGCCGAGCATATCGCCAAGGTCCGCCAGGCCGCCGCTGTGCAACAGCGCGCCCCGCGCTTCTCGGTGTCGTTCCGCCCCATCGTCGCCGATACCGAGGAGGCCGCCTGGCAGCGCGCCGCCGAGATCCTCGAGCAGGTCCGCGATGCACGCCAGAAACTCGGTTTGCCGCTGCACGACCACCAGCCCGAGAACGTCGGGTCGCAGCGTCTGCTGGCCGCCGCGCAACAGGGCGAAGTGCTGGATCAACGCCTGTGGATGGGCGTTGCCCGTCTGACTGGGGCGCGCTGGAACTCCACCGCGCTGGTCGGCACCCCCGAGCAGGTCGCCCAGGCGTTGGGCGAGTACTACAAGCTCGGCGTGTCGACTTTCCTGATCCGCGGCTTCGACCCATTGAACGACACCATCGAATACGGCAAGACCCTGATCCCCGCCATCCATCACCAGATCGAACGCCTGGATACACGCCAGGCCAGCTGAGGAAACCCCATGAAACTGTCACACCTGATCCGAGTCACCCTCGCCGGCCTGTTCCTTGGTACCCCGCTGCCGCAGGCCATCGCCGCCGAGCAGGTCACCCTGCGCATCGGCGACCAGAACTACTACAACGTGCGCGCATCGCTGGAAGCCTCCGGGGCACTCAAGGATGCACCCTACAAGGTCGAGTTCAAGCACTTCCAGTCGGCCGCACCGGTGGCCGAAGGGCTGGAGGCCGGTGGCCTGGACATCGGCTTTCTCGGCGACTCGGGCTTTCTGTTCCTGGCTGCCAAAGGGGCGCCCGTCAAGCTGATCGGCGTCTCACGGCAGAACCTCGACACCATCGCCCTGCTGGTGCCCAAGGACTCCCCCGCCAAGACCATTGCCGACCTCAAGGGCAAGAAGGTCGCCTACTGGCCCGGCGCCTGGAGCCAGCAGTTGACCTTGCGCGCACTGGACAAGGCCGGCCTGCCGCATGACTACGTCGAGTTCGTCAAACTGATGCCTATCGATGCCGCCGCCGCGCTGCCGCAGGGCAGCATCGATGCCTTCCCGGTATGGGAACCCTACATCTCGCAACAGATCGTGTTCTCCGGCGCGCGCAAGCTGGTCACCGCCCAGGGCCTGATGCCTGGCTTGAGCAGCATCGCTGCGCGCAACGATTCGATCGATAGCAAGCACGCCGCCATCGAAGACTTCCTGGGCCGCCTGCAAAAAGCCCGGGCCTGGGTCGGTGAGCACAAGGAAGCTTATGCCGACCTCTGGGCCAAGAAAGCCAACCTCGACCAAAGTGTCTCGCGTCACTGGATTGGTCAGGCCGACATGAGCGTGGGCCCGGTCGATGCGCAGGCGGCGAAGGACTACCAGGATACTGCCGACTTCCTTGTGCAGACCGGCACGCTGCCCAAGCCCCTGGACACCCGCGCGATCATCGACACGTCGTTCGACGGCGCGTTCAGCCAGTAAGCTGCCGGGCGCACGAAGGATCAAGCCGCCAGCCGCACCGCATTGCGCCCGCCAGCCTTGGCCAGGTACAAGGCGGCGTCGGCCTTGGCGATCAGCCGTGCCGGGGTGTCATCCTCCCCCGGCACACCGCACCAGAGCCCGACGCTGAAGCACAGCTCGATCTCCAGCCCGGCGAAGCGCGCCGGGTTCCTCGCCATGGCTTCGCGCAGACCGTTCAACGCCGCCAGGGCGCCTTCGCCCTCAGTTCGCGGCAACAACAGCAGGAATTCCTCGCCGCCGTAGCGCCCCAGGCTGTCGCCTTCGCGCAGCCGCTGCTGCAACTGGCGCACGCAGTGGCAAAGAACCTCGTCCCCCGCCAGATGGCCGTGCACATCGTTGATACGCTTGAAATGGTCAATATCGATCATCGCCACAGCCAAGCTGTACTGCGCCGCGCGCGCCTGCTGCAGCTCGAACTCGAAGCGTTCGAGGATGGCGCGCCGATTGCCCGTGCCGGTCAGCACATCGTGTCCGGCCAGGTGCTGCAAGCGCGATTCGCTGCGCTCCTTGGCCATCAACACCAGGCCAATGGAATACATCATCACCGTGGCCGTGCCGATCGCCACGGACACCGTCTGCTTGAGGTTGCTGGTGTCGTAGCGCATCTCCTGCGCCGTGCCCGCCAGCACGGCAACCACCCGCATGCCCAGCCCCACCAGGCTGATGCCGGCACCGATCACCAGCAGCAGGTGTGCCCTGCCCTTGTGCAGGGCCCGTTGACGGGCCCAGTAGAGAATCAACACGCATTGCAACATCAGCACCAGGGCCGCCAGCAGCATGCGCGGCTCCACCGTCTCGAGCAGCGAGATCAAGCCCAGCAGCATCAACAGCGGAATGGCGAAGATCGGCCGCCACGGCACGGGGCGCTCGCGCACCCGGAACAGGCTCGCCGAATAGAACGCCAACGCCAATGACAGCAGGCTGTTGGCCAAGACATAGCTCACCCACAGAGGCGCATGGCCGAACAACGTGTAACAGACATAGGCCAAGGCATGGGCCAACAGTCCACAGCCGGTCAGCAGCAGGTTGTCGCCTCGATTGAACTGCCCGACCAGCAACAGACAGAAAGCCAGGATCGTCGCCACCAGCGCGACCGCAGCGAACAGCGTAGGAGTATGGGCGATCATCATGATTCACCGTGTGGCAGATGGCCGTCTTGATCGCGGCCTGCCTGACAGTCTAGGAGCCGTGCAGGCCCGCGACCATGACCCAACGGGACAGAACAGCAGCCCGCAGACACGCCGCCTATCCCTGGCGCGGTAATATTTTGTGCCACTTTGAAACCAAATGAATCCTCACCGGTCTCAGCAGTTGTCCCGTAAACCGTTGCGGATCAAGGATTTCCATCGCCATGCCACGCCTTGCCAGTTTTTCGCTGATCGCCGCTGTCGTGCTGCTCGCCGGTTGCCACAGCCATCGTCACCATGATGACGATGGCTGGCGTGACGGCGACCGCGATCGTCACCGTCATCATCACCGCGATGATCGCGATGACGACGATCGCCGCTACCGTGACCGTTATTACCGCTGAAGCGTCTCTCCAATCCCTGTCCGCCGCACGCCTGCGGCATCCAATCCTGATGATTCCTTCGAGGTTCATGAAATCATGCGTCTGACTCTGCCTTCCCTCGCCCTGGGCCTGCTGCTGTGCCAGGGAGCGTTCGCCGGTGACGGCACCGCAGCCATTGGTGGCGGCCTGGGTGGCGCCTTGGGCAACGTCGTCGGCAAGCAGATCGGCGGCAGCACGGGCGCCGCCATCGGCGCAGGCCTGGGTGGCGCAGCCGGCAGCGCCGTTGGCGCACGCAAGGGCAACCGCACCGAAGCGGCCATCGGCGGTGGCCTGGGTTCAGCCGGCGGCTCGCTGGTGGGTGCCAAACTTGGCGGCAGCAATGGCTCGACCATCGGCGCAGGCCTTGGCGGCGCGGCCGGTGGTGCGATCGGCAACCACCTGGGCGACAAGAACAAGAAGCACCGTCGCCACTGATTGACGCACTCCTGCAGGAGCAACTGCCCTGCAGGAGCAACTGTCTTGTTCAAAATCTAAAGGCCAGCCCTATCTACTGGCTGCAAAGTATCCTGTGGGAGCGGCGGTTCGGCGCCCCGACTTGTCCCGCGAACACGGGCATAGCCCGTGCCAGGCAGCGCGGTGTCTTTTTCGCGGGTAAACCCGCTCCCACAGGGACCCGCGCTGCTTTTTTAGGAGCAACTGTCTTGCTCAAAATCTAAAGGCCAGCCCGCTCCCACAGGGATTGGGCTGGCCTCTACTCAGCCGTCTTTCAGCCCAGGCGGTGCCACTCGCGCTTGTCCCGGCTCAGCAATTCATTGCCGGCCTCGGGCCCATCCTCCCCCGCCTCGTACTCGTGCACTTCGCCACCACTGGCCCAGGCGTCGAGGAAAGGCTGTACCGCACGCCAACCATTCTCGATATTGTCGGCCCGCTGGAACAACGTCTGGTCTCCGGTCAGGCAGTCGTAGATCAAGGTTTCGTAACCGGTCGCCGGGGTCATCTTGAAGAAGTCCTTGTAGGCAAAACCCAGCTCGACGTTCTCCATCACCAGTTCAGGCCCGGGGCGTTTGGCCTGTAGATCGAACCACATGCCTTCATTGGGCTGAATCTGAATCTTCAGGTAGTTGGGCTTGGGCCGCTCCAGCTCCGACTCGCGAAACTGCGCGTAAGGTGCAGGCTTGAAGCAGATGGCGATTTCGGTGTCGCGCACGCTCATGCGCTTGCCGGTGCGCAGATAGAACGGCACGCCCGCCCAGCGCCAGTTGTCGATCATTACCTTCAGCGCGACGTAGGTTTCGGTGCTGCTGTGCGTGTCGACATTTTGCTCCTGGCGATAACCGGCCAGCCGCTTGCGGCCCTGCTTGCCCGCCACGTACTGCCCCCGCACCGAGTTCTTCAGCGCCATTTTCTGCGACCATGGGCGGATGGCACCGATCACCTTGGCTTTCTCGCCCCTCACAGCGTCAGCGCCGAAGGCCGCCGGTGGCTCCATGGCGACCATCGCCAGCAATTGGAACAGGTGGTTGGGCACCATGTCACGCAAGGCACCGGTATTGTCGTAGAACGCGCCACGCGTCTCGACCCCGACGGTCTCGGCGGCGGTGATCTGCACGTGATCGATGTAGTGGTTGTTCCAGAACGATTCGAACAGGCCATTGGAGAAGCGGCTGACCAGAATGTTCTGCACCGTTTCCTTGCCCAGGTAATGGTCGATGCGATAGATCTGCCGCTCGCTCATCACCTTGAGCAGGCAAGCGTTGAGCGCCTCGGCGCTGGCAAGATCGGTACCGAATGGCTTTTCCACCACCACCCGGCGAAAGCCGCCCGCAGACTCGTCGAGCAGGCCGGCCTCGCCCAGGCGCTGGGCCACCTCAGGAAAGAAACGCGGCGAAGTGGCCAGGTAGAAGATGGCATTGCCGTGACGGGTCTTGGCGATGCGCTTGCCGATCTCGGCATAGGTCGCAGGGTCCAGGAAGTCGCCGGTCTGGTAGTCCAGGCGCTTGGCCAGGCGCGACCACAGCCCTTCGTCCAGACACTTGCCTGCGCCCTCGCCGCCCTTGTCGCGCTCGATCATGAAGTCGTGCAGGCGCTCGGCGAACTGCTCGGCGCTGGCCTGGTTATGATCGACCCCGACAATCCGCAGGTTGCGGTCCAGCAAACCGTCACGGCTGAGGTTGTACAGCGCCGGCATCAGCAGACGCTTGACCAGGTCGCCATTGGCGCCGAACAGTAACAACGTGCAAGGCGGCGCAGCAGGAATCGTCTGTTTGCTCATGAACCCTTCTTCTCGACATGGCCACCGAAGCCCAGGCGCATGGCAGACAGCACCTTGTCGCCGAAGGTGCCTTGCTGCTGGCGTGAACGGAAACGGGCAAACAACGCGCTGGACAACACCGGCACCGGTACCGCCTGCTCGACTGCCGCATCGATGGTCCAGCGCCCTTCACCGCTGTCGGACACCGAACCGCTGAACTGGGCCAGCTGCGGATCGGCGACCAGCGCATCGGCGGTGAGGTCGAGCAGCCACGAAGTGACCACACTGCCGCGCCGCCAGACTTCGGCGATCTCCGCCACGTTCAGATCGAAACGCTGGTCCTCGGGCAACTCGGTGCCGCCCTTGCTGCGCAGCAGGTCGAAACCTTCGGCATAAGCCTGCATCAAGCCGTACTCGATACCGTTGTGCACCATCTTCACATAGTGCCCGGCACCGGGCGGGCCGGCGTGAATGTAGCCATGCTCGGCACGCCCATGCTCACCCGTGCGGCCCTGGGTGCGCGCAATGTCACCCACGCCCGGCGCCAGCGCCTTGAACAGCGGCTCCAGCCGTTCGAACACGTCCTTTTCGCCGCCGATCATCATGCAATAGCCCCGCTCCAGGCCCCAGACACCACCGGATGTGCCTACGTCCAGATAATGCAGGCCACGCGTTGACAGATGGGCGGCGCGGCGCATGTCATCCTTGTAGAAGGTGTTGCCGCCATCGATGATCGCATCGCCTGGCTCGAGCAGCTCGGCGAGCTGGGTGATGGTCTGCTCGGTAGGCTCGCCCGCCGGCAGCATGACCCACACCGCCCGTGGCGCCTTGAGTTTCTGTACCAGCGCGCCGAGGTCATGGGCGCCCAGGGCGCCCTCGCTGCTCAGAGCGCTGACGGCATCACGGTTGCGATCGTGTACCACGGTCTGGTGGCCTGCGCGCATCAGCCGTCTTGCGATATTGCCGCCCATGCGGCCCAGCCCGACGATTCCCAGTTGCATGTGCCGATGCTCCCCTTGCGAAAATGGATGACGAACGCGATTCAGGTGTTCAGGTTAGTCCAGCGTACCGCACGAGGGTTCACCGACGAACGGCGTGACCACCATAAACAAAAAAGTTCCCAAGGACAGGGAAAGAATTCAGAATGCGCGCCGCACGAAGCGTCTACGCTTGTTACTGTCACCAGCCAAACTGCGAGGTGTTCTCTTGGGTACCTACATGCCTGCCACTCCCCCCCAGACCCTCTATGTCACTGTGCGCCGCGACGAATTGCGCCAATTGAAGGACGAGCGCGATCAACTGCGCCAGCAGGTGGCAGAGCTGAACCTGTTGCTCGAACAGGCGCGCCTGGGCAGCAAGGCTGCCGGCCTCTGACCTTTCGCCGCGCCGCGCAGCCCCTGCGTGCGCGGCGCCCTGACGTACCCGTCTGCTGCATAGCGAAAACACCTTCAAAGGTAGACGCGTGTGCCTATATGGGCTCGATCCAAGACTACCTAGATTGAGCGACGCCGCAGGCCCATTCCGGTGCCTGCTCCGCGTAGAAGACGCCCATGAATAAAATGATCCACTGGCTCCCGCTCGCGTTGCTGGGGAGCCTCAGCCTGCACGCCCACGCTGCGCCCCAGCCGTGCCAACCACTCGACGAGAAACAAGCCGTGGCGCTATTCGAGCGCTGGAACGACAGCCTGCGCAGCGGCGATCCAGAGCAGGTGGCCAACTTGTACGAAAACGATGCAGTCCTGCTGCCGACCGTATCGAAAATCCCACGCCTGACTACCGCCGAGCGCCTCGACTACTTCAAGCATTTCCTCGCCGACCAGCCCTCCGGCAAGCTCGATACCCATCACCTGAGCCAGACCTGCAACAAAGCCACACTGACCGGGTTATATACCTTCAACTTCGCCAAGACCGGGCAACAGGTCGCTGCGCGCTACACCTTTACCTACCGCTGGGACGGCCAGCAGTGGCTGATCAACCACCATCATTCTTCGCTGCTGCCAACCACCTGATACGGCCCGCCCTCCTCGTTCAGCGGGTGCCTGATCCGCCGCAGCAACACTGCGTTGCCGCGGCTCCAGCGCGCCAACGTTTGCGCAGATCAACGGTCGCGCAAATAGTGACCAATGGGTCACCCCACCTACCTTTCGTCCCCTACACTGAGGATTCGGCCCGTGTTTTGCTCCGAAACCAGTGACGCAATCAAGTCGAACTTTCCAAAACACGGGTAGGTCAGGAAGTAAGTAGGCCGCGCAAAGGGACTTCCTCACGCGTCAGCCCGCCCACCCCACACTGTCCAGGCGCCTGTTCGGCCGGAATGCCGCTCGCGCTGTGCCTGCGCGCACGACCATGGGGCAAGGAATGCACTACGAAGATGCTGAAAGTCAAAGCGAGAACAGACACGAGATAAACGCAACGGGTGCCAGCACCCGCATGAACAAGGGACGGAGAGAAGTATGATCAGTGCCGCTGTCGAGCCTCACGCAGAATCATTCAACCTGGAAAATCGCGAGCCTGTTGCACCTGGCTTCGCCACGACAGGCAAGGCACCCGCTACCACGCGCCGCAACAATCCGCACAAGCGCAAGGTGCTGTTCGTCACCTCCGAAATCGCCGACCTGGTCAAGACAGGCGGCCTGGGCGATGTCTCCGCAGCCCTGCCCAGGGCGCTGTCACACCTGCACGATGTGCGGGTCTTGATTCCGGGTTATCCGCAGGTGGTCGACAGCGACAACCCCATTCACATCGTCGGCGAACTCGGGGGCCATGCTGCGCTTCCGCCATGCAAGATCGGGCGCATGGACCTGCCGGATGGCCTGGTCATCTACGTGCTGATCTGCCCCGAGTTGTACGAGCGCGAAGGCACCCCATACGGTGCCAACAATGGCCGTGACTGGCCCGACAACCATATCCGTTTCGCCCGCCTGGGCCTGGCCGCCGCAGAGATCGCCGCAGGCGACGCAATGGCGCACTGGCGCCCCGATCTGGTGCACGCCCATGACTGGCCAGCCGGTCTGGCACCTGCCTACATGCACTGGCGCGGCCTGAACACACCGACCTTGTTCACCATCCACAACCTCGCGTACCAGGGTGTCTACAGCCGAGGCTGCAGCCCGGAGCTGGCCATTCCCGACCATGCCATGCAGCAGGAAGGCATGGAATTCTACGGCAAGCTGTCATTCCTCAAGGCCGGGCTTGCCTACTCGAGCCACATCACCACGGTCAGTGCCACCTACGCCCGGGAGATCACCACGCCCGAGTTCGGCTGCGGCCTCGACGGTTTTCTTGCAAGCAAGGCCCAGCAAGGCCTGCTGGGCGGCATCCCCAATGGCATCGACGAGAGCTGGGATTCGGCCACCGACTCGCACCTGGTGCACAACTTCAGCATCAACGACTGGGAAGGCAAGGCACGCAATGCCGAGCAGGTCCGCGAGCTGTTCGGCCTGGAGCCGTCCGAAGGGCCCCTGTTCGCCGTGGTTTCGCGCCTGGTCTATCAGAAAGGCCTGGACCTGACGCTGAGCGTGGCCGACGATATCGTCCGCCAGGGCGGGCAAATCGCGATCATCGGCCGTGGCGAGCCGGAGGAAGAACAGGCCATGCGCGATCTGGCCCTGCGCCATCCGGGCCGCATCGGCGTGCGCATCGGCTTCAATGAAACCGATGCGCGGCGCATGTTCGCCGGCAGCGATTTTCTGCTGATGCCCTCGCGCTACGAGCCGTGCGGCTTGAGCCAGATGTACGCACAGCGTTTCGGCTCACTGCCGGTGGCGCGCAACACCGGCGGTCTGGCCGACACCATCGAAGATGGCGTCACGGGTTTCCTGTTCAACGAATCGAGCCCCGAGAGCTACCGCGAAGCCCTGAACCGCGCCTTCTACGTACACGGCAAGAAAGATCTGCTCAACGCGATGCGGTGCCTGTCGATGACTCAACCGTTCAACTGGTGCCAGGCGGTGGAACCCTACGCTCGCCTTTATGAGGAACTGGTCTGCCAGGCACATAGCCGCCACTACTGAACGAGGGCTACGAAGATGCACAGGCATGGCGCACAGCAACTGGACGCCACGTCGACGCGCTTCGCCCTCTGGGCGCCGGATGCGCGCAACGTGAGCGTGGAAATCGAGCGGCAGCCGTCTGTCGAGCTGCTGCCCGAGGAGGATGGCTGGTTTATCGGCATCGCCCCCTGCCAGGCGGGTGATCGCTACCATTTCAGGATCGACGGCCACCTGCAGGTGGCCGACCCGGCGTCGCGCTACCAGCCTGACGGCGTGCACGGCCCCAGTGAAGTCGTCGATCCCCAGCGTTACGGCTGGAAGCACCTCTGGCGAGGCCGCCCATGGCACGAGGCGGTGATCCAGGAACTGCACGTGGGCCTGCTCGGCGGCTATGCAGGCGTTTCCCAGCACCTGCCACGCCTGGCAGAACTGGGCATCACCGCCATCGAGCTGATGCCGATCAACCAGTTCCCCGGCGAGCGTAACTGGGGCTACGACGGCGCCCAGCCCTTCGCCCCACATAATGCTTACGGCAGCCCGGAGCAATTGTGCGCACTCATCGATCAGGCCCATGGCCATGGGCTGATGGTGATGCTTGATGTGGTCTACAACCACTTTGGCCCTGACGGCAATTACTTGCCGAAGTACGCCAGCGGGTTCTTCCGCGAAGACCGCCAGACGCCTTGGGGCGCCGCCATCGACTTTCGCCGCGCAGAAGTGCGCGAGTTCTTCATCCAGAACGCCCTGATGTGGCTGTGCGACTACCGCTTCGATGGGCTGCGCCTGGATGCCGTGCACGCCATCGACCAACCGGACTTCCTCATCGAACTGGCCCGCCGCGTACGCGCCGCTGTCGAGCCGGGCCGCGAAGTGTGGCTGGTGCTGGAGAACGAACACAACCAAGCGGCGCTGCTCGAGCAAGGCTTCGACGCGCAGTGGAACGATGACGGCCACAACGCCCTGCACGTGCTGCTGACGGGCGAGACCGAAGGCTACTACGCCGACTACAAGGACCGCCCGATCGAGCAACTGGCCCGGTGCCTGAGCGAAGGCTTCGTGTTTCAGGGCGAGCCCAACCGCCATGGCACACCCCGTGGCGAGCCCAGCGCTCACTTGCCACCGAGTGCCTTCGTACTGTTCTTGCAGAACCACGACCAGATCGGCAACCGCGCCTTGGGCGAGCGCCTCAGTCGCCTGTGCCCTCCCACGGCGCTGCGGGCCGCCACCGGCCTGCTGCTGTTGGCGCCAATGATCCCGCTACTGTTCATGGGGGACGAAGAAGGCAGTTGCCAGCCGTTCCTGTTCTTCACCGATTTCCACGATGAGCTGGCCGATGCCGTGCGCGAAGGTCGGCGCGGCGAGTTCGCTCACTTTGCAGCCTTCGCCGACCCCGAGAAGCGCGCGCACATACCTGACCCCAACGCCCTGCAAACCTTCGAAGCCTCACGCCCGATCAACACACAAGTCCTCGCTGGCTGGCACGGCCTCTATCACCAACTGCTGCACATCCGCCATCGCGAGATCGTCCCGCGCCTGGTGGGCAGCCGCGCACTGGGCGTCGAAGTGCTCGGCGACAAAGCCCTCAGCGCCCGCTGGCGACTGGGCGACGGCTGCGAGTTGCGCATCGATTTGAACCTTGGCGCATCTGCGCAGCCCATTACTTTGCCAGGCATGGATACACGCCTGTTCGACAGCAGTGACAACGCCCATACGGACTCCACCCTGGCCGCGTACAGCTGCGTGGTCAGCCTGCTTCCCTCTCGCCTGGAGACGCCATGAGCGAAATGCCCCTGCACCGTCTCGCCGCCCGCGCGGGCCTTGCCCGCGACTGGATAGACGCCAACGATCGTCCCCAGCAGGTATCTGACGAGGCTCTGCGCCGGGTCCTGCAAGAGCTTGGCCATCCGGCCGAGGATGACGCTGCCATCGCGCGCAGCCTGGCCGCCCTGGAGCAGCTCGACGACAGCGAGCACCTGCCGCCACTGCTCACTGCCGACCTCGGCCAGCCGCTGGCCCTGGCACGCTGGTTCAGCCCGAACAGCCAGGTACGTTGCACCCGGGAAGACGGCAGCGTGCACGCGCTGACCCTCGACCCACTGGCACAACTGCCCGGCGAACTGCCTACCGGCTACCACCGCCTGGAAATCGATGACCGAAAGCTCACCATCGCTGTCGCGCCGCCGCGTTGCCACAGCCTGCAGGACATAAGCGAGCAATCCCCGCCACGTCGCTGGGGCCTGGCCGTGCAACTCTACAGCCTGCGCCGCCCCGGCGACGGTGGCTATGGCGACTGCCTGGCCCTGGAGCAACTGGCGCGCAGTGCGGCAGAGCGAGGCGCCGATGCGCTGGCGATCAGCCCGATCCATGCGTTGTCGATGTACGACCAACAGCACTTCAGCCCCTACTCACCGTCCAGCCGCCTGTTGCTCAACACGCTCTACGCCAGCCCCTCGGTACTGCTCGGCGAGCGCGAGGTGCGCATGGCGGCCGAGGCTGCGGGCCTGACTCAGAGCCTCGAAGACCTGGAGCAGACGTCGCTGGTCGACTGGCCACGCGCGGCCGATGTGCGGCACAAGCTGCTCAAGGCGCTATATGCAGATTTCAGCCAGCGCGAACATCCCCTGCGCCCGGACTTCGACAGTTTTCGCCAGTCCGCTGGCCAAGCACTGGAGCACCATTGCCATTTCGAAGTGCTGCAGGCCGAAGCCGTGGAGCAAGGCCTGGGGGCCGACTGGCGCGCCTGGCCAGACGCCTGGCGCAGCCCCGAAGAGCCGGAAGTGCAGGCCATGGCGGCGGCCTATCCGGCGCGTGTGGAGTTTCATGCCTTCTGCCAATGGCTCACCGAGCGCAGCCTGCAACGCGCCCAGGATGCCGCGCGCAGCAACGGCATGGGCATCGGCTTGATCGCTGACCTGGCGGTGGGTGCCGACGGTGCCGGCAGCCAGGCCTGGAGCCGCCAGGACGAACTGCTGGCCGAACTCAAGGTCGGCGCGCCGCCCGACATCCTCAACCGCTCCGGCCAGGACTGGGGCATCTGCGCCTTCTCGCCCGAGGGCCTCAAGCGCAACGGCTACCGAGCCTTCATCGAAATGTTGCGGGCCAACCTCGCCCACGCCGGCGGCCTGCGCATCGATCATGTTATGGGGCTGCGACGCCTGTGGCTGATCCCGCGCGGTGCCAAGCCGAGCGAAGGTGCGTACCTGAACTACCCCGTCGAAGACCTGCTGCGCCTGCTGGCACTCGAGTCGGCACGCCATCAGGCCGTGATCCTCGGCGAAGACCTCGGCACCGTACCGTCCGGGCTGCGTGAGCAACTGGCGGACAAGGGCGTGCTGGGCATGCGCGTGCTGCCGTTCGAGCAGACCTCGCCCGGCCACTTCAAGCCGATCCTCGACTGGCCCGATACCGCCCTGGCCACCACCGGCACCCACGACCTCGCCCCGCTGGCCGGGTGGCTGCGAGCACGGGACATCGACTGGAACCACCGCCTGCAACTGATCGACGCCGCCACCGAACTGCATTGGCGGCATGAGCGCGAGCAGGAGATTCACGGCCTGCGCCGCAGCCTGGAAGCGAACTATGGCCCTTTGAAGGATAACGACGCCTTGATCGACACCGCCATCCGTTATGTCGGCCACACCCGCGCACCGCTCGTGCTGGTCCCGCTCGAAGACCTGCTCGGCAGCGACGAACAACCCAACCTGCCCGGCACCACCGACGGCCACCCCAACTGGCGCCGACGCTTCGCCCTGCCGGTTGCCGAACTGCTCGACGACGAAGATGCCGCACGCCGCCTGGAACTGCTGGCGCAGGCGCGCGAACAAGCCTGGGAGCGCGACCGATGAAACCCTTGACCGCCACCCAGCGCCTGCAATTTCACAGCGACTTCACCCTCGACGATGCCGTGCCACTAGTGCCCTACTTCGCCCAATTGGGCATCAGCCACCTGTACGCGTCGCCCATACTCAAGGCCCGCGCCGGCTCTCGGCACGGCTACGACGTGGTCGATCCGACTCAGGTCAATCCCGAGCTGGGCGGCGAAGCGGCGCTGCAGCGGCTGGTGGCCGCGCTGCGCCAGCACGGCATGGGGCTGATCCTCGACACCGTGTCCAACCACATGGCCGTGGGCGGTGCCGACAACCCCTGGTGGCAGAGCCTGCTGGCCTGGGGACGGCGCAGCCCCTACGCCGAATTCTTCGATATCCAGTGGCACTCCAGCGACCCGCTGCTGGCCGGTCAGTTGCTGCTGCCGTTCCTGGGCAATGACTATGGTATTGCCCTGCAGAATGGCGAGATTCCGCTGACCTTCGACGCTGAGCACGGGTTGCTGCAGATCGAGCACTACGAGCACCGTTTCCCGATCTGTCCGCTGGATTACGGACGGATTCTCAACTACAGCGATGATCCTTCGTTGCAGGCGCTGGCCACACGTTTCAGCGCCCTGAGCGACTGCACCGACCCACTTTCCGAGGCCCTGCCATTACAGGCGGAACTGGCCCGCCTGGTACGCACCGGCGCCCACCTGGAGCAGGCCCTGGCCGCCTTCGACAGCCGCAGCGAGCCTGGTTTCAAGCGCCTGCATCTGCTGCTCGAACGCCAGACCTACCGCCTGGCCAGTTGGCGCACCGCCGCCGACGACATCAACTGGCGGCGCTTTTTCGATATCAACGAGCTGGGCGGCCTGCGCGTGGAACGGGCCACGGTGTTCGAAGCGACCCACGCCAAGCTGTTCGAGCTGATCGCTCGCGGCCTGGTCGATGGCCTGCGCATCGACCATATCGACGGCCTGGCCGACCCTCGGCGCTACTGCCGCAACCTGCGCCGCCGTGTCGATCACTTGCTGGCCCTGCGTCCGCCAGAAGCGGCACTCGAACATTTCCCGATCTACGTGGAAAAGATCCTCGGTACCGACGAGCACCTGCACCAGGATTGGCTCACCGACGGCACCACCGGCTACGAGTTCATGAACCAGGTCTCGCTGCTGCAACACGATCCGGCCG
Source organism: Pseudomonas sp. MNR3A (assembly GCF_009650575.1). Lineage (NCBI taxonomy): Bacteria > Pseudomonadati > Pseudomonadota > Gammaproteobacteria > Pseudomonadales > Pseudomonadaceae > Pseudomonas > Pseudomonas sp. MNR3A. The sequence goes on along the minus strand of NZ_VZZS01000008.1, from coordinate 239,376 downwards.
GCGAAGCGCCGTTGACCGAGCTCTGGCACAACGTCAGCGAGCGCCCCGCGTTCGACGAGGAAGTGCGCGTCGCAAGACGCCTGGTGCTCAATGCCAGCTTGGCCGGTGACTGCGAGTCGGTGGCCCAGGCGCTGTTGCAGGTGGCCCGCGACGACCTGATGACCCGCGACCTCACCCTCGGCGCAATCCGCCGTGCCCTGCAGGCGCTGGTCGAGCACTATTCGGTGTACCGCACCTACATCAATGCCTGTGGCCGCCCTGAGCAGGATGAGGCGTTCTTCCAGCGCGCCCTGGAAGGCGCCCGGCAGTCGCTCAGCGAAGCCGACTGGCCGTTGCTCGACCACCTCGAGCGCTGGCTCGGCGGACAGCCCTGGCGCCAGTTGCCTGTCGGGCGCGCGCGCAAGCACCTGCGCCACGCGTGCGTACGCTTCCAGCAACTGACCGCACCCAGCGCCGCCAAGGCGGTCGAGGACACGGCGTTCTACCGCAGCGCACGCCTGCTCTCGCGCAACGACGTGGGCTTCGAGGCCGAGCGTTTCAGCGCCACACCTGCGCAGTTCCACAACGAAGCGCAGCGCCGCCTGCGCGACTTCCCGGATAACCTGCTGGCCACTGCCACCCACGACCACAAGCGCGGCGAAGACTGTCGCGCGCGCCTGGCGGTGCTCAGTGAACACAGCCAGTGGCTCGCCAGCCGCGTCGAGCACTGGCGCGAACTGGCCGAGCCGCTGCGTGAAACCCTCGAAGACGGCCTGGCACCGAGCCCCGGCGACGAGTTGCTGCTGTTCCAGACCCTGCTCGCCAGTTGGCCCCTGGCGCTAGGCCGTGATGACCCGCAGGGCCTGGAGCACTTTGCCGAACGTGTGCGCCAGTGGCAGCAGAAAGCCCTGCGCGAAGCCAAGCTGCGCAGCAGCTGGGCCGCCCCCAACGAGCGCTACGAACAGGCCTGCGCCCGCTACCTCGATGGCCTCCTGCTCGACAGCGAAAACCAGCAACTGCGTCACTCGCTCGCCGACGCCGTGGCCCGCATTGCCTGCCCGGGCGCCCTCAACGGCCTGGTCCAGTGCCTGCTGCGCATGACCACACCCGGTGTGCCCGACCTGTACCAGGGCAACGAATACTGGGACTTGAGCCTGGTCGACCCGGACAACCGCCGCCCAGTGGACTACCCGGCAAGACGTGCCAGCCTGGACAACAGCCTGCCCGAGGCCGAACTGCTCGAACACTGGCGCGACGGGCGCATCAAGCAGGCCTTGATCGCCCGCGTGCTGGACCTGCGCCGAGCGCATCCCGAGCTGTTCCTGCGCGGTGCCTACCTGCCGCTCAACGCCCAGGGTCGACACGCTGACAAGGTGCTGGCCTTTGCCCGCCTCGGTGAGGGCGAGCGTGCCATCGTCATCGCGCCACGGCTGGCCAGCACCTTGCTGGGCGCAGCCCCGATACCCCTTATCCCGGCACAGAACTGGGACGATACCCGGCTTGTTTTGCCGTTTGCCTTGTCGCCTGCCACTTGCAAGGGACTTTTCGCACACACCGCTGTCAGCCCTTCTAGGGAGCTGATGCTGAGCGATGTGCTGTCGGATTTTCCGCTCAACCTGTTGATTGAACATGCATGAACTTCAGGAGCGTCGAAATGAGTGTCGATGAAAAACGTATCCGCGAATTCGCCTACCAGATCTGGGAGTCGGAGGGTAAACCGGTAGGCGAGGAAGAGCGCCACTGGGAGATGGCTCGCAAGCTGGCCGAAGCCGAAGCCCTGGCGCCCAAGGCTGCACCACGCAAGAAGGCCGCAGCCAAGCCCAAGGCACCTGCCGAACCCAAGGCTGCCGCGCTGCCGGCGGGCAAGCCTGTGACCGAGAAGAAACCACGGGCGCCGCGCAAGCCCGCCGCCGGCTGATACCCGCCTGCGGTTCAACCCAAGACCTGTGGAGCAGCTGCCTTGTTCAAAAGCCAAAGGCCAGCCCCTCCCTTTGAGAACAGCTGTCCTGTAAAAAATCCAAAGGCAAGCCTGTCCCTGTGGGAGCGGGCTTGCCCGCGAACACGGGCGTAGCCCGTGCCAGGCAGCGCGGTGTCTTTTTTCGCGGGCAAGTCGCAGCGGCGAACCGCCGCTCCCACAGCCGAATTCAATTCAATTCACCTGGCCAGACGAGGACTGTCATGACCCCACGCACCCCGAAGAAAACCCGTTCCGTCGCGCCAACCCGGATTCGCGAGGGCCTGCCCTTCCCGCTCGGTGCAACCTGGGACGGGCTGGGCGTGAATTTCGCGCTGTTCTCCGCCAACGCTACCAAGGTCGAACTGTGCATCTTCGACGCGACCGGCGAAAACGAGCTCGAGCGCATCGAGCTGCCCGAATACACCGACGAGATCTATCACGGTTACCTGCCCGATGCGCATCCGGGGCTGGTCTATGGCTATCGCGTGCACGGCCCCTACGAGCCGCAGAACGGTCACCGTTTCAATGCCAACAAGCTGCTGATCGACCCCTACGCCAAGCAACTGGTGGGCGAGCTGAAATGGTCCGAGGCGCTGTTCGGCTACACCCTGGGCCACCCCGATGACGACCTGTCGTTCGATGAACGCGACAGCGCCCCCTTCGTGCCCAAGTGCAAGGTGGTCGACCCGGCCTTTACCTGGGGTCGCGACCAGCGGGTGCAGATTCCCTGGGAGCAGACCGTCATCTACGAAGCCCACGCCCGTGGCATCAGCATGCGCCACCCGGCTGTCCCCGAGCATCTGCGCGGCACCTTCGCTGGGCTTGCCAACGACGAGCTGCTGGGGCACATCAAGGATCTGGGCGTTTCCAGCATCGAGCTGCTGCCCATCCACGCTTTCGTCAACGATCAGCACCTGCTGGACAAGGGCCTGAACAACTATTGGGGCTACAACACCCTGGCCTTCTTCGCCCCCCATCCCAAATACCTGGCCAGTGGCAAGATCGCCGAGTTCAAGGAGATGGTCGCGCACGTCCACGAGAAGGGTCTGGAAGTGATCCTCGATGTGGTCTACAACCACACCGCCGAGGGCAACGAGCGTGGCCCGACCCTGTCGATGCGCGGCATCGACAACGCCTCTTACTACCGCCTGATGCCCGACGACAAGCGCTTCTACATCAACGATTCGGGCACCGGCAACACCCTCGACCTGAGCCACCCGTGTGTGCTGCAACTGGTCACCGACTCACTGCGCTATTGGGCGGGCGAGATGCATGTGGACGGCTTCCGCTTCGACCTGGCGACCATCCTGGGCCGCTACCACGACGGTTACAGCGAGCGTCACAGCTTTCTCGTCGCCTGCCGCCAGGACCCGCTGCTGCGCAGCGTCAAGCTGATCGCCGAGCCCTGGGACTGCGGCCCCGGCGGCTACCAGGTGGGCAACTTCGCCCCCGGCTGGGCGGAATGGAACGACCGGTTCCGCGATACGGCACGGGCATTCTGGAAAGGTGACGAAGGCCAACTCGCCGATTTCGCTGCCCGCCTGACAGGCTCAGGCGACATGTTCAACAATCGCGGCCGACGCCCCTACGCCTCGGTCAACTTCATCACCGCCCATGACGGCTTCACCCTGCGCGACCTGGTCTCGTACAACGAGAAGCACAACGAGGACAACGACGAGAACAACCAGGACGGTACCAGCAACAACCTATCCTGGAACTGCGGCGTCGAAGGCCCGACCGACGACCCCGAGATCAAGGCCCTGCGCCTGCGCCAGATGCGCAATTTCTTCGCCACCCTGCTGCTGTCGCAGGGTACGCCGATGATCGTCGCCGGTGACGAGTTCAGCCGCACCCAGCATGGCAACAACAACGCCTACTGCCAGGACAGCGAGATCGGCTGGGTCAACTGGGACCTGGACGACGAAGGCCAGGCGCTGCTGAAGTTCGTCAAACGCCTTACCCAGCTCAGGTTGCAATACCCGGTGCTGCGCCGCTCGAGCTTCCTGGTCGGCGACTACAACGAGGCGATCGGGGTCAAGGACGTCACCTGGCTCGCCCCTGACGGCAACGAAATGAGCGTCGAGCAGTGGGAAGACCCCCACGGCCGTTGCCTGGGCATGCTCATCGACGGCCGTGCGCAGGTCAGCGGCATCGCCCGGCCAGGAGCGGAAGCAACAGTGTTGCTGATCGTCAATGCGCATCACGACGTGGTGCCGTTCAAGCTGCCGAGCGTACCGGAGGGCGAGCATTGGAGTTGCCTGATCGATACCGATCGGCCGCAGTTGCGCAAGGCGCAGCACCTGGCGTTCGACAGCCTGTTCGAGGTGCAGGGCCGCTCGATGCTTTTGATGGTGCTGCAACGCGACGAGGAATGATCAGCCGGCGACACCCGCCCTCGCCCGCGTGGCAATTGCCGATGGACTGCCCGGCAGCCCATCGGCACGTTCTCGAGTCACATCGAAGGCCCGAGGCCAGCGCCTCAATGCAAGGTACTGCGCGCCTTGAGCCGCGCCCGCTCGATGACCTCCTGCCAGGTATCGTTTTCGTCCTCCGATACCGTGAACCAGGGATATACCTGCACGCGCTGCTCGTAGTTCGCCCACTCGCCTTCGACATCCTCGCCATTGGCGCGCACGATCCTGCATTCGCGGCCCAACGCATCGTAGAAATGCGTGTCGGCATAGATCCCTTCACGCGCACTGTCGTCGCTAACCCAGCGCCAGTCGTCGAGGTAGAACGGCAACCACTTTCGAACCGCCTGCCCCTTGTTATCGAACTCGGTCTTGCCGGTGACCGCCCAGCGCACCTCGGCGTGGGCCAACACGGCGTGCCCGTCCTGATCCTGGGCAAGCCCTCCCTGCTCAGTGCGCACGAACGCCTCGCCGCCCGGATTGAGGATGGCGGCCTGCAACAACTGCGAGCCGCCTGTCAGCGACACCTGCACGCGCACCTGTTGCTCGGGGTCGTTGTCATAACGGTCGGGCTGGATCTGGATTACATGGGGTGGCGTACGTCCGGCCATGAACAGGTCGCCAGACACCTCGATGCCATCCCGACGCAAACGCTGCACATCCCGCTGCCAGGCCAATGCACCGCAACGGCGGGCGCCCGCGATACGACCATCGGCCTGCAGCGCCAATGGCATCCAGCTGTCGACCACGTTGGTGAATGCCATGGCCACCGGCACTCCCTTGCTCTCGTTGAGGGCCACGGCTTGCTCGACCGTGCGAGGGGGCGTGAAGGCAGCATCGGGGGAGAAGCCGCTCATCACGGCTTCATCGCTGCCCGCCGGGGTTTCGGTGCCATAGAAGCGCGTATGCATCACCCGTCCCAATGCATCGAGGCTGCTGGTGTGGGTGTTGTCATTGGCGTCCTTGATCTGCGCCGGCTGCATGAAGCGCCAGTCATATACCTCGACAGTGGAGGTCAGACCGGCAGCATCGGTCACCCGGCACACGGCAATGTCATGGGCGGTGTACTGCAGTTGACGGGGCCCAATCACCGTACTTTCCTGGACGGTGTCGGGCGTCCAGAAATGCTCGGCGCCGCGATACCCTGAAATGCCGTGATGGCCGCAGTACGCCTCTTCGACTGGCGGCGCCCACGGGATCGATGGCGCGCCTGCGCCGGAGGGATCGTGCGGCTCGGCCAGCTCTTCGGCGTCCTCCGCTCGGCTCATGGCGACATAGCCGCCACGCTTGAGCAGCTCGGGCAGGGATTCGGCCTGCACCCGGGTGTCCAGCAAGTGCTGGACGTCTTCCAACCATGCCTGCAGCTGGACAGGCCGGGATGAATCAGCGCCGCGCGTGGCAAGGTTGGCCAGCACGACTCGCCAGAACACGCTGTCAGCACCAGTCACGGCCAGTCCGTCCGCCACTGCGGCATGCAGCTGCTGCAGATCCGCGCTGCCTTGCGCCTGGCCGGCGAACCATGCCACCACCGCTGGCAGAGCCGCATCGGCCACACGGCTCTGCTTGCGCAACGCCGCCTGCAAGCCCTCCGGCAACGCCGCAGCGTCGGCCTGGTACAGCCGCTCGCGCAAGGCGTCCACCGAAATCACTGTCTTGAGCGCCGCGCGCAGAAGCCCGAGCGCCTGCGCGTCGTGGGGCGAGCACTGCAGATAAGCCATCAGCAGCGGGTACGAGGTCGCAACCGCCGTCGCTTCCGGCAAGCGCTCGCGCACCCGACGCAACACTGCCGGGTCGGCATTCGGGTTGGCCAGCGCCTGCTCCACCAGATTGCCCAAGGTCTGCTCGAAGGTCGGACGCAGGACGTCCAGTGAAGCCTTGTCGAGCATCGCCGTGCGGGTATAGGCCAGCAGTGCCTGACGCGAAGGGACCTTCGCGGCGCCTGTACCATCGGCTTGTCGCCAGACCGCCTTCTCGTAGCCGACCAGCGTCGTCCTCTGCGGATCGGCCACCAGCAGCTCCTCCACTGCCAGGTTCTCCACGCTGAAACCGTCTTTGGGCACGTCGCTGGCCGTCAACTTGATCACATCCCGACGCGTGCCATCGGCCAGACCGATGACAAAGTCATCGCCACGGGCCAGGTTGTGCACGCGAGCGCGGGTCAGGTTGATCCAACAGTCGTACTGCTGCTCATCGCAACTTGCCTCGATCAAGCCCGCCGGCAAGCTGTCGGGATAGATCTGCCGTTCCCCCTCCTCCTTGACCAGGTCCGCCTCGCTCAACTGACGCGGATAGTTGACAGCTGCACTTTGCAGCACGTTGCCATACAGGTCCTGCGCGAGAACAAGCGTCTGGGCGACCACCGGGTCCTCCGGTACCCGCTCGCAACTGAATGCCAGATGCTGGATCGGCGTCACCAGCGCACTCGGTCGTTGTGGATCGGCACTGGCCATGGCCCGGATCTGCAGGCGCGAGCGCTCGAGCCTGTAGGGGTTTCCTGCACGCGGATGGCCATCTTCTCCATACACCTCGATGCGCATGACCTGGCCACGGGCCGCGCGGTACAGCCAGGCGCGCAGCGCCCCCGTCACCTCGAGCGCCTCCTCTGCGTCGTCGCGCCACTGGGTGAAACGTGGTGGAGCCTGAGGGAATCGGGCATCCATGTCGACAAAAGCACCGTCAGCCGCCGCATCGAGCGCCTCCACCCCGGTGTAGAACCAGGTGCAGGTACGCGAGGGCGGCGACAGATGTGCCGCCATCGACCGGGCCACTTCATGGGTGTCGGTCTGGATCAGGCGCCTGAACCCGGCAAATTCACGCTCGCGGCCATCCCACACGCCGCCGAGATAGGTGGTCTCGCGGCCCATGCACACGCCGGTGATTTCATTGAACGTCGTGACCCGGCTCACGGTATGGACCGGGAACGGCAAGTAGCTGACCGGGGTCTGGCCGCGGGCCAGCTGTTCGGCCTTTTCATCGAGCCAGGCCTGGGCCGAGCTGCGGTACTGCAACTCGGTGCGGTTGCCGATGTTGTCGACGATGGTCGACAGCAACCACGGCCGGTGGTCGTTGAAGCGGTACAGCCAACTGCGGCGTTTTTTTTCAGGGCCATGATCCGGCGCCGTCACCAGCAAGTCGGCAGTACCTTGACCACGGATGTCGGCCACCTGCAGCTGGGTTTCACTGTCCAGCGTCACCCCCGGCGGCATCTCGATCGCAGGCCCCTCGACGAAACGGTTGCCGCACTGGCTGATGAACACACGGATACGGGCGGGTTCCAGGTAAAGGATATCGGTGGTGCCTGTACCGTCGGTGTCGGCGAGGTACACCCGCGAGGCGTTGAAATTGTCCACCTTGAAACCAGGGATACTGATGGCCTCGTCGAACCGGCCATAGCCCAGGGACGGCCAGAGCGTCACGCCGTCGCCAGTGATGCGCAGCAGGTGCGACTGGCCACTGCCGGCAGGATCGGCGAAGGCGACCAGTTGACGGTCGGCCTTATCCAGTAAGGGTAGCGCTTCGCGCCCTGCGTATTGTGCAGTAACCGCAGCCAGCCAGCCGTCGGCGCCTGCGCTGGGGTATAGTCGCACGCTCCGTGGACCGAGGGCGTGCAGCATGACCACATCGGAGCGGCCGTCGCCGGTGAGATCAGTCATCTGCGCAGCCGGATGACCATACTCGCTGGGCAAGCTCAACAGGGGTTTCCACGCCCCCCAGATACCGTCGGGCGCCAGCGTGAAACTGCCACGCATTCCCTCCTCGGTGATCAACCACTCGGGGCGACCATCGCCATCCAGGTCGGTCAGGCTGCCAGTGCTATCGGCCGGACGCTTGGGCAAGGGCCACGGCGCTCCCCAGGTGATCGCATCCTGCTCCGCGCCTCGGGTCTTGCCCGCCCGCATCGGCGGCCGGTAATGCCAGGCGTCCTGATCTCGGTACAACAGGCCTGGCACGCCTTCGCCCAGCAAGTCGGCCATCTGCCATGCAGGGGCCCAGAATCCGTCGAGCGCTGGCAGCGCTTCCCAACCGGGCGTAGCCCTGCCCGGTCGGGTCAGCTCGAACTCCATCGGCGGCAAGCGACAGTCGGATACGCTCGACAGTTGTTGCGCCGACACCAGAATGCTGCTGACCGGGCTACTGTCGTACTGCAGGTGTAGTCGCGCCACCAGCTCTGGCGTGTCGTCGGCCTCGCCGTTCATGCGTGCGGTGCGGTGCCAGAGCAGCACATCGCGGCACAGCCGGCGTATGCGCACGTTGAACCCATAGCGCCAGAACGAATGGCAGTCGTCGCGCACCGGCCAGTCCTGCTCCGGCGCAAGCCCAGGCACGCGCTCGGGATCGGCGCCGCGCTCGCCATAGTCGAATTGGGTGAAGGTGAGAAAGTCCGTCTCGTCGAAGCCGTCTTGTGGAATCAGCAGCGCCTGCGAAGGCGTGGCGTTCATGGCGTAGACAGCATCGGCATAGAGGTTGACGACGTGCGGGTGGGCCTTGAGCTCCTGGTCGCTGCAGCCCTTTTCGTCTTCGGCGCGATAACGGTACACCAGATGCTCGCCACGAGCCGAAACCCGCTCTTCCAGATACCAGCCCGCCACGCGTTCAGGGGCTGCCGGATCGTGCAGACGTGCAGAGGCCGACCAGCCAAACAACGAAAGACTGCCATCGGGCTGCCAGTGCAGCCAGAAACCAGGGTCAGCCACGGCGCCTTTGACCACCCAGTGCTCCAGACGCTGCGAGGGCGCACCGCTGCGCAGGCACCAAGGGGTAACGCTGTAGCGCTCACCGTCAGAGGTCTCGGCGAACGGCAAGCCTGTGCGGTCATGGGGTGCACCCGCCTTGAGGACTTCCTCCCCGGACGGACCGACCATTCGGTCGTTGCCGTCGTATTTAGGGAAACCGAAGCGGGTCATGCAGAAGATCGCCGGCAAATCGCAATCCCAGCCGGCGCCAAAGGCGCTGTTGCCGCCGCCGGAGGAATAGTGCAATGCCAGTTCCGCCGACAGCGCACGACCAGCCGGCGATGGCAGGGGCATTTGCCAACCAGCCGAACCATCCGGGCCACCCGCCGAAAGCATGCCGCCACCGACCGAGACCGTGCCGCCGCCCTTGGGGAGGGCTGGGGGGGTGTAGAAGGAGGCGTCTCCCTCTCCCGTCGCGGGAGCGGGGGCCTGATCCGAAGCAGCAGTCTGCTTTTCGTGTGAATACCCATCCAATGAGTCGGGCATGAACCCCTCCTGTGACCCGTTCCAACCTACCTATGCATGACGCGCAGCATTGATCCACGCAGGCACATTTCAGACAGCCCCTAGGCTCTGTACGAAAAGCCTTGATACTCGGTGATGCTGCGTTGAACACAGCCTGGTGCGCCAGCCCGGTCGCAATGCTCATTTACAACCCGTAAAGCCGAGCGCGACTCTGACCGTTCCTCGGCTGTTTTCGCCTTGCCTGACCTTCGTCTCAAGACTTTTCATACAGAGCCTAGGGCAAACGTACGGCTCCGAACGCTCGTCATTTGTCAAAAGGCCAAGAGCGGCTTTTGCAAATCCCTCTTTAATCGCACCGTTAACGCGGCCGGATATATGGAAAGGAAAGCGGGCACGGAAAGTCGGGGCCTCCAATGGTCAGTATCGGGACCGTACCAGGAGGAGGGCCCAGGTTCCACGACAGACCTGAGCTTCTCAACACCCTAGTTACATTGAATGGTGGAGTTGGCACGAACCCTGGATCTGGACTGCTCGACAAGGATACTAAATAAGCGTGATTGGCAAGTGGACTACCCTCAACGGGGACCGCGACAAGTTGTATATCCGGGCCGGTGCTCGTCAACCTAAGAAGTAATTCGTTAGCACCGCTGCGGGACAGCATCACATTCGGCACGACCGTTATCGACTTATCGAAGCCGTCGACATGAACTGTCAAGTTGAAATGACCACTGGCCTCGCGACCTCGCGTATTCCAACACACCCCCGCCTGTGAAAGTATTACTTTTGAGCCGAACGCGGGTAATGACCACATGTCGTCCTCTTTCAGCGTCGGCGACTTAAATTCCATCCAGGCCGAGGGGCGGGTAGCAAGTAACGGGCTTCCCGACTTGGCCACCAATGTCAATGCCAGATACTCCTCGCGATAGAATACCTGCGGATCAGACGGAAAATGGGGTGTATAGATCACCGCTGCTTCATCTGCCAATTTGCTGGATAACAGTACACATGTCGGCAGTGTCCGAACGGTCGAAAAACCCGCGACATGAAAAACCAAGGAGAATTGTCCACTGAGGTCGCCCCCCGTCACCTCCCACTCCAGCCCCTCGGAAGACATCACTCTTGGCGCACCAAAATCGGGAGAGGCCGATACATCCCCTTCCTTCACACTGCCTGCGGAGAGTGTCATCCATGCCTCTTGCTCAAGGTTTGCCAGGGTGCTACCAGGCTTCGGCACGAGCACAACGGTCTGACCCACCGAACGCCGAAACACCAACAGATCGTCGACAACGCGCCCCTCTACCTTCACATCCACTTCATCTGTCAGGTCTTGCGACAAAGCACCGCCCGAGGTCAACGTCAGTGGTGCTGGAAACGCACCTGTCTGAATGCTCAACCCGAATGTGCCCGGAGCTTCGGCGGTCAACTTCCAGCTCAGGCCTGCAGTGGATATCGGTCGTCTGTCGTTGTAAGTCGGAAGCGTAATCAGCTGCGCCTGGGGCAAACTTCCGTCGACGTACTCGATCCATGCTTCGCTCAGGAATTCTCGCTCTAGCGGACTGCCCATTTTCGGCACGATACTCAACGTGTGCTCTGCTTTAGATTGAATAACCAGCGGCTCGACCAGAGGCACCGCATCTATCAACACGTCGAACTCATCCTCCATGCGCAGCGACAGCAGCAAGCAACTGCCCGTCACCAGGGGCTTCGAGAAACCCGCCACATGAATGGCCAACCCGAACACACCGCTTGCCTGTTTGCCCAGCATCTCCCATTGCGGCTCACCCTCCGTGAACCCCTGCTCAGCCTCGTAGTCCGGATAGGCCTCCATCTGCTCCGGCGCCAGGTCATCTTCCACAAACGTCAACTTGACCTTCAAACCACTTTCAGCCAACGGGCTCCCGTTTTTTGGCTTGACCCCGACGTAGGACGGCACCATGCGCCGGAATATCCAGGTCGATTCGTCAGTGCCACGCTCATCGTCATAGATCAGCTCGGCTTCGTCCGCCAAAGCCCGGGACATCAGCACGCAAGTGTCGACGACCATCGGTTTGTCAAAGCCCTGCATGTGAACCTGCACCCCAAAGGTGCCACTCACCTGCGCACTGGTCAGAGTCCAGCTCAACCCATCCTCCAACATCGCCCGCCGCTCACCGTAACTGGGCGCGGCAACGACACTGGTCGGTTTCAGGCTGCCGTCGGTGAAGGTCAGCCAAGCTTCTGTTTTCATCTTCGCCAGCGGGCTGCCGGGTTTCAGGGTGACCTTCAGCGTCTGCGTCTCCTCGCGCCAGAACAGCGCGGGGTTTGCCGGCACAGCGTCTGCAAGCGTCAGCTCGATCTCGTCCTCGAGGTTGGGCGATAGGCGCAAGCCTTTGAGTGACAGGGGCAAACTCAGCGTCGGCGTGATGACTTCGAGCGTGAAATGATCCCGCTCTACACCAGGCATGATGGTCCAACTGACACCAGCAGCAGTCATTTCCTGCGGTTCGCTCGGGCTGAAGGTAATGTCCAGCTGTGGTGTGCCTCCTGGCCAACCCAAGGCCACCTGTTCGCCTATGAAAAAGTTGTCCGCAGACTTGGGCTTCAAGGTCAACGTATGCTCGCCGACACTGTCCAGCACCAGGTTGACCTCATCGAAATCAGTGATTGGCCTGTCGTCGAACAACACGTCGAACTGGGCCGACCACGGTGAGCGGGAGTACACAGGGATAGCTTGTAGTTTGTCGCTTTCTGCGCCAAGGCCATCAGTGCATCGGGCGCTGAGCTCGGCGGTGTAGAAGTCGACACCCTCCTTTTGCTCAGGGATGAATTCAAGTGTCGACTTGCCCTGCTCATCCGTTGGGACAGTCTTGTAGAGCACATCGTCGAGGTACCAATCCACATTGTGACCAACGATCGTTCGCGCTGATGCGACAAGGTTGCCCAGCGTTGCGGTCAACCGGGTACTGATACCCCACTCCAGCACCGGCACCACGCCATCCCAGGCCACCTCACTCACTTCATAGCGAAAATCCCCCAACTGCGCCTGGAGCTCATGCTTTTCGGCCCGCCAGTAGCTACCCAGGCCCAGCGGTAGCGCGCCGGACATCACCTCCTTTGCCGCACTCGCACTCAAGCTCCAGGTACTGGTCCCGGCCTCCGGTTGCGGATAGCGGCTTTCCTCGTCGCTGTCGTCGATATTCAGCGACGGATTCGTAGTCAGCCCGTATGTCGTGGGTGACGTATCGGGATTCCCTGGCCACAGCACGCTCAGCTTCTGCCCCTGCCAGGCATCGCTGACGTGCAGGCTGTACGTGGCGCCATGGCACAGTTTGAACGGTGGCTGGGCTTGCGGAGCAAGCGATGGCTGATCAGGTCCCGGCGACAGCAACACGCTCCCTTCGAAGGGTGCCAGGTGCACTTCGGAAATGATGTTGCGCAGGCTGAGTTCCGTCGCCCTCGTGCCAACGGGGGTTTCGAACGCCACACGTATTGTCGATACGCCCGGGGGTATATCGATGATCTTGGGCGTCAACGTATGCCAGGTAGGTTCGGCTTCGGGTCTGGGATCTTGTTCGTCAGCCTGCTCGGCGGTCTCCGGGTTCTTGAGCGCTTGCTCATGAATAATCTGGCCTTGCGAACCGCCCGAGAGTGCGTAGACCCTGAGCCAGCAACTGTCGGTGAAGTACAAGACGTTGTACTGGCAGCCCAAGGCATATCCCTGTGCAACCCACTCGGGCAAACTGAAGTCCTGGTAGAGCCGACCCTCCTGGAAAAGTGAAAGGTACGTGCCGTCCCTGGCATCGTTTTCACGAAGCTCATAGCTGTCTTTCTCTTCGGAGAACCACACACCTTCGAGGCCAGCGCTTTCCATTGGCTTCTGAATGAAGGGATCCTTAAGAAAGTCATGCCCTTTGGTAAGGCTTTGCGCACGCGTCGAAATCGACCGGATACCCTGCACCTCATCACTATTGCTCATGATCCTTCTCCCCCCCATTGGACGGCACGTGCAAAACTCCCGGCCGCGTCTTCCGACAACAACGCCTCGACTTGTTGCTCGAACAGTGCACCGCCATACCGTGCGAGGTAGCGCACCTCCATGACGATATCGCTCAGCCCCTGGAGCAGTTCGGTTTGCCGGGCAACTCGCGGGAACTTCAGGTTCCAGTCGGAGACGGCGCCAGTGCCTTCGAACGGCAAGTAACGGTCATCGCTCTCGGGGGCCGTGACCAACCCGATGTCCTGCGTGGCCGACGACAGGCAGACCTGTTGGCTGGGTCGCAAACTTCGCATGACGTAGCGCCCATCCCCTTCACCCTGGTCCAGCTGCGGCGACAGGTACTTCACCCCTTCGATATCGGCCTTGGTCAACAACCGGCTCTGCGTCTGGGTCAATGTGGCGCGGATGTTCTGGTAAGGCCCCAGCAAAGCAGGCAGCGACAGCGCCACGCTGTGCAGGCGCCGCAGGTAATGCCCGGGGTAATCCTGGTTGAACAGCGTTTCGCTAAGGCTGAAATCCAGTTCGCCGTTCTCGGCCAGCGCCTCGAGCAGCGCCGGCCAGTCACCAAGCGCAGCCCCATTCTTGTCGAAGACCAGGCCCTCTTCGATCAGTGCACGCAGCGACACGGTCTTGCGCAGTTCCAGATGACGCTCATTGCGCAACAACGCTTCGGCCTCCAGGCGATGCAGGTCCAGCCGCAGTTCACCTGCAGCATTGAGGCCATGCCGATCGGCCTGCCAGACCGAGGTACGTACGATGCGTTTGTCATAGTTGCCCGTCTCGTACTGCCAGCAGGCTTCGGCACTGTTGCACAAGCCCACCGCGACATCGAACAACGTTGCATGCCAGGCGGTCACCTGCGAACGCAGCCAGCGATAGAGCGATACGTTGGTCGATTTGCTCTGGTAGAAGGCGTACATCTGCTGGGCCTGGTCCAACACCTTGCGGCTGTGATCGAGCGAGTTCCTCGCGGCCTGGGTTGCGCAGGCTTGTACCTTGCTCTGCTCGGCGATCACATCGATGTCCTTGCGGGCCAAGGTTGCCTGCAGTTCCCAATCCTGTCGGCGACGCTTGTAGACTGACGTCTCGCGCATGATGTCACCGGAGATCTGCAACGCACTCCCTGCCAAGAACGAAAGCTGAGCAACACTCATCATCGGGGAGGTCTTATCCCCTGTGTCCTGCGCCATTCCAAAGATTCTGGGCACCATCTGTGTCGCGTAGTAGGCGCTCATCGCGCTGGTACCGAAGGAATTAATTAACCCACCTGAGTTATGGACAACCATCGTCTCGATTTCCAGAGCAGAGATGTCCTCTTCGACCAGCTTGGTGTAGTGGGCTTGCCGAGCCTCGGCACAGAGCGCCTGCTTGAGCAATACCCCTTCCTGCTGTTGCTGCTGCTCGAGCAACTGTTCCTGGATGGCAATGGTGTATCCGGCGATCTCGGCGGCATGTTGGTATTGCAACGCTTCAAGCCCGGTGCGCTCCTCCTGCTCCATGAGGACACGCAATTGCTCGGAGAACTGGGTCAGGGTCGCCACCACCTCATGAGCCTTGGCGATCAGAGTACGGAAACGATACGGCGGCACCACCGTGCGCTGGCCCATCAGATGCGACAGGTTGGTACCGCCCCCCATGCGTGCCATCAGCAAATCGAAGGGGTTCGCAGGTGGTGCATACAGTGGCAGCACCATGGGGCGTCCATCGAGGGTCAGGAAGTGCCGCAGGTTGTAGAAGCGCTCCGCCAGCAATTGCCAGATGTCCAGCAACTGCTGATTGACCGGCAAGCGGAAAGCCGGATGTGCCGCCACCCCAGCCCAGAAGAAGGTGGACAGCTGCTTGGGCAGGTTGGCCGGGACGATGTCCTGGCCACTAGCGGCCAACGGCATGTCGGCCGGCCCGACAGCGAGCACGTCGCGGACCGTTTTGGGTTGCCAGGTATTGATCGCCCGCGCATCCGGCACCTCTCCCATGAGGTCCGCGGCCATGCGGTACAACAGCCAGGCGTGGGCCAGGCCGTCACGGGTCTGGTAGCGATAGTGCTGGTCGGCTTCGCCGATCAGCATGTTCACATACTGCACGAACACTGCCTTGCGATAATGGGACGGCGCGCGCAGCGCGATGACATGGGGCTCGATCAATTCGTGGTCGAGACCTGCCGCCTCGGTGTCGTCCTGAAGCAACCAGGCGCAGTTCCAGTAGTCAGGGCCCGGGGTCGCCCTGGGCGGCTGCTTCTGGTACGGGTTGAAGATCAGCCCCAGCCAGCGCCGGGCATCAGCGAAGCGCTCCTCCTCCTGCAGACGTGATGCGATCAGGTGAGGGACATGGAAGAACAGCTCACGCAAGTAGCTGCCATAGGCATCGAACATGTGCAGCAACGGGTCCGCCGCACTGGGATGCCAACCCTGATACACCGTGCCGGCCAGCTCCTTGCGGTATGCCGGCTCCTGCCGGTGCTGCGCATCCCAGGCGAACACAGCCTCGGGCGAGGCTTCGGCGCGATTGATCAGATCGGTAACATGCTGGGAGTTCAGCCGCACGGCCAAGGGGGCGTTCTTGCCACCAATGGCATCGAAGACGAGGAAGTCGCTACCGTCGGACTGTTGGTGAATATACGGAATCGTTGTATCGGCCAGACTCGAGATGGCGCCCCAGTTAACCGTGAAGGTGGCGGTTGCTTCACCAGCGGCGGTAACTTCGAAGGTTGCCGAGCCAGTCGCAGCAACGTTCTCCAGACGGCTCCAGGTGCTGACGGCATGCCTATTGAGAACCCAGAGCCCCGACCAACAGGTTGTCGATTTCTCGCCTTGCTTATGTACGAGTTTCACTTCCGGCAAACAGACATTCTCGTTAAGAAGAACGCTTCGGTTTCCCGCCCCCACCAGCGCCACGCCCGCCGTTTCGTCGACAATGACCGTGAAACCCATGCCTTCACGGATGTACTCCTTGGTAAATGGACGCGAAAACTCCGGCACATCGATCTTTGCCTCAGCCTTAAAAAGGCTGGCGAAAGAATGGCTAGAAAAGTCGGACCGTTTCAATACAGCCACGTCTTTTCGATCATGCTGGAGTGTGACGGACTCAAAGTTCGGAGCCCCAAACGTAACGGCAGTAAAAGCAAGATAAGTTACACCTTGTGATTCAAAGGCTTGAAGTTGGAAATCAAAGAGAATGCCGTTGTAATAAAGAATCATTCGGTCAATCGACAAGACCACAACCTTAGCAACCGTGCGCAACTCGCTGGAGCGCGCACGTACTCGTAGTGAACGCCCCGACAAGCCCTGCTCGAACTCAGCATCGAGTGCAATGTAAGGATTGCCACTTCCCTTGATGCTTTTCACCTCGGCATCAACCGCTGCAATACGCTGCGAAAAGGGCAAGCGGCCCGCACTCCCGGTGAATCGCCGAGAAAGGGCTTCGCTGGCAGCAGAGTCGATAGCCCGCTCAGTACCACGTTTCAAGACATCCCGTTGAAGGACGAACTTCTCCGCCCAGGCTTCATCGTTCGAGGTCTGGTGAACAGAAACGAACAGTTGATCGTCATCGCCGTTCACGCGCCCCGCCGCAACCGCCATCACTCTGAACCTCTCCACCTCAGGCGGTATCTGCGACGGGGTGTCAGGGCCGGTAACTTCGACGTCGTACTTCCACAGTGGCTCCGGGGTAGTCCACTGGTTATCGAGTCCAAGATGAATGATATCCAGGGTCAGTGCATACGAACGCTTGTCGGTTGTTTCACCGTTCTCACCGAGGACCTTTGTCGGTGCGGTGAAGTACCACCAGATCACATGCAACCGACCACCGAACAACACCGGACACATCTGCAACACTGTCGTGCCCGGCGGAATGCTCACCGGTTTCCATTCCGTCCACGCATCGGGCTGGATATACGTGGAGGCCTCGTCCAGACGGACCTGGACCTTGCGCCAGTAATAGGCGCAAGGCGTCGCATTGTCCTTGCCCAGCAAGTAGTAATCCGCGTTGGCGTAGCCATACCCCGGGAACCGACCCTCATCGCGGTGTCCTTCGCGATAGTCGATGTAACCGGCCTGGACTCGGATGTTGTTCAGGAACTCATAACGTTTCAGATAGTTCAGCAGCGCCTTCTGAACACCCGCATCATCGATCCGGCCCTGCGCCAGGTCGTTCTCCAGGGTTTTGAACAGCTCCGTCTTGTCCAGGCGCAAGTCGGCCCGGATATAGTTTTCCGGGTAGTCTTCCATCATCTGGTAGGCCGCCCATAACGAGTAGGTCGACATGGCCTGCTGCCAGAAAAGGGTCAACCCGGGAGCGAAATCCTTGCCGTAGCCCTGTTCGATATTGTTGAGGATCGCATTGACGTAGGTCTGGACGCACGCGATTGCCTCGGCCAACGCAGACGTGGTGACCTCGGCGCTGACCTGGGTGTCGGTCATCAGGTAACGGTCCAGGTGATCGGCCGTCATCATGCCCAGGCTACCGGCTTGCAGCTTGTCCGGCAGTACGTGGTGAATGGCATACGCACTCAGTGCGTCGCGCCATTGTTCCGCGAGTCGGTGGCTCAATTCAGTCTTCATGTGGGCCTCGCTGCAAAAGCTCGAAAGTCGAAGGCGCGGCAGTCATTTCCGTACTCCCTTGATGACGACATCGGTCAGGTTCGACGGATAAGCGGCGTCATAGGAGAATCCGAACTTCAGCTCTACATCCGTCTTCAGGGCCACGGGGCGACTGGTGATGGTCCAGGTCACGCCGTCGTTGCCCAGTTCGTTGTCGGCACCCGGCGCAGGCGAGATCACCAAGCCCAACGAAGCTGCCGAGTTGCGACCACTGACGTGAAGAGACATCTGCTGGCCGATCAGCGAATGGCCGGCAGCTAGGCGATAGGTCAAGGTGTGCGTCGTTTCCCCTTCGGAAGGCGGCGTAAAGACGATCTCCCCCTCCAAAGGTTTGCCGTCGAATTCGATCATCAACCCGAGAGGCTCGATGAAAGTCACCTGTTCGAAGGAATGGGACTGCTCCTTGCCCCAGCTCGCGGTTACCCTGCGCTGGCCAGTCGTGGTGCTTTTGAGATCGAAGCGGGCAATACCATCGCTGCCTGTCAAGCTGACAGCGGGCTCGGCCGCACGAGTGCCACCTTCACTGACGCTCCAGGTGATGGGGTAACGCGCCACGGGGATCCCTTCGGTCGTGGCGATATGGATTTCGTACTCCACCGTGCTGATGCCATCGGCCAACGGCCAGCTCCCGATCTTCCTGTGCTGCCGTAACGTCGCATCGGCAAGCACGTCGAACTCGAGATCCTTGCTGTGATAGGCCTCTGCGGTTTCGTCGGCAGTACTGAGGGTCACGGTCACCTTCACCCGACGAGCCGTACCGACCTGCAGTACGGCTCTACCCAGCCCGGCTGCATCAGAGGTTTGGTCGGCACTGACCAGTTCGCCCCCTTCACACGACCAGGACATCGCCTGACCAACGACCGGCTCACCATCGAGCCCCAGGACTTTGGCCTGAACCGTGATCGGCTCGTCCACGACCAATGCAGATTGCAGTACGAGCGAATTGACGTAGGGCCTGTCGGCGAAGCCAACCTGCACCACTGTGACGTCATCGGGCTTGCCTGCGTACCACGCACGGATCACGCCCGAGCCTGGCTCCCGGCTTCTTAGCGCAATCCGGCTGTAGCCGGTGTGATCCGTCAGGGTTTCACCGGTGTTGTCCACAAAGTAGCCGATGGTGGTAGACCAATTGACCAGACGATCCACCCCATTATTGTCATAACGGTCTACAAGCAAGGCGGCCAGGCGATAAATGCCTTGTCCGCCTGCGAGCTCCAGGGGCGTCGTGTTACCCGGTCGCCCTTCGATACTGCGCACGCGCACCGTCTCTTCGTCACAGTCGATCACCACCGGCGGCGCGAACGCCTTGCCATCGAGCAGGTAGCTGGCCTGCACATGGGCGCTGCCCATCTTCATACCTGCCTGCAGTCGCACCGTGGCCACCCCCTCCTCGTCGGTGTAGCTGGAATGGGACTGCAAAATCCCGAGATCGGTGGACCAGGTGATGCGAATATCTGAAACAGGCTCGTTGTTCATATCGAGCAGTTTCAAGGCCACCGTGGTTTCCTGATCAGGCGCGCGTGCGATCAGGCGTGTTTCACTCACGGTGCAGCGCGAGGCCAGGCTCTGACGCAGCTCTGCCTCGTTGCCGCGCTCCGCGCTGTCGCTCTCAAGGCTGCTGAGCATCTCTTGTGCGGCATCGCGATAGTCCTGCGTGCCCGAATAGGCGGTCAGCCTGCTGAGTTTCATCAGTGATTCAGCACTCAGCCCCGTGGTGTCGCTCAGCAGCTTGGTGTCGACCACGATGCGCAACTGAGTCAGATCGCGAATGATGCCATCCGGCGAGACCCGGGCAGCCACGTCCAGCACCTCACGGATCCCCCAGCCCAACCAGGCCGCAATACGCTGGGCCGCCGCGTCCCTGAGCAGGCGCTGTTCATTTGCGCTCAGATCCTTCAATTCCTCGATTGCCGAGAAATAGCCCAGCAGCTGTGCTTCCGATTGCTTGGCCAGGCGCAGGCCACGGGCGTAGCGTTCCAGATGGTAGAGCGTGTGCAAGGATAATTCGAAGGCGTCGATGCCGAACCGGGCGCGATGCGCGCGTATCAGCAGGCTGGAGAACAAGGTGGGCGTCAACTCGAAACGTGTCGCGATTTGTGCGCAGCGCTGCATCCGCTGCACCAGCCCCAGCATGGCCTTCATGGTATCGGACTGGGATTGCTGCGGGTCGAAGGCCACCGCGCTCTCCAGCAGTTGGTGCACTGTGCCCTCGGCCCAGTAGACCATCGGGATCGCCATGTCGGCATTGACCCTCAGAAGCTGTGAAAGACTCTGCTGAACGACGCCCCATTGCTGCGAACGAATGCGCAGGACCACGCCGAGAATAATGCCGGTCAGGCGCTCCTTTTCAGCGCTATCCATATCCGCCAACTGGCCATGGTCGGCGCCGGCCAACTGATCGACCGCGGTCTTGACTTCCCGCTCGGCAAATTGCTCGTACTGCTCAGGGTCGAAGTCCTGTTCAGGGTCGCCAGTGTCCGCCAGCAGGCCGTTCTCATCGACGACCTGCTCCAAGGCTTTCAACCACTCACCCGCGGGCAGGGCCACAACACCGGCATCCAGCAAGGCCTGCTCGAAGGCCTGGAAAGGTAGCAACTGAGTCTTGAGTTCGCCGAACAGTGCAGAGATTTCCTGGGGCACCACATCGGGCGTCTCGACCGGCAGCAACTGCTGCACGAGCCAGCTGATCGGCAGGTCCTGCTCCTGACACCAGAGCACGCAGTGGCTGATGGCATGGATGACGCTAAGGGTGTCGGTCTGGGCAAAACTGCGGTACATGGCATTCTGCGGTGCTCCCCCCAGCTGCAAGGCATAAAGCCCCTCGGGGCTCAGGGTTTCCAACAGTGCCAGCAGCTCGATGGTGGTGATCGAAAGCAGACGGGCCAGCATCGTCACGCGGTAGAAGGCACTGACCACGCGCACAGAGCGCTGCAATTTGTCGCCCCCTTGCCCCTGCATCACCAGACGCGACAGGTAACGGAACGTCTGCACGTTGATGCCCAGCCCGCGGCATAACTGGTCGACGGTACGTTTGCTCGCGACATCGTCTCCCGAGAGGCTGAAGTCGCTGCCGTCGAGCACCAGACGCGAAGTAGGGTCGCTGTTGAATACCCGGTCGAAATGGCTCGCAGTCGCGCCGATGCCGTGAACGGCCATATCCGAGAGCAGAACGGAAAAGTCTTCAGCGCTGCAGGCAAAGCGCTCTCGCAAGAACTGGAACACACCCAAGGCCCGATGGGTATTGACCGTCATCCATAGCGGCGAGTCATCGGACTTGATGCGCCTGACTTCGGCGACCGCGCGCTTTTCCGCATCGATTGCCGCACACACCACCTGGTCGGCCTGGGCATAGGTCAGCTTCAACGCGGTGGCCACGCGCACCAGGCGTTGGATGCGGTCAAAACGCATGTCGGACAGGTTTTCGAAGGTGTGCCGCTGTGGGTCCTGCGCATCGCTGACAACCCCAACCGGCGCGGCCCCGCCGCTGTTGATAAAGCGCGCGACGAACAGGGCCGGCGATACCTCCTCGGCCAGCACATTGCGGGTCACGTTGTCGGAACGCGTGGGCGCATAGGCCGCCAGGCCGAACAACGACTCCATCTCGTCCTGACTGATCTGCAGCACCTGACAGAAGCTCACCACCTTATGCAGGTGCATGGCATTCGGTACTCCGAAATTGTCCTCGTAGAACGCCTTGTACCGCTCCCCGGACTCATCGGCCTGTGTCTTTGGCCCAGGACTCTGCGCATTGCCGCCCTGCGACGCCGCGGTGCCGAAGTAGGGAACCTCGATCAGTAGGGCACGCAGCACCGGGCCAAGCGTAGCTTCCTGCTGCAGCGCGGCATCGGACCAGGGTGAATGCGCGCCGGCCTGGATGAAGTAAGGACTGTCGATATCCGACAGGCGTGCCACATCGCCCATCAGCAGCGAGTTATGCGACAGCACCGTGTGGATCTGCTCCCAATACGCTTCATAGGGGAACTGTTTGATGGGATAGCGAACCTTGAGCAGCTTGTCTTCAGTCGCTGTGCGGTCACTGTCCGCTTGCTGGCGATGCTCTTCGATCAGCTGTTCCAGGACATGGATGATCACCTCGACCTGCGGCAGTT
Organism: Pseudomonas sp. MNR3A; assembly: GCF_009650575.1. Classification (NCBI taxonomy): domain Bacteria; kingdom Pseudomonadati; phylum Pseudomonadota; class Gammaproteobacteria; order Pseudomonadales; family Pseudomonadaceae; genus Pseudomonas; species Pseudomonas sp. MNR3A. The sequence continues at coordinate 217,151 of NZ_VZZS01000008.1, read as the reverse complement.
CACGGTTCATGAACGCCTCATCGATCAGGCGCTCGAACAGATCAGGGCGCCGAGTTTTCAGCGTCAGGATCATATCGGCATCGCCCTGGGCCTCGACGTGCTCCTGAATGAACGTCAGTAGATCGATGAGGTAGGCCACTGGCGAGGTGGTGGCATCCACGGCTTGCGGATGTGCGTTATTGCCCCAACTGGGCAAGAACTGATTTTCGAAGGTGGGGCCTCTGGACAAGTCCAGAGGGCCCCTCAGCTCATCGGAGGGGCGGCGCGCCGAGGCACTCAGGCGCTTTTCCCGGAAAGCACGCATCACCGCCGCTGCTGCAACATTCAGACGCCCCTTGAGTCGCCGGGCTTCGTCGCTGTGCAAGCCCGGATAATGCGCCATCAGCGCATCGGTCGTCTTGCACTGCAGGTCGATGATCGAGTCTTGTTCCAGGGTCGCTGGGGCGATTTTGACTTTGATTCCCGGCTCGGTGTCCAGCAGTCTCTCAAGCAGACCAACTTGTTTGCGGCTCTGGCGTTTAGCCATGGCGTCCCCCGGGCGGTGCTTAGCGTGAGCGAACGAAGCAGGCCTGTATATACGGTGGCCCTTTCGTGGATGTCACTGGATGCTAGATACAAATACGCCCGCACGAAACTGACAGAAATAACAGGTAGCCAGCCGGGAAAGGACTGCCGATACAGCAAAACCTCGGCTAGCAATGTTTCGGCATAACCAAACCCAGGCAAAGAACCCCCATTGCTAAACGAACAATAATCACGTTTTCATTCAGCGAGTTACCTGTCACAACACAATTTTCTTATCCCGCCAACATTTTCTTGACGCAATGCCTCCGCTCTCCTTAGCTGAACATAACGTCCACTGCGAAAACTTCGCGCCGAGCTCTCTGGCCCGCGTCTTTACGCGCGCCAGCAGACTTCCGCGTGCTGGTTTGTGTCGCCCCCTGTTTCGTGTCGTACAGCTCGTGACAACAGGCCAGGCCTTGGCTGTTACCCACAAGAAACAGGAGATCCGCCATGAAACGAGCATCGAACCCTTTGCGCTTCGACCGGCTGTTCTGCGCGGTTTCCACGTCGCTGCTTCTGGCAACCCCGGTGGAAACCTTTGCGCTTGGTCTTGACGAAGACACCCCTTTTGCCAACCTGATGCAGCCACCGGCGGTACCGCTGCTGTCGCTCAATCCGATGAGCGCCAGTGGTCTGGGGATGGGCACCCTGCAGGCGTTCTCCGAGCGCATGAGCGCGCTCCACGGGGACGTGCCGATGGACCTGGTCGCCAGCCAATGGGCGCAATTCTTCCCCGGCGCTGCGCAACCGGCCTCCGCGCCACCGGCCCGACTGGAGGCGCCCAGCCAGCAATTGATGATCGGCCCGGACCTGTTCGTACGCGAGACCGCCAGCGGCAACGTGCACCGCGCCGGGGTGTTCGTCGGCCACAACACTCTGCAGAGCAGCTTCAACGGCATGCGTCCGCTGCTCGGTGACAAGCAGCGCAACGCGGTCAACCTCAGCGGCGAGAGCCTGGGCGTTTACTGGAGCATGACCCACGACCAGGGCTGGCATGTGGATGCGGTGGCCATGGGCACGCGCATCGACGTCAACGGCCGCAGCCAGAGCGGCCAGCGCCTGGACGACAGCGGCCATGCGATGACCTTCTCGGTCGAGGGTGGTTTCCCCATCGGCCTGGGCAACCACTGGGTGATCGAGCCGCAGGCGCAGTTGATCAACCAGCAGTTCTTCCCCGGTAACCAGGCACAGGCCGAAACCCTGCAGGCATTCGACAGCCAGCCGAGCTGGAGTGGCCGGGTGGGCGCGAAACTGTCGGGGCGCTACGAAGTGCGCGGCATGCCGATCGAACCCTACGTGCGGACCAACGTCTGGTACGACTTCAACGACAGCGATGCGGTGAAACTGGATCAGGTCGACAAGATCTCCAGCTCGCGCAGTGCAGCGACCGTGGAACTGGGCCTGGGTTTGGTGGCGCGGGTCACGCCGACGGTGGCGCTGTTCGTCAGTGCCGACTACAGCAGTGATGTGGATGACAATGACCTGAACGGATTGATTGGCAGTCTGGGGGTGCGGATGCGCTGGTGATCAACGAGTACGGCGCATCCTCCTCCAGGAGGATGCGCCGCGACATCAGGCGGGCTTCATGACCAGAACCCCTAAAGGCGGCAGATTCAAAGCCAGCGACAGCGGCTGCCCATGGCTTGCCACCGCCTCGCCGGCCACCGCCCCAAGATTGCCGACATTGCTCCCGGCATACAGCTCTGCGTCGCTGTTGAGCAACTCGACCCAGCGCTCGCCGAACGGCACACCGATGCGATAGCCCTCACGCGGCACCGGGGTGAAGTTGGCCACCACCAGCAGCGGCTCGCCGGCACTGCTCCAGCGCAGCCAGGCATATACGCTGTTGGCAGCGTCGTCGCCGATCAGCCACTGGAAGCCCTGGGGCTGGCAATCCTGCTCGTGCAGGGCCGGCAGCTCGCGGTAGAGCCGGTTCAGATCGCCCACCAGCTTCTGCACGCCCTGGTGCTCGGAATACTGCAACAGGTACCAATCCAGTTGCTGGTCGTGGTTCCACTCGCGCCACTGGCCGAACTCGCAGCCCATGAACAGCAGCTTCTTGCCCGGGTGCATCCACATGAACGTCAGGTAGGCGCGCAGGTTGGCGAATTTCTGCCAGCGATCGCCGGGCATCTTGTCGATCAGCGAGTGCTTGCCGTGCACCACTTCATCGTGGGAGATGGGCAGGATGAAATGCTCGGAGTAGGCGTAGATCAGGCCGAAGCTCATCTCGTTGTGGTGATGGGCGCGGTGCACGGGATCGTTCTGGATGTAGTGCAAGGTGTCGTGCATCCAGCCCATGTTCCACTTGTAGGCGAAGCCCAGGCCGCCCTGCTGCGTGGGTTGGCTGACACCCGGCCAGGCAGTGGACTCTTCGGCGATGATCAGCGCACCGGGCGCCTCGTGCAGCGCGATGTCGTTGAGCTGACGAATGAAGTCGATCGCCTCGAGGTTCTCACGGCCGCCATGGCGATTGGGCACCCACTCGCCAGCCTTGCGCGAATAGTCGCGGTACAGCATCGAGGCCACGGCATCGACGCGCAGGCCGTCGATGTGGAAGTGCTTGAGCCAGTGCAACGCCGAGGCGAGCATGAAGCCTCGCACTTCATTGCGGCCAAGGTTGTAGATCAGCGTGTTCCAGTCCTGGTGAAAACCTTCGAGCGGGTTGTCGTACTCGTACAGTGCGGTGCCGTCGAAGCGCGCCAGGCCGTGTTCGTCGGTGGGAAAATGCGCCGGCACCCAGTCGAGGATCACGCCGATGCCGCCCTGGTGGCAGGCATCTATGAAGGCGGCGAAATCCTCCGCACTGCCGTAGCGGGAGGTTGGCGCGAACAGCGACAGCGGCTGGTAGCCCCAGGAGCCGCCGAAGGGATGCTCCATGATCGGCAGCAGCTCGATATGGGTGAAACCCAACTCCTGCACATAGGGCACCAGACGCTCGGCCAGCTCGCGCCAGTTGTAGAAACGCGCAACCTCACCGGCTTCGTCCAGCTCGCAGCGCCAGGAGCCGGCGTGCAGTTCGTAGATGGACAACGGTGCGCTATAGGCATGGCGTTGGGCACGTTGCTCCATCCACTGCTGGTCGCGCCAGTCGTGGCTGAGCGCACCTGCGACCTTCGAGGCCGTGCTGGGCGGCAGTTCGGTGGCGCGTGCCAGCGGGTCGGCCTTCAGCGGCAGTACGCCGTGCGCCGCCAGCACTTCGAACTTGTAGGTTTCGCCCACGGCCAGGCGCGGGATGAACAGCTCCCACACCCCGGCATCGTGGCGCAGGCGCATGGGATGGCGACGGCCGTCCCAGTTGTTGAAGTCTCCCACTACCGAGACGCGCCGGGCGTTGGGCGCCCAAACCGAGAAGCACACGCCATCGATGCCGTCGACCTGGATCGGCTGGGCACCGAAGCGCCCGGACAGGTCACGATGATTGCCCTCGGCGAACAGGTACAGGTCCATGTCGCCAAGCTGCGGGCCGAAGCTGTACGGATCCTCGGTGATCTGCTCGCCTCCGGCCCAGCCGATCTGCAGCAGGTAGGGCTGGCGCTCGTCCAGGTACGCGCTGAACAGGCCCGGCAGGCTGCCCTGCTCCATCTCGGCGAGGATGCGCCCGTCGTGACGCGCCAACACCCGGGCGTTCAAGGCGCCTGGCAGGAAGGCGCGGATGACTTCGTCGCCCGCCTCGTCGACGTGCGGGCCGAGCACCGCGAACGGATCTGCGTGCGCGGCGCTCGCCAGGGCGTCGAGATCGCGTTGGCGAAGGCCGCCGTTGCTACGCGTTGATGCATTCATCTCACTGCCCCTTTCCATATTCCATATATTTTTCAAAGTAACGCAGTGCCTGGCACGGGCTGCGCCCATGATCGCGGGACGAGCCCGCTCCCACAGGATTGTCAGCGCCCCCCCAACTGCACCACAGTACCTGTGGGAGCGGGCTCGTCCCGCGATCACCGGCGCAGCCGGTGCCAGGCAACACTGCCTTCCCTACAGGGTTCATGCTTCGCCCCAAGTACTGATCAACCCATGCAGACCATGCAAAGGCACGGCCAGCCAGCTGGGTCGGTTGTCGGCTTCATAAGTGATTTCGTAGGCCGCCTTCTCCAGGCAGAACAGCTCCAGCGCCGCGCGCTCGCCCTCGGCGTGCTGCCAGGCATGGGCAATGGCGGCGGTGGCCAGGCCGTAGGCTTCGACGAAGGCATGACGCGACTGATGCAGGTACTGCCGGGCAACCCGTTGACGAGCCTGGCGCGCAGCATCGGAGAGGTCTACCGCCGAGGCGCTGCGCAAGATCATCGCTGCAGCATAGTCGAACGAGCGCAGCACGCCGCTGACATCCTTGTACGGGCTGTGCTTGGCCCGGCGCTCGTCCAACGGCCGTGCTGGCTCGCCTTCGAAATCGATCAGGTAGGCATCGCCTTGCACCACCAGTACCTGACCCAGATGCAGGTCGCCATGCACGCGCATCAGCAGGCCGCCCTGGGCCTGGCGTGCGAGCATCTCGATGTGCTGGGCAAGGCCTTCGCGTTGCTGTTGCAGGTCATCGACCAACGCCTGGCTTTCGCTGTCCAGTTGCTCACGATGCTGGGCCAGCAGCTCGAGGGCGCGGCTGAGCTCGGCATTGATCTGCCGGCCCCAGCGCTCACTGTCCTGGGTGTCGCTGGGGCGCGGTGCAAAGGCTTGGTCGGCGGTGGGCGCGGCCAGCAAAAGGTGCATCTCACCCAGTCGCTGCCCCAACAAGGTGGCGAAACCCGAAAGCTCCGACAAGGCATCGGTGTGCGCCTCGGCACTGCCCTGCGCGGGCTCCATCTCGTCGCGGATCGCTCGCTCCAGGGTGTTCTGGGTCCATGACCAGGCATCGCCCTGGTTACTCAAGTAACCCTGGGCAATCATCAGCAGGTGGGATTGCGCCTGCTCATCCACCCGACTGACCCAGGCCAGCAGCGGCGAGATATTGGCAAAGCCGGCCGCGGTGAGGTAAGCGCTCATTTCCAGTTCCGGGTGAATGCCGGGATTGACCCGTCGGATCAGTTTGAGCACCACGCGCTCACCGATCACCACCGAACTGTTGGACTGCTCGGCACTGAGGTAGCGCACCTCACTGTCCTCACCCAGCGCCAGGCCAGCAAGCTGCTCGGTACACTCGAAGCGCAGCTCGCCGGCACTCGAGGGCAGGCGGGTGTCATCCTGGCAGGCGCGTAACACGGCCCGCACGAACGACTCCTGCACGAAGGCATCGGTGATCAGCCCGACCTGTCGACCTCGGCGCACCCGCGACAACGCCAGCTGCTGGGGCAAGGCGCTGTGGATCTGCTCTTCAGGCAGCAGCCCGAACGGCAGTTGGTAATGGCTGGTCACACCGTCACTGAGCACCTCCAACTCGCTGAGCAACACCGGGGTGGCCGGCGTGCCGAAACGCACGCCATAGCGGATGCGCACCGCGTCGATCGGCCCTTCCTTGCCGGCGAACCAGCGGCGCTTGGGCAGGTACTGCGGCAGGATCGACGCCTGCAAGGTGTCTGCCGACGGCGCTTCGAGCAACTCCTCCAGACGCTTGCGCAGCACCAACGTGGTCAGCTCCGGCAAGCCTTCGGCAGGCTGGATGTGCCAGCTGGGCATGCGGTCGTGGGAGGCCAGCAGGAACCAGTAGAAGGCATACGGTGGCAGGGTCAGCAGGAACGGCAACTGGCCGATGGGCGGGAATGCGCTGCCACCGAGCATTTCCACCGGCACCCGCTCGGCATATTGCGAGAGGTCCAGTTCGGCGGCCTGCGCCGCGCGCGAGACATTGGCCACGCACAGGATGGTCTCGCTGTTGCCGTCGGCATCGGTGTACTCGCGCACGTAGGCGAGGATGCGCCGGTTGCTCGGGGTCAGCATCTTCAAGGTGCCGCGACCGAAGGCCTTCTGCTGCTTGCGCACCGCGAGCAGGCGCCGGTTCCAGTTGAGTAGCGAATGCGGGTCGTGGCTCTGGGCTTCGACGTTGACGGTCTGGTAGCCATACAACGGGTCCATGATCGGCGGCAGCACCAGGCGTTGCGGGTCGGCCTTGGAGAAGCCACCGTTGCGGTCTGGCGACCATTGCATGGGTGTGCGCACCCCATCACGGTCACCGAGATAGATGTTGTCGCCCATGCCCAGCTCGTCGCCGTAGTACAGCGTCGGGGTGCCAGGCATCGACAGCAGGAGGCTGGTCAGCAGCTCGATGCGCCTGCGGTCGCGTTGCAACAGTGGCGCCAGGCGCCGGCGGATACCGAGGTTGATGCGCGCGCGGCGGTCCTCGGCGTAGTAGTTCCACAGATAGTCGCGCTCGCGGTCGGTGACCATCTCCAGGGTGAGCTCATCGTGGTTGCGCAGGAAGATCGCCCACTGGCAGTTGGCGGGAATCTCCGGGGTCTGGCGCAGGATGTCGGTGATCGGAAAGCGGTCCTCCATGGCCAGGGCCATGTACATGCGCGGCATCAACGGGAAATGGAAGGCCATGTGGCATTCGTCGCCATCGCCTTCGCCGAAGTACGGGCGGGTGTCTTCCGGCCACTGATTGGCCTCGGCCAGGAGCATGCGATCAGGGTAGTTGGCGTCGATCTCCGCGCGGATCGCCTTGAGCACGTCATGGGTCTCGGGCAGGTTCTCGTTATTGGTGCCGTCGCGTTCGATCAGGTACGGAATCGCGTCCAGACGCAGACCGTCGACACCCATGTCGAGCCAGAAGCGCATGACCCCGATCACCGCCTTCATCACCTGCGGGTTGTCGAAGTTCAAGTCCGGCTGGTGCGAGTAGAAGCGATGCCAGAAGTACTGGCCGGCGACCGGGTCCCAGGTCCAGTTGGACTTCTCGGTGTCGAGGAAGATGATCCGCGTGCCGTCGTACTTCTGGTCGTCGTCCGACCACACGTAGAAGTCCCGGGCCTTGCTGCCGCGCTTGGCGTGGCGGGCACGCTGGAACCAGGGGTGCTGGTCGGAGGTGTGGTTGATGACCAGCTCGGTGATCACCCGCAGCCCGCGCTTGTGCGCCTCGGCGATAAAGCGCCGGGCGTCGGCCATGCTGCCATAGTCAGGGTGCACAGCCTTGTATTCGCCGATGTCATAGCCGTCGTCACGGCGCGGCGAGGGGTAGAACGGCAGCAGCCAGAGCGTGTTGACACCCAGCTCGGCGATATAGTCGAGCTTGCTGATCAGGCCGGCGAAATCCCCGATACCGTCGTTGTTGGAATCGAAGAACGACTTGATGTGCAACTGGTAGATCACCGCATCCTTGTACCACAGCGGGTCGTCGATGAAGGCTGCCGGGCGGGAACGCTTGGCCATGTGCGACTCCTTTCAATTCTGGGTTCGGCACGCCCCTGTGCAGGAGCGGCCTTGTGAGTGGCGGCGGGCGTGTGTCGGAGCGCTCCGACACACGCCCGCTCCGGCACAGGGATCAGCCGGACTTGCTGATCCGCCAGATGCCGAACGGCTGGTGCCAAGGCTCGATGCGCATCCACTGGGTCTTGCCATGCCAGGTCCAGCGGTGCCCGGTCATCAGGTCCTCACCCTGCGTATCGGCGCCGTCATCGAGCCCCAGCTCCCACAGCGGCAGTTCGAAATGCGCTTCCTGGGCGTTGTACGGGTCGAGGCTGATGGCGATCAGGATGAAGTTGTCACGCTCGGGCGTGCGCTTGGCGAAGTACAGGATCTGGTCGTTCCAGCAATTGAAGAAGGCCACGCCCAGGTGTGTCTGCAAGGCGCGGTTCTGTCGGCGGATGCGGTTGAGCTGGGCGATCTCGGCGACGATATTGCCAGGCGCGGTGAAGTCGCGCGGGCGGATCTCGTACTTCTCCGAATCCAGGTACTCCTCCTTGCCCGGCAAGGGCGTGCCCTCGCACAGCTCGAACCCCGAGTACATGCCCCACAGCCCCGAGCCCATGGTCGCCAGCGCCGCGCGAATGAGAAAACCGGCGCGGCCGCTGGTCTGCAGGAAAAAGGGGTTGATGTCGGGGGTATTGACGAAAAAGTTCGGCCGGTAGCACAAGCTCCACGGCGGCTGGTTGAGCTGCTCGAAGTACTCGCGCAACTCCTGCTTGGTATTGCGCCAGGTGAAATAGGTGTAGCTCTGCGCGTACCCGACCTTGCCCAGGCGCGCCATCATCGCCGGCCGGGTAAAGGCCTCGGCCAGGAAGATCACATCAGGGTACTGGCTGCGCACATTGGCGATCAGCCATTGCCAGAACGGCAGCGGCTTGGTGTGCGGGTTGTCGACACGGAAGGTGCGCACGCCCTCCTCGACCCAGCCGACCACCACATCGCGCAGTGCCAACCACAACGAGGGCACTGCCTCGGGCGCATAGAAATCGACGTTGACGATGTCCTGGTATTTTTTCGGCGGGTTCTCGGCGTAGCGAATGGTGCCGTCCGGGCGCCAGCTGAACCAGCCCGGGTGTTCGGTAAGCCAGGGATGGTCCTGGGAACACTGGATGGCGAAGTCGAGGGCAATTTCCAGGCCGTGCTCGGCGGCAGCGGCGACCAGCCGACGGAAGTCTTCGCGGGTGCCCAGTTGCGGGTGGATGGCGTCGTGGCCGCCGTCTGGGCTGCCGATGGCGTAGGGGCTGCCCGGATCGTCGGGGCCCGCCTGCAAGGCATTGTTGCGCCCCTTGCGGTGCTGCTTGCCGATGGGATGGATGGGCGGGAAGTACAACACGTCGAAGCCCATGTCGCGGATCATCGGCAGGCGCTGGTGCACATCGTCGAACGTGCCGTGGCGCGCCGGATCGTCGGTGACAGAGCGTGGGAACAGTTCGTACCAGCTGGCGAACAGGGCGCGCTCGCGGTCCACGTCCAGCGGCAGCTCGGGACTGCGGGTCAGGTAACTGCGGTGTTCGGCCTGGCTCATCAGGCTGGCGCTTTCGGGGCTCAGCAGCAACGCAACCTGATCGTCCGGTGCCAGCGTCGGCAAGCGCTGTTGCAACTGCTCGAGCTGCTCGCGCAACGGCCCTTCGCTGCGCTCGATGCCCTTACCCAGCAGCAGCCTGCCCTCCTCCAGCTCCAGCTTGACCTCGACACCGGCGTGATACTTCTTCTCGAGGTCGTGACAGTACGTGGCGTAGGGATCGATCCAGGCTTCGATGCCGAACAGGTGCAAGCCCAGCTCCACTGGGGTGAACTCGGCAACCCACAGGTCGTTGCCTGCCGAAGTCATCGGCACGCCATGCCAGTGCCGGCTGTGGGCCTGGCGCCAGTGCAAGACCACCGCCAGGCGGTCATGGCCGTCGCTGTAGACCTTGCTGGTGACCTGCACCGCCTGCCCGCTTACCGCCTTGACCGCGAAGGTGCCGCCGTCGAGCACGGGCGTGGTGTCCTCGATCACGATGCGTGGCGCCAGCAAGGCCTGGGACAGGCTGATGGCCTGGTCGGGATGATCGTTGGCCTTGGGCACTTGCTCGAAAGGCGCTTTTGCGACGGGCTCATTACCGGACATCGAACCTTGCTCCCCTAAGCTGGTGGCGGTAAGGGTTCAGAGCCGTGGGTGCGCGGTGGGTTCAAAAAAATTGAGCGAATGGCTGGCACGGCAGGTCGAAGCCTGCAGAACCTCTTCATCCACCGCGCGAGGTCAGGCCATGAACATTCCCATTCCACCGGAGACGCCCGATCCGAACATCGACGACCCGGCGCTGCCGCCGCCGGTGCCCGAGGAGGATCCGGACGAACTGCCGATCAAGCCGACCGTGCCGCCGACGGTGGGTGATCCGCCGAGCCAGGAGCCGCCGGTGAAGGCCTGAGCATAGACCAGGCCAGGTCACACAGATGCACGATGATCCCGCCACATCGCAGGCCTGCCCGGCAGGCGGGCACTGCTGTATTCGACCAACAGCCGGGGCCGTTCAGTGCCCCTTGGCGGCGCAAGCCGCTGTCACAACACAGTTCAGGCAAACCACGGCGTCGCCACTTTGAGCGCATGCCTGGCCCTGCATGAGCCTGCGAAAAATCAACCTACCTGGTATTTCTGTCAGGTGTGCCCTGCGGCGTGCGCGTGTAGTTTGCCGCTGTGGGCCTGGCGCAGGTTTACAGCCGGGTCAGCGCAACAGCATCTGCCGAGGACTGTCCGCGATGAATGACGCCACCAACCCTGCCAACCGCCCAGACGCCGCCAACTACATGAAGCTGTTCCCTGACGACCGCACACGCTGCGCACCTGGGGCGTTGATGAGCAACGACAGCAGGCTGGCCTACCTGGTGCACCTCAAGGAACTGATTCAAGCGTTCGAAGTACGCGCGGATGTCAACGCACCGATCACCCTGCTGACACGGCGCCCTGACCTGCTGACGTTGAAGCTCGACGACAGAAATGCCCGGCGTACCCTGCCCAAGATCAGGATTACGCTTGAACTGCTGGAAAACCGTGCTCAGCAAGCCCTGACAAAGAATCAGACGCTACAAGCAGCGGTCGCGGAAGGCTCCGGCCAAGCCAGTGTGCCCTTCCATCGTGCCTGGGAGTCGGTCAAAGCGGCGCTGGCGGCCAAACAGGTACAGCTGTGGGACCTGCTGAGTGCAACCAGCCTCTGTTATCCACTGTTCACATTCGCCCATCTGCCCTCGGCCGCCCAGCGGACTGCCACCACACTGGCCAGCGGTTTCTCGCCGCAACTGCGGACCCTGCTGCTCGGCTCTGCGACCAGCGAGCTGAAGCTGAGTGCCGCTTCGTACGATACGACGCAAAAGCTGGCCAAGGCGCTGGCATTGAGCCGTCGTGAACTGCGCCAGTTGCTGGCTGTAGAGGCTGTCGGCAAAGGCGGTACGGCAGTGACCCGCAGCCCCCACGTGCCCACAGCCTCCAAGCCATCCAGCCAGGTATATGGCGCCGTGTTCATCAATAACGGTGCAACGCCGTTGTATCTGCTCGAATCGGCGCCCGCGCAGCCTGCGACAAAAAAAATCGTGCGGATCGAAGGCCTCACCGATGCCCACCTGGACCGCCTCCAACGCATACTGCGCCTGCAGCGGGCCCTGGGCCTGAGCGCAGCCCAGACTGACACGCTGGTCATGGCTGCGCTGCGTGCCGAAGGCCAGACCGGCAACTACCGATTGACGGACAAGACCCTGCGCGCGCTCGGACTGTTCCGTCATCTGCAGCAAAAATACAACGTCAGTGCCGAGCAGTATGCTGCGTTGATCGACACACTCTCACCCTATGCCACCGGGCGGCAGGCATCGTTCTACGACCAGCTGTTCGCCGCCGGGCATGATGAAGACGGCCAACCTGCACAACCCTCCCTGAAACTGGACGACAAGGCGTTCGATCCCGCCTCCACCACAGGCGCCGACGGCCTGACAGTCAAGCAGCTGGCCCTTGGCCTGAAGGTGGATGACACCTTGCTGCGGGGCATTCTGGGTTGGGTGGTCGAAGCACAGAACCTGCAAAAACCGACACGCTCGCTGGCCGTGGTCTCGGCCTGCTACCGGATCGTTGCCCTGGCTCGGGTGTTCGGCACTTCGACCCCGAAAGGCCTGGCCCTGCTCGGCGTACTGATGAATCAGGACCCCGCTTACCGCCAACAATTGGTCGGCCAGCCAAGCCTTGCGGGCGAGACCGGCAAAGCCGACATCGTCGATGTGATCGCCGGCGTGCTGCAGGCTGTGGAGTGGCTGCAGCAACAGGGCATGGACGCCTTGCAACTGGCCTACCTGCTCAATCCCCGCACGCCTAGCTTCAACACGACGTGGAAAAATGCGTTCAACCTTCAAGCCAGCCGAAACGCCGATGCGCTTCACCTGGCACTGAAAACGGCACTGGAGCTCGAATCACCAAACCTTGTTGCACCCCTGCTGCGCTGGGCCGGGGTCGACGCCGACCTGTTGAGCGTCCGCATAGCGGCCATCGCTCAGCAGTGTACTGAACAGTCAACAACGCCAGAAGCGTGCTTTACCGAAAGTGACCTCACACAGTGGTCGACCCTGCAACGCCACGCCGATGTGGCAAAACTGTTCAAACTCAGCGCACACCTGCTGGATCAGCTGACGCGTACCCCAGAGAGGTTCAACCTCCAGGACCAGCAATCGGACAAGTGCCGCCCCCTGGACCTCAGCACCGTCTATCAACTTGGCCGTTACAAGGCAGTGCTGGCCAGGCTGGCCTTGGGCATGGGCGAACAGAACCTGCTGGATTATCTGGCCAGGTTCGAGACCGACAAAGATGAGTCCTCTGCAAACAGCAAGGCAAAGGAACCAAAAGAACATTGGGCCGCACTGGAACAGTTGCTGGGGCACACCAGCGGCTCTCTATGTGCTTTAGCCGATATTGAGCCACCCGAGACTTTGGCGGGTATCGATCGCCTGCTTCGCACACAGGAGCTGGCAGACAAGCACGGTCTGGCGGTGGACACCTTGCTGCAACTGGGCAAACTGCCCAAGGCCGAAAGCTACGCGCCCTTCCAGCAGGCGGCCGTGGCCCTGCGCAAAGGCTGCAGCAACCAGCAGCGCCAGGTGGCCGATGGCCATCAAAGCGTTGCCTGGCGTGATGCCCTGATGCAGTGGATGATCGCCAACTGGGCGCCGACCGACGATGCACACAGTTGGATCACCAGTACGCAGCAGTTGGCCGACTACCTGCTGATCGACCTGCAAGTGTCCCACGAGCCCCTGACCACACGCACGCTTTCGGCCACCGCCAGCCTGCAACGCTACCTGCACCAGATCCACTCACGCCTGGAAAACGGCTACCGCAGCACCGCGATCAGCGACGCCGAGCGCGATGAGTGGGAAAACTTCAGCAGCAGCTACGAGCGCTGGAGGCTGCGCCAGGATGCGCACAACGAGCCCCAGAACTTCATTGACCCCACCCGCCGCCAGCGCAAGACCAGCGCCTTCAAGGACCTGGAGACCCAGCTGGCGCAGGGCAAATGCCAGCCCGAAGACATCCACGTGGCCATGCTTGGCTATCTGAGTACCTTCGAAACCCTGAGCAATATCCAGCCGATCTCCGTGTATGCCGACGGCACCTCGCCACTGACCGATACCTACCATTTCATCGGCAAGACCAACGTCGAGCCAACCGAATTCTACTGGCGCACCCTGGACATGTCGCAGCGTGATCAAGAGGGCATGCCGAGCATGTTGGCGTGGGGTGAGTGGGAGAAGATCAGCCTGGCGGTCAGTGCAACGATCGCGCAGACGGCGCTGCCGCCAAAGGCGGACGACAACCGTACCCATATCGAGCTGATCCGCCCGGTGATCGTTGCCGGTCGTCGTTATGTGGTGTGGGTCGAGCGTGATACCACCGGGATTCCCATGGGGCCGGACAGCAAGCCCAGCGAGTACTTTGCCCTGCGGGTGTTATTCGCCTTCCAGCAGACCGATGGCAACTGGAGCTCGCCCAATGAGTTCATGACGCTGGACGGGCATGACGAGAAGGGTGAGTTCAAGAGTAATGAAGTACTGACGACGAACTCAGCCGGGACCGCTGCGAACACCAACCCGTATTTGAAGACCAGGATGTTCATGCCGGGGTTGATGGTCATGGTCAACATCCATGGGGATCGGTTGCATGACCCCTGGTTGACCACCGTGGTGTTCGATAGCTCACTGCCAGCAAAGGAAGGAAAACAGCCGAAACGCAACGTTGATTATTTCATCAGCACCAAGGACCTGCTGTTGCTCGAGGACAAAGCGCTCGATCTCGGTAACGTGACGGACCGCCCCATCGAGACAAACATGGTGAAACGGTGGTTGAGCTTCTTCCGAGACCCGCGGACCGTACAACATCCCTATGTGGGGGCGGTTACCCAGCTGAAGACGGTCGAGGAAGATTCCAAAGCGTTCAGCTGGAGCGACCTGGCTTCTAAAGATGAAGTAAAAGATCGCTACGAAATCACTACGCTCGGGCAGGCCTCGATTGAAGCATCATTATCTGACGCTTCGGATTGCATTTCAGTCGATGTCACCCTGGATAGTGCGTGGAGGTTAAAAAAAGAAAACCTAAGCATCATCTCTGAAACCTTCACATCATCCAAAGGGCAATTGTCAATAGACATAAAATCACTACCTTTCGCATCTCACTACAAAGAACAAATTCTAAAGTACGCCGACTTCACAAGCCTAGAGCACACATTAATTTTGGAAACACCGGAACTAGAAAAAATACAAAAAAAAGAACCCATACAAACAATCGTCAGACTAAATCATGAAATCGAGAACTTAACAGAAGAAATCCATAAAAAGAAAACACAAACAACCCAACGTCATGACAAAGAAGTAACAGAACTAGAAAATAAAAAAAACAACCTGGAACACAACAGAAAGCAATATCTTGATGAAAACTTTAACGCCATAATATTTACAAGCAAATTAAAAAATAGGGGGATAACAATTGGCTCAGGATTTGAAATAATAGTTGAAACTATAGCATTTTTCGAAACCGAAGACAGGGTACAAATTCCCACAAAAATGCTCTCCAACGACAAACATATTTTCCTGCCCAAAACTTGGTCCCTCTCAAGTTTGTCCAATATGGCGAACATAAAAATTTATAGCAACGACACAGAAGGGCTCTTCGAACAATATTTAATTGATTTTTCAGCACCTGAAATAAGACCCATCCCAAAACTTGACTTTTCCGAGTTCATTATAAAACTCATCTGCAAACCTAAAGAAAACTCAAACCCAAGTTGGACATTATCAGCACTTGAACAGGCCCGCCTTGAGGAACAAGACCTGCAGGCACTCAAAACTTTACCCACCAACAACGCTGACGCATTCAGCAACATCAAGAATTTCCTGCTCAAGGTACGCTACCTTCCCGCAGATCAGTATTCCGAACTGATGGGCGTCACGAATATCGAGCAACCGCGCCAGCCCATCGCACTGCATACCGCCATTGACAACGCCAAAGCGCTGGACAAGGCAGACGCGATCAACACGCTCATCGCCCAAGAGCTCAATGCATTAAAAAACATCACGTCCGACCTGCCTGATGAATCGCTGCAGGCGATATTACGCCTTCGGTACTTGCACCCGGCGACCTGCCGCAGAATCCTTTTTTACCTTGATCCCGCGCACGAAATGGCGTTCGAGGACACGTTGATCGCCAACGGCAAAGGTGCTGTCAATTTCACCCTCCCCATCAACAAGGACATTCGTGGCTACACTGTCTCGCTAGACTTCTATGACGAACAACTCAGTACAACCGACCCCATCGCAACGGCGACCTGCGCCTATACCCTGGAAGAGAAAGACGACGACGCGATCCCCAGTGTGCAGATCTGCCGCAATGAAACACAGGCTCTGTACCTGGACTTCAAGGAGGTCAATGACAAAGCCGAAGACCAGACCCATGCCCCCCCTTTCCGTACCCTGCGGCTGAACACCCTGTTTGGCAAGCAACTGGTGGCACTGGCGACTCAATCGGTCGAACAGTCGCTGTCATGGAAAGCCCAACACTTGCCAGAGCCGCCCCTGGAACCTGCAAGTTCAGGCACCATCGTCGACCTGCGCAGCGCCAACGGCTTGTACTTCTGGGAGCTGTTCTTCCACGTGCCGTTCCTGGTCACCTGGCTGCAACGCCAGAACCGCGAATACAGCCAAGCCTGGCGCTGGTGCACACGGTTCCTGTTCGACCCCTACCGCACCTGGGTGCCCGAGGGGAACCACCCGCCGCTGTTCTGGCTGGCAAGACCTCTACTGGCCCGTGCAGCCTTCACCGCCAGCGCCCAGACCAACGACCCGGACCTGCTGGCCTACGCCGAACCCGAGCGCTACCGCAAGGCGCTGCACCTGTTCGTGGTGGAAACCTGGCAACGCCAGGGTGATGACCAATACCGCATGCTGACGCTGGATTCGCTGGTCGAGGCCGCGTTGTGCTATGACAAGGCACTGCGCCTGATCGGCGTGCTCCCCGAAGACCTGTCCAGCGCACCGGCGCAGGCACTGACGCTGGGCCAAGCCAGTTCCACGGCCTTTACCCCGCCGCTGAACAACAAGCTCGTCACGCTGCGCAACCTGCTGCGTAACCGCCTGTTCAACCTGCGCCACGGTCTGACCCTCGATGGCAAGCCCGCTGCGATCATGCTCGACCCTGACACGCTCGACCAGATCGCACTGGGCAACAGCGTTGCCGCCCAGGACCGAGGCGAGGCCACCCCGGTTGCGCCCATCGTGCCTCCCTGCCGTTACGAAGAGGCGCGCAAATGTGCTGGAGAAGCTGTGCAGCAACTGATCGCCCTGGGGCAAACCTTGCTGGGCTTCTACAACACCGAAGCCGCCCAGCAACTGGAACTGCTCGGCAAACGCAACCTGATCAGGCTGCTGGACTACCCCTGCCAATTGCAGGAGCAAGCGCTGGAGCTGGCCAAGCGCGAGCGTGAAACCGCGGTGCGCTCCAGAGCGATGGTTCAGCAACGTCAGGACTACTACCAGCACCTGGTGGACGAAGGGGTCATCGAGCTGGAAACGGCCGTGCTGGCGTTGGCAGCGTCTTCTGTCGCCACCCGCCTGCCATCGGTCCCTAGCTACGCCATGGCAGCGGGCGCCGCCATGGCACCGACCATTTTCGGTATGGCGGTGGGCGGGTTCAACCCTCAGGAAGCGTTCGAGTCAGGAGCCAATGCCTGGGAGGCGTTGGCCGAGACGCTCGAGACCATGAGCAATACGATCGACAAACGGGCAGAGTTCCTCCTGCGCCGCCAGCAATGGCAACATGAAGCCGACCAGGCCGGGCATGAGCTCGACATCATCGATGCTCAACTGCGCGAGCGGGACGTACAGATCAAGGCGGCCGGCATCGCCGTACACGAGGCCCGTGCAACCCGCCAGTCGCACCAGGCCGAATACGAGGTCATGCAGTCGGTATTCGCCAGCCACACCACTTATCTGTGGTTGATCGGTCGGCTGTCGGAGATCTACAGCACCGCGTACGACGCAACCACTTCCCTGTGCCTGATGGCCGAAAACTGCCTGCGGTACGAACTCGGCGATTTCACCAGTCGCTGGATCAGGACGGACGGCTGGCTCGACAACTGGCGTGGGATGCTTGCGGGCGAAGCGCTTGAGCGCGACCTGATGCAAATGGATGTGGCCGCGATCCGCGACAACCACAGGCCGCTGGATATCCGCAAGGATTTCTCCCTGCTGGAACTCACCGGCTGGACCGCCACCCAATTGCACGAGCAACTGGACAACGATGAAATCCTGTTCGAGCTGCCGGCACGAGTGTTCGACATCGATTTCCCAGGTCATTACCTGCGCCGCCTGGAACGCATCACGCTGGCCTTCGAAATCCCAGGGTCAGGTTCTTCGAAACCGATCTCGGCCATGCTCTACCAGACCTCGAACAAGGTGCTTCTGGAAGCGGACATCGAAGGCGCCCGCCACCTGTATTCGGCCAGCCAAGGCAGCCCCAAGCATGTGCTTCGCGACCTCCGGCCGAACCAGAGCATTGCCCTGTGGTCGGTCAAGGAAGTGTCGCGTAACTTCGATCTGCAGCCGTCGGTACCCGACAAGGCCCGCTATCAACCCTTCGAAGGCACCGGGCTGATCTCGAGCTGGCGGCTCGCGTTCCCAGGCGGCGCCAGGAACAACCCTGTGTTTTACAAGGACAATGAGTGCAGGCTCAAAGACATCACCATCACCGTCAGCTACAGCGCGGTTGATGGTCCCACGGCGTTTCGCGACGAAGTCAGGCAGCTGCTGCAGGCCGAAAGTACAACCGGCTCTGCTGATGGGGGCAACAGCGCAGCAGGCGAATCACCAAGCGGCAACGGCAGCAGTCAGCCAGCAAGTTCAGGTAACGCTGACAATGCCATCGTCACTGCACGAGAAGCGGAACAGGCCGCCAATGCGGCACTGGCAACCGCCCAGGCGCAGGCTGACAATCCGGCGCTCAAGGCGCCCGAGGCGGCCAAGCAGCTCAAGCAAGTGACTGAAGCGATCGCCAAAGCCGAGAAAGCGGCCGAAGCGGCCAGCACCGCCCGTAAGAACACCGAAGCCGCTGCAAAGAAAGGCCAGGTGGACAGCGCGCAAACCAGCGCAGATGAGGCGCAGAAAAACGCCAAGTCGGCCCGGGAGGCCGCCGAGTCGGCTCAGAATGCCTGTAAGGATGCACAGGACGCGGCCAAGGCTCGCGAGGCGGCTGCGCGTGAAGCTGCTGAAAAGGCTGCTCAAGAAGCTGCTGAAAAGGCTGCTCAAGAAGCTGCCGACAAGCTCAAGGCTGAGATCGCCACAGCGGTTGCCTCTGCCAAGGCCGCAGCCGAGGCCGCCGAGGCCTCACAGAAGTCGGCGCAAGCCGACTATCAAGCCACGTCCATGAACATCCCCGAGGCAAGCGCAGAAAAAAAAGAGGCGACGGGTGCAATGGGCAAACTGCAAACAGCCGTGGACGAGGCAAAAAAGGCGTATCAGGACGCCGAGGCAGCGGCCAGCGAAGGCGAGCTTGCAACCGCACAAGCCAAAGCCCGTTCAGCTCAGGAGGCTGCAAAACGCGCAGACTCCCATGCCAAAACCATTGCCGCCATACGCAAGAAGACCGACACCTTCCAAACCCTCGCCGAACTGCAAGCTGCGGCCAAAAGCCTCGTGGGCAAGTACGCCAGATACGCCTACAAATCGGGAGAGCAATACACCATGAAAGTGGTGTCCTGGGCGGAAGATCACGTGATACTCGAAGGAAAAGTATGGGGTGCATCAAGGATGGACTTCTCTAAATTGGCCTGGCTGAAAGCCAATTGAGGTCTGTGTGAGGCTGTACCAAGACGTTCAGCTTCGAGACCGTTATGGCTACATCACGCAGGAGTATGCCCATGCCCGACCGATGAAACCCTGAACCTCAATACACACTGATGCGACTCAACCCAAGGATAAATGAACATGGCTACCGAACAGGAACTGAAAAAACTGCTTGCCGAAAAATTCGGCAAGAAAGAGGCCGATATCAACGGCGCAACAAAAGTTTCCGACATCGTCAGCAGTACCTCAAAACTGGTTCGATACCTTAATGACGATTTAGGAACCGACCTGGCAGAAAGCGATATCCAAGACGCCGAAACCTTCGACGATTTGTTCAAGGCTGTTAAGTGACATGTCCTATCCGCCTGGCCTTCTCAGGCCAGGCGGCGCTTCAGTGCGGCGCAAGTTCCGCGATGCTGATCTCGCGCATCCGGAATTTCTGCACCTTGCCGGTCACCGTCATCGGAAACTCGTCGACGAAGCGGAAATGCCGCGGCACCTTGAAGTGCGCAATGCGCGCCTTGCACCAGGCCTGCAAGTCCTCGACCGTGGCGCTGTGCCCGGGATGCAGCTTGATCCAGGCAACGATTTCCTCGCCATAGCGGCTGCACGGAATCCCGATCACCTGGGCATCGGCTACCGCCGGGTGGGTATAGAAGAACTCCTCGAGCTCGCGCGGATAGATGTTTTCGCCCCCGCGGATGATCATGTCCTTGTTGCGCCCGACAATACGCACATAGCCCTGCTCGTCCATCACCGCCAAGTCGCCCGTGCGCATCCAGCGCGCCGGATCGATCGCCTGATGAGTGGCTTCAGGGTTATTCCAGTAGCCAAGCATCACGCTGTAGCCGCGGGTGCACAATTCGCCGATCTCGCCACGCGGGACGATCACGCCCTGCGCATCCACCAGCTTGGTCTCCAACTGCGGTTGGGTGCGTCCAACCGTCGTCACGCGCAGCTCCAGCTCGTCGCCAGGGCCGGTCTGCAGCGACACCGGGCTGGTCTCGGTCATGCCGTAGGCGATCTGCACCTCACCCATGTGCATCTGCTCGATCACCCGGCGCATCACCTCGATCGGGCAGGTAGCGCCGGCCATGATGCCGCTGCGCAGGGTCGAGAGGTCCAGGGTGGTGCACGACGGGTGGTCGAGCATGGCGATGAACATGGTCGGCACGCCATAGAGGATGCTGGCACGCTCTTCGGCCACAGCCTGGAGCGTCAACTCGGGGTCGAACGCATCGTTGGGGTAGATCATGGTGCTGCCGTGGGTGATGCAGCCCAGGTTGGCCATGACCATGCCAAAGCAGTGGTACAGCGGCACCGGGATTACCATGCGGTCCCGTTCGCTCAGGCCCAGGCTTTCGCCGACCATGAAGCCGTTGTTGAGGATGTTGTAGTGGCTGAGCGTGGCGCCTTTCGGCGCGCCAGTGGTGCCGGAGGTGTACTGGATGTTCACCGCCTGGTCGAACTGCAAGCCCTGTTGCCTCACCTGCAGCGTCTGGGGATCGACCTGCCCTGCCCGTTCGGCCAGCGCATCCCAGGGCAGGAAACCGCTGGGCGGGGTGGACGACAGGCTGATGACGCCACGCAGCTCCGGCAGGCGTTCACTCGCCAGCGGTTGCGCACCCAGCTCGGGCACCAGTTCCTGGACCATCGCGTGATAGTCGGACGACTTGAAAGCATCGGCGCACACCAGCCAGCTGCAGCCGGACTGGCGCAGCACGTACTCCAGCTCACCCACCCGGTACGCCGGGTTGATGTTGACCAGGATCGCGCCCACCTTCGCCGTGGCGATCTGCAGGATGCACCATTGGGCGCAGTTCGGCGCCCAGATACCGACTCGATCGCCACTGGCCACGCCCAGGGCAATCAGCGCCCGGGCGTGCACCTCGACCTGCTCGGCCAGCGCCCGCCAGCTGTAGCGCAGGCCTTGGTGCCGCACCACCAGGGCCTCGCGCTCGGGCCAGCGGGTGACGGTGGCGTCGAACGCCTGGCCGATGGTCTGGGTCAGCAGGGGCCGGTCCTGGGGGCCGCGGGTGTAGCTTGGTTGACTCATGAGTGTCCCTTCTTGTGGTTGTTCTGGGCATGACTGAAGCAAGCGAAGGGTACTGTGGCGCACATTTACGTTTACGTAAAGGTGATGATCCAATTGACAGCCCGAAAAGGCAGGTTTACGTTAACGTCAACCACGAGCACCGACCCTGTGGGAGCGGGCTTGCCCGCGATGAGGCCGGACCAGACAACATCGCTGGCCGTTCTGACGGGCATCGCGGGCAAGCCCGCTCCCACAGGGTCGTTGCAGTACCTCGAATTTCAAGAACAACAAGGTGCCCCCATGCATTACCCCAGCCTGAACTTCGCCCTGGGCGAGACCATCGACATGCTTCGCGACCAGGTGCGCACCTTCGCTGCCGCCGAACTCGCCCCGCGCGCGGCGCAGATCGACCACGACAACCTGTTCCCCGCCGACATGTGGCGCAAGTTCGGCGACATGGGCCTGCTGGGTATCACTGTTTCCGAGGAGTACGGCGGCGCGGGCCTGGGCTACCTGGCCCATGTGGTGTCGATGGAAGAGATCAGCCGTGCCTCGGCCTCGGTGGCACTGTCCTACGGCGCCCATTCCAACCTCTGCGTCAATCAGATCAACCGCAACGGCACTCATGAGCAGAAGCTCAAGTACCTGCCCAAGCTGATCAGCGGCGAGCACATCGGCGCCCTGGCCATGAGCGAGCCCAATGCCGGCTCCGACGTGGTGTCGATGAAACTGCGTGCCGAGAAACGCGGCGACCACTATGTACTCAACGGCAGCAAGACCTGGATCACCAACGGCCCCGACGCCAACACCTACGTGATCTACGCCAAGACCGACCTGGACAAGGGCCCGCACGGCATCACCGCATTCATCGTCGAACGTGACTGGAAGGGCTTCTCGCGCAGCAACAAGTTCGACAAGCTGGGCATGCGTGGCTCCAACACCTGCGAGCTGTTTTTCGATGGCGTCGAAGTGCCGGAAGAAAACATCCTCGGCCAGCTCAACGGCGGTGTGCGCGTACTGATGAGCGGCCTGGACTACGAGCGCGTGGTGCTCTCGGGCGGACCGACCGGCATCATGCAGAGCTGCATGGACCTCGTGGTGCCTTACATCCACGATCGCAAGCAGTTCGGCCAGAGCATCGGCGAGTTCCAGCTGATCCAGGGCAAGATCGCCGACATGTACACCCAGCTCAACGCCAGCCGCGCCTACCTCTATGCCGTAGCCCAGGCCTGCGACCGTGGCGAGACCACGCGCAAGGACGCCGCCGGGGTGATCCTCTACACCGCCGAGCGCGCCACGCAGATGGCCCTGGAAGCGATCCAGATCCTCGGCGGCAACGGCTACATCAACGAGTTCCCGGCCGGGCGCCTGCTGCGCGACGCCAAGCTCTACGAGATCGGTGCCGGCACCAGCGAAATCCGCCGGATGCTGATCGGCCGCGAATTGTTCAACGAAACCCGCTGAGCACAAGGAACTGGCGTCCATGGCTACCTTGCACACCCAGATCAACCCGCGCTCGGCGGAGTTCGCCAGCAACAGCGCGGCCATGCTCGAACAGGTCGATGCCCTGCGCACCCTGCTGGCCCAGGTCAGCCAGGGCGGCGGGCCCAAGGCCCAGCAGCGCCACACTTCGCGTGGCAAGCTGCTGCCGCGCGAGCGCATCGACCGCCTGCTCGACCCGGGCTCGGCGTTTCTCGAGATCGGCCAGCTCGCCGCTCATGAGGTGTATGGCGAAGACGTACCGGCAGCAGGCGTGATCGCCGGCATCGGCCGCGTCGAAGGGGTCGAGTGCATGATCGTGGCCAACGACGCCACGGTCAAAGGCGGCTCCTACTACCCGCTGACCGTGAAGAAACACCTGCGCGCGCAGACCATCGCCCTGCAGAACCGCCTGCCGTGCATCTACCTGGTCGACTCCGGCGGCGCCAACCTGCCGCGCCAGGACGAGGTGTTCCCCGACCGCGAGCACTTCGGGCGGATCTTCTTCAACCAGGCCAACATGAGCGCCCTGGGGATCCCGCAGATCGCCGTGGTGATGGGCTCGTGCACCGCAGGTGGCGCCTATGTGCCGGCTATGGCCGACGAAGCGATCATGGTGCGCCAGCAGGCGACCATCTTCCTCGCCGGCCCGCCGCTGGTGAAGGCCGCCACCGGCGAGGTGGTGAGCGCCGAAGAGCTGGGCGGCGCCGACGTGCATTGCCGCACCAGCGGTGTGGCCGACCACTATGCCGATAACGATGAACACGCCCTGGCCATCGCCCGGCGCAGCGTCGCCAACCTCAACTGGCACAAGCTGGGCAAGCTGCAATGCCAGGCGCCGGTTGCTCCGTTGTATGGCGCAGAAGAGCTGTATGGCGTGGTCCCGGCTGACGCCAAGCAACCGTTCGACGTGCGCGAGGTGATCGCGCGGCTGGTCGACGGTTCGGTGTTCGATGAATTCAAGGCCCTGTTCGGCACCACCCTGGTGTGCGGTTTCGCTCACCTGCACGGCTATCCGGTGGCGATCCTGGCCAACAACGGCATCCTCTTCGCCGAAGCCGCGCAAAAAGGCGCGCACTTCATCGAACTGGCCTGCCAGCGCGGCATCCCGCTGTTGTTCCTGCAGAACATCACAGGGTTCATGGTCGGCAAGAAATACGAGGAAGGCGGCATCGCCAAGCACGGCGCCAAGCTGGTGACCGCGGTGGCCTGCGCCCAGGTGCCGAAGTTCACGGTGATCATCGGCGGCAGCTTCGGTGCTGGCAACTACGGCATGTGCGGGCGCGCCTACGATCCGCGCTTCTTGTGGATGTGGCCCAATGCGCGGATCGGCGTGATGGGCGCCGAACAAGCCGCCGGCGTGCTGGCCCAGGTCAAGCGTGAGCAGAGTGAACGCAGTGGCGAAGTGTTCAGCGCCGATGACGAGAAGCAGCTCAAGCAGCCGATCCTCGACCAGTACGAGCGCCAGGGCCACCCCTACTACTCCAGCGCCCGGCTGTGGGATGACGGCGTCATCGACCCGGCGCAAACCCGTGAAGTGCTGGGCCTTGCCTTGTCCGCCGCGCTGAACGCCCCGATCGAACAGAGCCGCTTCGGCATTTTCCGGATGTGACCCATGAGCGATTTTGCCACCCTTGAAGTGATAAAGGACCCTCGCGGCTTCGCCACCCTGTGGCTGAGCCGGGAAGACAAGAACAACGCTTTCAACGCCCAGATGATTCGCGAGCTGATCGTTGCCATCGACCAACTGGGCGAAGACGCCAGCCTGCGCTTCGTGCTGCTGCGTGGCCGTGGTCGGCACTTCAGCGCCGGAGCTGACCTGGCCTGGATGCAGCAGTCGGCGCAGCTGGATTTCAATACCAACCTGGACGACGCCCATGAACTGGGCGAGTTGATGTATGCGTTGCATCGCCTGAAGACGCCGACCCTGGCAGTGGTCCAGGGCGCCGCATTCGGCGGTGCGCTGGGCCTGATCAGTTGCTGCGACATGGCCATCGGCACCGAGGATGCACAGCTGTGTCTTTCGGAGGTACGCATCGGCCTGGCACCGGCGGTGATCAGTCCGTTCGTGGTCAAGGCCATCGGTGAACGCGCCGCACGCCGCTATGCCTTGACCGCCGAGCGCTTCAGCGGTGCGCGCGCCCGCGAACTGGGCCTGCTGGCCGAGGTGTACCCCGCCAGCGAACTGGACAGCCAGGTCCAGGCTTGGATCGACAACCTTCTGCTCAACAGCCCGCAGGCCCTGCGTGCCACCAAGGACCTGCTGCGCGAGGTGGACGACGGCGAGCTGAGCCCTGCCCTGCGTCGTTACACCGAGAACGCCATCGCCCGCATTCGCGTCAGCCCCGAAGGCCAGGAGGGCCTGAGCGCCTTCCTGGAAAAACGCCGCCCCGCCTGGCAGCCCGTCGACAAGGAACCTCGCCCATGAGCCACCCCACGCTGACCACCCTGCTGGTCGCCAACCGCGGCGAGATCGCCTGCCGGGTGATGCGCACCGCCAAGGCCATGGGCCTGACCACCGTCGCGGTGCACAGCGCCACCGACCGTGACGCCCGGCACAGCCGCGAGGCCGATATCCGCGTCGACCTGGGCGGCACCAAGGCCGCCGACAGCTACCTGGTGATCGACAAGCTGATCGCTGCAGCCAAGGCCAGCGGCGCACAGGCGATTCATCCCGGCTACGGTTTTCTTTCCGAGAACGCAGGCTTTGCCCGCGCCATCGAGCAGGCCGGGCTGATCTTCCTCGGCCCACCGGCCAGCGCCATCGATGCCATGGGCAGCAAGTCGGCGGCCAAGGCCCTGATGGAAGCTGCCGGGGTGCCGCTGGTGCCCGGCTACCACGGTGACGCCCAGGACCTGGAGACTTTCCGTGCCGCTGCCGAGCGCATTGGTTATCCGGTGCTGCTCAAGGCCAGTGCCGGCGGGGGTGGCAAGGGCATGAAGGTGGTCGAGCAAGAGAGCGACCTGGCCGACGCTCTGGCCTCGGCACAACGCGAGGCGCAGTCGTCGTTCGGCGATGCACGGATGTTGGTGGAAAAGTACGTGCTCAAGCCTCGGCACGTGGAAATCCAGGTGTTCGCCGACCAACACGGCCACTGCCTGTATCTCAACGAGCGTGACTGCTCGATCCAGCGTCGCCACCAGAAGGTTGTCGAAGAGGCTCCGGCTCCAGGCTTGTCGGCGCAACTGCGCCAAGCCATGGGCGAGGCTGCGGTGCGCGCAGCCCAGGCCATCGGTTATGTCGGTGCGGGCACGGTGGAGTTCCTGCTCGATGCCCGCGGCGAGTTCTTCTTCATGGAAATGAACACCCGCCTGCAGGTCGAACACCCGGTCACCGAGGCGATCACCGGGCTGGACCTGGTGGCCTGGCAGATCCGTGTGGCTTGCGGCGAGGCATTGCCGATCACCCAGGAGCAGGTGCCGCTGGTCGGCCATGCCATCGAGGTGCGGCTGTATGCGGAAGATCCGGCCAATGACTTCCTGCCGGCCACCGGCACCCTGACGCTGTACCGCGAATCGGCGCCAGGCGAAGGGCGTCGGGTCGACAGCGGGGTCAGCGAGGGCGATGTGATCTCGCCGTTCTACGACCCGATGCTGGGCAAGCTGATCGCCTGGGGGCAGGATCGCGAACAGGCGCGTTTGCGCCTGCTGGCCATGCTCGACGAGTTCGCCATCGGCGGCTTGAAAACCAATATTGCCTTCCTGCGGCGCATCCTCGCCCATCCGGCCTTCGCCGCCGCCGAACTGGACACCGGCTTCATTGGTCGTCATCACGAGGTGCTGCTGCCCGCCACGGGCGAGCGCCCGGCGATGTTCTGGCAAGCCGCTGCCGAAGCCTGGCTGCAGAGCGGCTCACCACGGCGGCGCGCAGACGACGGTGACTCGCCCTGGGCCCACAACAATGGCTTGCGCCTGGGCCTGCCGGCTCGCAGCAGCCTGCATCTTTCATGCGACGGTCAGGACCAGGCCGTGGCGCTGCAGAACAGCGCGCCCTCGGCATTCCAACTGCTCGGCGAGCACTTGGTGCAGGATCAGGATGGCCTGCGTCGGCGCTACCTGGCCATTCGTCGCGAAGGGGTGCTGTACCTGCAATGGGCGGGCGAACTGCACGCGGTCATGGCGTTCGATCCGATTGCCGCCGCCGAGGCCAGCCAAAGCCATCAGGGCGGTCTGGGCGCGCCCATGAACGGCAGCATCGTGCGCGTGCTGGTCGAAGCGGGCCAGACGGTGGAAGCCGGAACAGCGCTGGTAGTGCTGGAGGCGATGAAGATGGAGCACAGTATTCGTGCACCGCAGGCGGGGACAGTGAAGGCGCTGTTCTGCCAGGAGGGCGATATGGTCAGCGAAGGGACGGTGCTGGTGGAACTGGAGGAGCGCTGAGGGCCCTGCAGGGGCAAACTGTCTTGTTCAAAATCCAAAGGTCAGCCCAATCCACTGTGGGAGCGGGTTTACCCGCGAACACGGGCGTAGCCCGTGCCAGGCAGCGCGGTGTCTTTTTCGCGGGTAAACCCGCTCCCACAGGAGACTGGCCGATTTTGAACCCTTGTAGGCCGTGTGCCGCCCCTGCAGGAACACCGGGCGGGATCAATGCCGCCCGTGCGACCTCACCACCACGCCCAGCACTTCGAAATCCTCGCCGCACAGCAGCTTCGGGTAGGTCGGGTTCAACGGTTTGAGGTACCGCTGCCCGCCATCCTCGACCAGTTGCCGGAACATCGCCGAGGTGCCCTTCTGTCTGGCGATCACCAGCTTGCCTGGCGCCGCCGGCACGCCCGGATCCACCAGCACCAACATCTGCTCGGGCACGCTGGGGCCGGTCGCTGCGCTCATCAGGTCGCCTTCGACCGGCAACCAGAAGGCCTTGCCCAGCGCCGCATAGTCGGTCTGCTCATAGACGATGCAACCCTCGGGCCACGGCCCGTCGAGCTCGGTCCAGGCCAGCACGGGGTAGCGAAAGCACATGATGTACTGCTGCAGGTCGTCGTCATCCCCGCCTGCCTCGGCCGCATAGGTGCCATTGCGTTCGGCCAGTTGGTCAATGCGTACCATGCGCAGCGAAACATGCAGGTGCGCCATGCCCAGGGCCTGCAAGACCTGGTTCATCATGCCCACCTTCGGCTGGCGAGTGCCGCGCAGCCAATGGCCAACACCGCCCTGGGTCACCCCAACGCGTTCGGCGAGTTGCTCCTGCGAAAGCCCCAGCTCTCGCATCCTTTGCTTGACCAGCGCGATCCATTTTTCCATCGCCCGCACGATACGGACTGCCCATCAGCGCTCAATACACATATTGTATTATTAATCTGATAGTCATGAGTACTTTTCGTATTAGTATTCGAGTGTACTGATTTCCCTATCACGCTCAACAGGTAACAGGATGAAACCGATGACACATCCAGAAAAGGATTTGGACGGCGAAGCCGCGCGTCGCGCGCTCGACTACTACCTCAACCCAACACCACCGCACACCAACATCGACAGTGTGCCCTGGCGGCTGCGCGACGAGGTCTCCCCCGAGCAGGCCAACGCGCACGCTTTGGCCTTGTTGCGCTGCGCAGCCGCCACGGCACAGCAAACCGGCAGCCACCAACAGGGCACGACCCGAGAGGTGCTGTTCGCACTGATGCATATGGTGAACATGGCCCGCGCGATGCTGGAGCAACGGCAAGCGCCACAGGGGCTATGAGAGACGGGAGTACGTGATGGCCGGGTAATGAACATTGCCCGGTTGCCGGACAGAGGAAGCACACAGGAAATTATTTTTCTGGAGGACAGAAAAATCATTTGACTTGTAAATGATAACGATTATTATTGCACTCAGCAGGTCGCGAGACCCGCTGGATAACCTGGAGCCCTCAGGTCGGGCGCTCAGATTATCTCCTCATCAGGCTAATCACGGTTTTTGACCCGGCTTTTTGCCGGGTCATTTTTTTTGGCTCTTCAGGCTAATGAAGAAGGGTTACCGCATTGAATGGCCGCGATGATAGCAAAGGTGTGTCAATTCGTGAATGCGTGTTACAGCGTTTTGCGCAAACAGCACTTGAGAATCAATCTCGTTAAGATTAAGCTGCCTGCGCATCAGGGAGGATGCCCCCTCTCCCCTCTTCTCGCGCAAGGAGCCGTCCATGACCCGTCTGCTGCTGCCCCTCGAGCATGGCCCACAAGTCGTCCATACGCCTACCGAAGACGCGCTGCTGCATGGCCTGAAGCGCTTGCCGCGCCGGGTTCAGCAGGTGTTTCTGCTCAGCCGCCTCGACCAGCTCGGCATCGCTGACATTGCTGCCCGTCTCGACCTGCCCCTGCTGACCGTCGAGCGCCATCTCTTCCAGGCCCTGCAAAGCGCATTACCGCGTGGCGAACCGCTGGCCAGCATTGCCGGGCAATGGTACGTACGCCTGCAAAGCCCGGAAGCGACCACCTGCGAACGCATCGACTTCCGTCGCTGGCTGGACGCCGCACCAGAGCATCTGCAGGCCTTCGAGCAGACCGAATTGCGCTGGCGCAGCCTGCTGGCTCCAGCCCGCCAGTTGGGCCAGGATGGCGGATATCGCAATGGCCGCGCAGCACTCTCGATGGGTGGGTGTTCGATCGCCGTCGGCCTGGGCGTTGCCGCATTGATCGCCTTCGGCCTGCTCGGCTGATACGCCAGCGCTGCGCGCGAGGGCTTGTTGCGTGAGGGGCCAGCACAGACACCCCACCTGTCGTTGAGCTACAGTAGCGTCACAACAAAGCCACAGGAGTCTGGCAATGACCGTGACGCTGTCCCCACTGCAGATCGACTGCGATTTCGATTCCGGCAATATCCAGGTACTGGATGCCAGTGACCCGCGCCTGGTGCGCCTGGCCATCCGTCCCGACACCAATAGCAGCCACTTCCAGTGGTTCCATTTCAAGGTGAGCGGCCTGACGCTGGGGCAGACCCACCGCTTCAGCCTCGACAACGCCCATGAGTCCTCCTACAAGAACGCTTGGGACGGCTACCATGCCGTGGCGTCGTACGACCAGCAGAACTGGTTCCGCGTCCCCAGCAGCTTCGACGGCAAAGCCCTGGCGTTCGATTTCACGGCCGAGCAGCCAGAGGCCTGGTTCGCCTACTTCGAGCCCTATCCGCGCGCACGCCACAACCAGTTGATCGAGCGCGCGCAGAAGATTCCCGGCGTCGAGTTGCTGGCCAGTGGACGTAGCGTCCAGGGCCGCGACATTCCTCTGCTGCGTGCCAGCAAAGGCGCAGGCGCAAAGCGCAAGCTGTGGCTGATCGCCCAGCAGCACCCCGGCGAGCACATGGCCGAGTGGTTCATGGAAGGCGTGATCGACCGTCTTGAAGGCAACGATGCGACGCTTCAGCGCCTGCTTGCCGAAGCTGACCTGTACCTGATTCCCAACATGAACCCTGATGGCGCCTTTCTCGGCCACCTGCGCACCAACTTCAAGGGCAAGGACCTCAATCGCGCCTGGCAGGATGCGAGCGTCGAGCTGAGCCCGGAAGTGTTCTTCGCCCAGAGCCAGATGAAACTGCAGGGCGTCGATGCCTTCATCGATGTGCACGGCGACGAGGAAATCCCCCATGTGTTCACCGCGGCCTGCGAAGGCAACCCGGGCTACACACCGCGCATCGCCAGGCTGGAGGAGCAGTTTCGCAGCACCCTGTGCAGCGTGACCAAGGACTTCCAGACCGTCCATGGCTACACCCGCGACCAGCCTGGCCAAGCGAACATGACGCTGGCCTGCAATGCGGTCGGGCAGACTTACGACTGCTTGTCGCTGACCTTGGAAATGCCGTTCAAGGACCACGACGACAACCCCGATGCCCGCTGCGGCTGGTCTGGCGCACGCTCCAAGGCACTGGCAGGCGCCGTGCTGGAAACGCTGGAAAGCATGGTCAAGGACCTGCGCTGATCACCTGCACCGCGCAGGCCCGCCCGCCGGGCACCTCAGAACTGCACATCGAGAATCACGCTGTCTGTGTAGGTCGCCGCAGGCGGCGTCGCCTGGTCGGTATAGACCTTGGCGTTGTAGTTGAACACCTGGCTGCCGGTACCTGTGCCGGCGCCAGGGTTGACGTTGGCGTCGCTGCTCGCGCGCCGGGCCGCGCCCACCGAACCCCAGCGCACGGTGCCGGCGCTCTTGAAGATGTCGTACGCCAGGTAGTTGTTCGCCGTGGACTTCATCCGCCGACGCCCGGCCGACACATTCTGCCCATCGTCCAGACCGACCGTATAGTTGCTGCCTTTGGTACAGGCGATGTTGATGCTCTGGTTCACCGTCGCGAACCCGGCCACCACCGGCGCACTGGCGAAACTGATGTTGGGGGTGGTGATCTGGCAGTCGTTGCTGACGGTCAGTGTCACTGTCAGGGTCTGCGTGCCGCTGCCGATGTCCCGCCCCAGGCAGATATTGCCCAGACCGATGCCTGAGCAATAGTTCCAGTCCCAGAAGATCGACAGGGTCTCGGTGTAGACGCCTGCGGCAACGTTGGCACCGACCACGGTGCGCAGGTACAGCGGCACCGACTTGGGCGAGGTCCCGTTGAGCAGCCCCAGGGCGTCGATGATGCCGTTGGGCGCGAAATCGAAACGGGTGCCGCGGCTGATCGGAAAGTTGGTGGTGTTGTTGGCGTAGATCGTATAGGGGATGACGTCGCCAGTTGGCCCGACCATGCCCGTGCGGGTGGAGGTGATGGTGGCGTAGAAATGGTCGCTGCTGGTCAACAGCGACAACAGCGAGCCGGTGCACGACAGCCCGGCATTTGTGGTCGAAGCCGGTTGCACCGTGGTGCGCACCAGCGTCGAATTGATCGTGCCGAAGGACGCAGGCACCGTGGCCCCCAACGAACAGGCCGACCACGCCTGAGCGCAAACGGCACACAGGCCGACCCCCAGCAAAACACTGCCCAGGGCGTTCATCGGCACACCAGTGGGCCGATCAGCGGAATCGGCCCCTCCCCGTCAGGCAGGTCGAACTCGACCTGGCACTGCCCGCCATCGGCAACGTCCACCTGCAAGCGATTGTGCGCCGAGAGGTTCTCCAGGTAGACCAGGCCATCCCAGCCCACCACGGCCTCGCTGCCGCTCTGGATATCCCTGACCCGACTGCCCAGCTTGAGCTCCTGCTGGTTGGCATCGACCAGCACGATGCTCGCTGCCAGCACCCGCTTGAGCTGGAACTCCAACAGATAGCCACTGCCCCGACGCACCGCGACGCGTTGCTCGACCGTCGATGCCAGCACATCGGCGGGCAGCTCCATGGGGTCGATCTCGTACTTGCCGCGGTAGTAGCCGCTGCTGTAAGGCACCAACAGACGACCATTGCGGTCGGTGCGACCGACCACCTGGTTTTCGTAGCGCACCGGCACATCGGCGTAGCCACTGGTGCTGACGACCACGAAAGCATCATCGATACGGTTGGCGGCGAACATGCCCGAGTCCATCAGCACCAGCGAGCCGCTGGCATCGGCCCAGCGCGTCATCTCGTCGCTGCTGCCGTAGACCCCCGCCTGCAACTGCACGGATTGCAGGCGCCAGGTGACATCGGCCTGCCGATAGGCGCCGCGATCACCACCATTGGCATAGCCAAGGTTGTACCCCACACCGCCACCCACCGGCACTGCGCGGCTGTAGTTGACCCGCTGCAGGTCCTGGCCGTCCTTGCTGCGCTCGGCGCTGAAGGCCAGGGTGCCATGGGTGTCGAACGGGACCACCAGCTGCGCCTGCACCGCCCACTGGCTGTCACCGACATCGCGGTTGGCCGACAGGTACAGGCTGCTGTTGCGCCACAACGGCTTGCTCCAGCTCAGGTTGATCAGCCGCGTGCGCGAGCCATCCCCTGCGCGTACGTCGAAATAGCCAGCACCGACGCTGCCGTAGCGATCCAGGTTCAGGCTTACGGTCGCCTGCTCGCTACGCGTGCTCAGGCGGGTGTAGGGGTTGTCGACCAACGTCAGGTCGGCGTAGTCGCCATGCCGCTCGATCCGCTGGTAGTTGAAGCCGATACGCCGGCTGTTGTACTGGTAACCCAAGGCCACCTGCTGCCCGGTGTCGCCCTCTAAACGGCTCTGCGCCACGGCGGCGTTGAGCACACCGAAGGTTCCCAGGCGCAGGTTGCCCCCCAGGCCACCGAGCATCATCGACTCGGCCGTTTCGGCATGGGTCTCGAGGGTGAAGTAGTCGGACACACCATGGCGCAGGCTCGCCGAGGCAACCGCCGGCCCGTAGCCGAAATCCTTCACGGCATAGTCGCGACGAAGGCTGCCGGCAGCCACCGAAAAGTCCGACAGCCCCTCGGCCAGCAAGCTGCTGGTCACGTAGAACGGCAAGGTCGTCGAGACCTGGCGCCCGAGCGCATCGGTGGTCACCACCACGGCTTCGCCAGCACCGTTGATGAACGGCACGTTGGTGAGGGTGTAGGGCCCAGGTTGCAGATCGGTGGTGCTGGTCTTGTAGCCGTTGATGAACAGGTCCAGCGAAGTGGGTACCGCCGCCTCACCCGCAAAGGCCGGCAGCGGATAGGTGACCAGATCCGGGCGGGCGGCGAAGTCGCGGGACACCTGCAAGCCGCCGACCCGCACTGAGCTGCTCCAGGGCAAGGCGCTGGTGACCAGATCGCCTGCCTCGTAGGTCAACAGGCGCTGCTCGTCGGTGAAACGCCAGGTGGTGTCGTAGCGCAGGAAACCTTCGCGGCTCTGATTGTTAGGCGCGCCGTTGAACGATTCACGCCACTGCCCGGTGGTGGAGAAGGTGCCCCAACTGTCGAACACCCGCAGCTCGTTCCAGGCGGCAAGATAGGTGCCAGCATCATCGGTGTCGTTCAGGTACAGATCGTAGTTGAGCAAGGCACCGAAACTGCTGCGCGCATCGCTGGCCGGGTACAGGTTGCGCCCGCCGAACTGCTGGTCGGGCAGCCAGGCCGGCGGCACCTGCAGCAGCAGGCGCTGGTTTTGGCTGTCGTAGTCCACATGCAGGCCGGCGATACCCTCCAGCGCCACCTCGCCTTGAGGATCGCCCGGCACCAGGATGCCCGCCGCACGCAGCGCATCGCTGGCCACATACAGTCGCCCAGCGCGCTGCTGTACCGGCACCAGCTCAGCCTTGGGCACCTGGTTCACCAACAGATCCAGGTACAGGGTGGCATCGGCAATCGCCGTGCTCTCTGCCGGAGGTGGCGGCAGATCGTCGGCCACGCCAAACACCGGCCCGAGCATCGCCAGACTCAGCCACCACCGGCGCGCCGCTCGCCGCCAGCCACTCACACACGGTTTCCAACCATCGGCGGGTCCTCCCTGGCCCCTCCACTACCCGCATTTGCAGGTCACTGCCCTTGGCTGATGGCCTGAGCCACCTCCTGGCCATTGACCCGTCCCTTCAGCACGCTGCTTGCGCCCAGTGCGGCAGATGCCGGCCAGCGCATGCTGGCCCCCGGCAGCACATAACCCAGCAAACCCTCGACCAGCGGTTTCTGCTGGCCTCCTTGCTGCAGCACCACATCGGTGAGGCGCGCATGCACCGGCCCGGTGTTGCGCAGCTCGACATACGGCTTGCCCTGTACCGTCACTGCACGCCAGCTCAATTGAGGCTTGCCGACACCTTCGGCGCTACGCTTGCCCTCGGGGTCGGGCTTGCCCCACAGGCCTTCGCCATACACGAACAGCGGGACCGAATAGCGCATCTGCAGGCGAATGGCTGCCTTCGGCCCTTCGGTATTGCTATCGGGCGGAGTTGGCGAGGGGATCTCGTCGATGATGATCCGGTAGGCTTGCTCCTGGCCCACCGGCGAGGTGCCCGTGCGGGTCAGCCGGATCAGTTGCTTCTGACCTGGCGGAATATTGGCCACAGGGGGGCTGCCGATGATCTCGCGCTGCGCCTGGAACTGCTCCTGATAATCGCCCTGACGCCAGGCGAGCACCCGCACTTGCAGGCTGGCCGGCGCGCTACCGCGGTTCTCCAGCCATAGCGCGCCGGCCTTCTGGTCGGCCTCGAGCACCGGATCGATCGGCCAGATCAGCACCGACGTCGCTGCTGCCACCGGCAGGCTGGCCAGTAGCAATGCCCCGATGATGATGTTCCGCGCCGTGTTCGCTCCTGCCCCCATGCCGCTCTCCTCTGTCTTGTCGATAGCCGTGCCTGAACGTGCGGATCACCGTCACCAGGTCACTGTCACTTGCACTACATCGGTGTAGGTCCCCGCCGGCACATTGCCGGGCAACTGGATGCGGCCATACACCGGCAACTTGATCGCCGTCGGATCGCTATAGCTCACCGGCACGCTGGTACCGATGGTCAGGGCCTGGCTCAACGCCGCATCGCGAAACAGCTGGTAGGCCACCAACTGCGTGCCGCCACTGCGCTTGAGATTGCGCGTGCCGCTGGCACTGTTCTGCCCACCATCGAGGCTCATGCTCAGGGCCACGCCCGGCGTACATTGAAAGGTCACCGTGGTGCCGCCCAGCGCGGTGCTCAGGGTGGCGGTGGACAGCGCCGACTGGGCGCCGAAATCGAGTACGCCGTAGGCGCTCACGCCGCCGACCACCAGGCAGCCTGCGGTGATCTGCGCGCTGACCTGGAAGGTACTGGTGGTCGCTGCCGTCGAGGGCAGCGTCCACACCAGCCACAGGCCCGCCAGCAGTGCGTGGGACCAACCGCGCATGGGTCAGAAGGTCAGCTCGACCGCGACCGTGTCGGTGTACACCCCGGCCGGCAGGCCCGCCTTGCCGCGCGCCTGGCCGTACAGGTTGACGGTCTGGGCGACACCCGTGCTGGTCGGCAGGGTGATGGTGCCGTCGATGGCCAGCAGTTGCGTACGACCGGTGTCGGTGTAGAAGTCGTACGGCACGAAGTTGCCAGCGCCATCGGCCAACGCGCGCGTCCCGCCGCTGGAGGCTCCGTCGTGGGCACCGGCCCGCACACGTATCGCCGGCACGGTGCCAGCCGAGCAGAGAATGCTCATGGCCCCGCCGCCGCCACCGAGCACCTGGCCATTGGCAGTGGTGAACAGAGCATCCTGGGTGCCGAAGTTCAGGCTACCGAAATTGAGTCCGGAGGTGCCGGCGCTGCCATTGACCTGGCAGGCCGAGATCAACGTCAGGGTCGAGTTGATCGTCCCGGTCACGGTGGCCGCCTGGGCCTGGGCCGCCAGGGCAAGACCCAGGGCGGTGAGGATGCAGCGGATCGATGTGCTTGCCATGGGAATCTCCTTGCGTGTTACCAGTCCAGGGTTACTCGAAGGGTGTCGCGGTACAGCCCGGCCGGCAGCGCGCGCGGCTGCGCGACTACCACACCGTAGATCGGGACGGGCACCTGCTCGGTGCCTTGGATGGTGAAAGTGCGGGCCTGGCCGATGCCGTAGCGGCTGTTGCCAGCAGGGTCGACGGCCAGTTGATAAGGGATCAGCTCACGGCCATTGCTCAGTTGGCGTACGCCGCCACCGCCATTGAGGCCTTCGTCGATGCGCACGCTGAACGCACGCACCTGAGGCGTGCAACTGATCTGCAGGCTGCCCTGCCCGCCCGCCTCGTCGACACGGGTGCGCAACGGCCCGTCCCAGGTCGGCCCCTGTGCGCCGAAGTCCATCAGTCCGGGATTGCCAAGGGTGGCCGGTTGCTGGTCGCTGCTGATCTGGCAGGCGCTGCTGATCACCAGCCGTGCCTGGATGAACCCGGTGGTGCTGCCATGCGCCGAGGTGCCGGGCAGCAACAGGGGCCCGAGGGTCAGCAGCAGCAATGAGGTACGGTTCATGTCGGCGCGTCCTTGTGCATGTGGATCCGCTCCCTACCAGGTGACCGTGACTTTGAGCAGGTCGGTATACAGCCCGGCTTTCGGTACCCAGGCCAGACGGTCGATGCGGGCATACAGCGGGAGTTCCACCGAGCCGCTGTCCGGCACCCGCGCCGATTGTGCGACGTCTACGGCCAGCGGCTCACGCCAGGCAGCGTCGCGATAGAGACGATAAGGGATTGGGCGCAGTTGCCGATCATTGCCGCCCAGATAACGCACCTCGCCTACCCCACCATGCTGGCCGCCATCGACCCTGACCTGATACGGCGTATCGGGATTGCATTCCAGGCGTGGCGGGCGTTGGGCAAGCAGTACGCCGCTCAGTGGCGCATCAGGACCGTCCAGGCGCGCGGCACTGCCCAGGTCGATTCGACCCAGGGCCTGCGCACCCGCGTCGCGCGGTTGGTTCACCAGCATGCAGCCGCGCTGCACCTGGACCCGCACTTCGACGAGAAAATCCGCCGCTACGGCACTACCACTCAACAACAGGCCCAACAGCGAGGCCAGCAAGCGCTCCGTCACCGAATATCCCTTCCAGTGTTCCCTGTGCTGTTCTGAGCGTAGCAGTAGGATTGGATCCTGCTAGCGCGTGGGAAATTTCTCGACTCCTCAGCCCTCGGCCAAGCCTCGCCCTAGGGCCTGAGGTGGGGAACTTATACAAATTTCAATCTCACGTAGAACCTCCCCGAGCAATAGCCCTCAAATGGCCATAACCCCGGCGAAAACGCTGACTTTCTGATACCTTGCACAGTGCACGACCTGTGCCAGACGCTTATGGCCACCGCTTGCGGCCACGACGGGAGAGCTTTTCTTGACCACCGCCCAGAACGCCTTCGATCAAGCCGTGGAACGCTGCGCCCAGGAGCCTATCCAGATTCCAGGCAGCATCCGGCCCCACGGCTTTCTGCTGGTACTCGACGAACAGGACCTGCGTATCCTGCAGGCCAGCGAGAACGCCCAGCGCTGGCTTGGCATCCCCACCCCGGCGCTGATCGGCTGCACCCTGCCCGAGCTGATGGACCACGGTTTCGATGCCCGTCGCAAGTTCGCGCGCCTGCCCGAAGACGAAATCTTTCCCTTCCACATCGGCGACGTGAAACTGCGTGAAGGTGCGCCCTGTACCGATAATCTGCGCCTGCTGGCCCACCGCCACGACCAGGTACTGATTGCCGAGTTCGAGCCCTGTCGCCCGGCCGCCGCCCTGGGTGAGCACGACGACTACTATCCGCTGGTGCGCGCCTTCGTCAGCAGCCTGCACCAGGCCACGAGCATCGAGGAACTGCTCCAGCAGTCGGTGCTGCAGATCAAGCGCATCACCGGTTTCGGTCGGGTCAAGGCCTACCGCTTCGATGCCGAGGGCAACGGCCAGGTGCTGGCCGAAGAGGCCGATCCCGGCTATCCGAGCTACCTGGGCCTGTGCTTCCCGGCCTCGGACATTCCGCGCCAGGCTCGCGAACTGTACAAGATCAACCGTATCCGCCTGATCGAGGATGCCAACTACCAGGCCTCGCCCTTGATTCCCAGCCACAACCCTCGCACCGGCAAGCCTCTGGACATGAGCTTCGCGGCCCTGCGCAGCGTCTCGCCCGTGCACCTGCAGTACATGCGCAACATGGGCACGCTGGCGTCGATGTCGGTGTCGATCATGGTCGATGGCAAGCTCTGGGGGCTGGTGTCCTGCCACCACCAACAGCCGCGCGCCCTGGATTTTCGCACCCGCGCCGCCTGCGAACTGCTTGGCAGCGTACTGTCGCTGCAGATCGAGGCCCACGAGGCACACAGCGCGACCCGCACCCTGCTCGACATGCGCCAACGTATCGTCCACATGCTTTCGGCCATGGCCGACTACGACAGCGTCAGCGACGGGCTGCTCAGCCTGCCCGATGTGCTGCTGGATTTCGTCGGCGCCAGCGGTGCCGCAATCATCAGCGCCGAACGTTGCGACCTGATCGGCCACGCGCCGCCCGAAGCGCTGGTCAATGAACTGGTGCAATGGCTGTCCAGACGCGGTGACGATGGCGTGTTCAGCAGCGACAACCTGGGCCGCGACATCCCCGAGCTGCCTGCCCTGGCCGAACACGCTGGCGGCGTGCTGGCGGTGGCCATCTCCCAGATTCATTCGCACTATTTGCTGTGGTTCCGTCCCGAGCAGGTGCGCACGGTCAACTGGGCCGGCCAACCGCTCAAGGAGGTCAGCGCCCAGGGCAACCTCAGCCCACGGCACAGCTTCGACAGCTGGCAGGAAGAGGTCAGCGGCTTCTGCGCCGCCTGGGACCCGTTGGTCATCGATGGCGTGGCCGAACTGCGCACCGCTGTGCTGGGCATCGTGCTGCGCAAGGCCGAGGAACTGGCGCAACTTAGCGGTGAACTGCAGCGCTCGAACAAAGAGCTCGAGGCCTTCTCCTACAGCGTCTCCCACGATCTGCGCGCCCCACTGCGGCACATCGCCGGCTACTCCGAACTGCTCAGCGAAGTCGAGGGCGAAGGTCTGTCCGAACGCGGCCAGCGTTTCCTCAAGCACATCGGCGAGGCCGCCCATTTCGCCGGCACACTGGTGGACAACCTGCTCAATTTCTCGCAGATGGGCCGCTCGGCCCTGCGTCTTTCGGATGTCGACCTCAATGCGCTGGTCGACAACATCCGCCTGGAATTCGCCCCGGATTACAGCGGCCGCGAGATTGTCTGGGAGATCGCGCGCCTGCCCAAGGTGATCGCCGATCCTGCCTTCATCAATCTGGTGC
Organism: Pseudomonas sp. MNR3A; assembly: GCF_009650575.1. Lineage (NCBI taxonomy): Bacteria > Pseudomonadati > Pseudomonadota > Gammaproteobacteria > Pseudomonadales > Pseudomonadaceae > Pseudomonas > Pseudomonas sp. MNR3A. The sequence continues at coordinate 177,894 of NZ_VZZS01000008.1, read as the reverse complement.
TGCAGAACCTGATCGCCAACGCGATCAAATACACCCGCGGGCGCGAGCCTGCACGCATCGAGATCGGTGCACACGAACACGCAGACCGAACCGAGATCTTCGTGCGCGACAACGGCGTGGGCTTCGACATGACCTACGCCAGCAAGCTGTTCGGCGTCTTCCAGCGTCTGCACCGCATGGAAGACTTCGAAGGCACCGGCATCGGACTTGCCAGCGTGCGCCGCATCATCGAGCGGCACGATGGCGAAGTCTGGGCCGAGGGGGAGGTCGACAAGGGTGCCACCTTCCATTTCGCCCTGCCTGTCATCCGTTGAATACCTGAGGTAACCGTACTCATCATGCTCAAACCGATCCTGCTGGTCGAAGACAACCCCCGAGACCTGGAGCTGACGCTCCTGGCCCTGGAACGCAGCCAGTTGGCCAACGAAGTCATTGTCCTGCGCGATGGCGCCGATGCCCTCGACTACCTGCTGCGGCGCAACGCCTACGCCGCACGCGACGACGGCAATCCGGCGGTGCTGCTGCTCGACCTCAAATTGCCAAAAGTCGACGGCCTGGAAGTGCTCAAGGAGGTGCGCGCCACGCCAGAACTGCGCAGCATTCCCACCGTCATGCTGACCTCCTCGCGTGAAGAACCCGACTTGCTGCGCGCCTATGAGCTGGGAGTCAACGCGTACGTGGTCAAGCCGGTGGAGTTCAAGGAGTTCGTTGCCGCCATTTCCGAGCTCGGGGTGTTCTGGGCCGTGCTCAACGAACCACCGCCCGGCTCGCTGCGCCTGAACCGGCGTGGCAGCAACTGAAGGCGCCGACGATGCAAGCCACTTCGCTGAAACTGCTGATGGTCGAAGACAGTTCGATGGACGCCGAGCTGAGCCTGTTGCGCCTGGAGCGCAGTGGTTTTCAGGTCCAGTCGCACCTGGTGTTCGACCATGCCGGGGTGGAGCACGCGCTGCTTGAAGGCAGCTACGACCTGATTCTTTGCGACTGCGTCCTGCCCGGCTCCTCCGGCACCGATGTGCTGGCCATCGCCCAGCGCCTGGCACCGGACGTGCCCTTCATCTTCCTGTCCGGCATCTACGGTGAAGAGCACGCGGTGGAGATGATCCGCCTGGGCGCCACCGACTATGTACTGAAGAAAAACCTGCCGCTGCTGCCCAAGGCCGTGCGCCGAGCCCTGACCGAGGTGCAGGAGCGCCAGCGGCGGCGCCGTGCCGAGGAAGCGCTGGCCGATGTCGAGGCACGTGCGCGCATTGCCATCGACGCCGCCGGCATGGGCACCTGGGACTACCGCCCGCAGGAAGAGCTGCTACTGTGGGACAACCGTTGCAAGGCCCTGTTCGGTCTGCCAGCCGACGCCGAGATGAGTCTGGAGGTGTTCTACGCCGGCATTCACCCCGAAGATCGGCCCCATGTCAGCCAAGCCGTGGAACTGGCGATGCAGCCAGACAGCGACGGCCACTACCGCGCCGAATTCCGCATCGCCGCTCCCGGCAACCTGGAACCGCATTGGCTGCTGTCCACCGGGCAGGCACAGTTTGTCGATGGCCGCTGCGTGCGTTTTTCTGGTGTGCTGCAGGACATCCACCAGCAACGCCTGGCCACCCAGGCGCTCAAGCAGCTCAATGAAATGCTCGGCGAACGGGTCGAGCGCCGCACCCGCGAGCGCGACCGTGCCTGGGAGCTGTCGCAGGACCTGCTCGCGGTGCTGAACAAGGACCTGACGCCAGTGGCACTGAACCCGGCATGGGAGGGGGTACTGGGCATCAGCCGCGAACGCCTGAGCCAGACGTCGCTGCTGCACCTGTTGCCCGAAGCCGAGCAGGAGGCCTTTCTCGAAGAGCTGGCCGCCCTCGCCCATGGCCGCACCAGCGCCCGTTTCATCGGCCGTATCCAGCATGCCGGCGGGCAGCAGCGCTGGCTGTCCTGGGTGGTGGTGCCGGAAGACACGCTGTTATACGTGGTCGCCCGTGACATCAGCAGCGAGCGCGAATCGGCGCTGGGGTTGGCCGAGGCCAACCGCCGACTGCGTGACCAGATCATCGAGCGCGAACGCATCGAAGCGGCCCTGCAGCAGATGCAACGCCTGGAAGCGGTGGGCCAACTCACTGCGGGGGTGGCCCATGACTTCAATAACCTGTTGACCGTGATCCTCACCGGCACCAGCTTCGTCGAGCGCGACCTCGACAAAGGCGACCTGGCCAAGGCGCGCAGCCGCCTGAAGCATGTGCGCGAAGCCGGCGAGCGCGGGGCCAAGCTTACCTCGCAGTTACTGGCCTTCTCGCGCCGCCAGCGCCTGGAACCCGTGCCGCTGCACCTCAACCACACCCTGGCCGGCCTTGAGGAACTGCTGCGGCGCACCCTGGGCGGCAATATCTCGGTGCGCCTGGATCTGGACAGCAGCCTGTGGCAGGCCCTGACCGACCCGACCCAGACCGAGATGATCATCCTCAACCTGGCGATCAACGCCCGCGACGCCATGCCAACCGGCGGCCAGTTGACCCTGTCGACCCGCAACATACGCATCGAGGCCCTCGCCCAGCGCCCGGAAGACCCCGAGCCTGGCGAGTACGTGATGCTGTCGATCCGCGACACCGGGTGCGGCATGAGTGAAGAAGTGGTGGCTCGGGTCTTCGAACCGTTCTTCACCACCAAGGATATCGGCAAGGGCTCGGGCCTGGGCCTGGCTCAGGTGTTCGGCTTCGCCAAGCAGTCAGGCGGCGGCGTGCACATCGACACGGCACCCGGGCTCGGTACCCAGGTCAGCGTCTACCTGCCGGCGGTCAAGCAAGTCGACCTTGATGAGCCGCAGACGCTCGCAGTGCCGCAAGGTGCATCGCTCAACGGTCACGACCGAGTGGTGCTGCTGGTGGATGACGATCACCTGGTCCGCGACATGATCGGTGACGTGCTGCGCCTGCACGGCTACCAGGTACGCCAGGCCCACAGTGGCGAGCAGGCCTTGGCCTTGCTCGACGAACGCATCGATCTGCTGCTCACCGACTTCGCCATGCCCGAGTTCAATGGCGCCCAGTTGGCCCATGCTGCACGCGAGCGCTACCCTCGCCTGCCCGTGGTGTTTCTCACTGGCTACGCCGAACTGGAAGGGCTGGAGTTGCCCGGCAGCCTGGTCATGCAGAAGCCCGTGCAAGCCGAAGACCTGACCCGGGCACTGAACGATTTGCTGGGGGGAGCGGAGTAAGCCAGGATGGCGCGCCATGCGCGCGCCACCTGACGAGCAGACACAAAAAAATCGCCAGGCTGACTTGCAGGCTGGACGCTTGAGAATGCTTGGAAATAATGGCAGGGGCGGCTGGATTCGAACCAACGCATGGCAGGATCAAAACCTGCTGCCTTACCGCTTGGCGACGCCCCTGTATCGAATTCGCTGACAGCTACGTGTGTTGCTGTGCTGGAATGGGCCGCACTTTACCAACATTCTTTTCGGCTGGGAACCCCCGAGTTGAAAAAAATTGCCGGAAAACAGCAAGTTAGTGTCCTCTACTCGAAGGTGATCCAACCACACCCGTTGCCTTGGGCGCCACTCGCCCTTGAAAGGGTTGGCACAGGCAACCGTCTGTCGGTTTTTTTCCGCCTCGCTTCAACGCATGCGCCTTTACCCATTCCAAGCAAGTAACCACCGCTTGCGCATCACAAGGAGGGCGCCATGCCAGTTTCACACGACCTGTATCAGGACCTGCACTACCCACGCGAAATCGTTCAACAGCGACGTCAGCAGGACAAGACACTGGATCGCCTGCTGGACGACTACATGGACCTCGACAACCAGGTGCTGGCTGCCGAGTCGATTTCAGCGGGCAACTTTGTGGACGAAGACCTGCGCCACCTCAAGGAAAAGCGCCTGGCCGTCAAGTTCATGATCGAACGGCAGCTGGAGCGCAAGGCCTGATCGGCGACCTATCGCGCCATGCGATCACTGTGGCGCACATTCTCGACTGGTCAAACGACGCAGGCTCGCGCAAGCTGCGTCTGCCCTCGTCATTCGGAGCCGTCGCCTTGTCCGCCTGGATTCAAAACCCCCTGCGCCACCTCGGCCAGCGCCTGCGTACCTGCCCCCCAATCGACACTACGCTGCTGACGCACTTCCAGGGCAAGGCCGGCGAACGCGGCTATACCCTGAGCGAAGGCCAACACCGGGTGATCGAGGCCATGGCCACGCAACTGGCCGCCCTCGAACAGGGCCAGGCGCGCAGCCTGTACCTGCATGGCTCGGTCGGTCGAGGCAAGAGCTGGCTGCTCGACGGGTTCTTCCAGGCCGTGCCGACCACAGCGAAACGCCGCCTGCATTTTCATGATTTCTTCGCCCGCCTGCACGAAGGCATGCACCGCCACCGCGCCCTGGACGATGCGCTGGGGGCCACCCTGGATGCGTTGCTCGGCGATTGCCAGGTGCTGTGCTTCGACGAGTTCCACGTCCACGATATTGGCGATGCAACGCTGCTCACCCGCTTGTTCGGTGCACTGTTCGAGCGGGGTGTGTTCTTGCTGGTAACGTCCAACTACGCCCCGGAAGGGCTGCTGCCCAACCCGCTGTATCACGAGCGCTTCCTGCCGGTGATACGCCTGATCAACAGCCGCATGCAGGTGCTGGAGGTCGGCGGCGACACCGATTTTCGCAGCCTGCCGGCCAACCGCGAGCAACAGCGTTTCACCCAGGGCCACTATGTCTGGCCAGCCGATGCCTCGCAGCGCCAGATGCTTGCCGTGCCCGCCGCACAGGCACTCACGCTGGAGGTGAATCGCCGTCCGCTGCGCGCGCTGCACAGCCATGAACGACAGGTGATGTTCGCCTTCGACGACTTGTGCGAACAGCCCACCGCGGTCATCGACTACCTGGCCCTGGCCGAACGTTTCGACCACTGGATCATCGATGGCCTGGATGATCTGTCGGCCTGTTCACTGGCGGCGCAGCAGCGCTTCGTCAACCTGATCGATGTGTTGTACGACCAGGACAAATCGCTGCTGGTGCTGGGCAAGCGCAGCCTGGAGCAAAGCCTGGGCGGGGCGATCAACGACCTGATGCGCACCCGCAGCCGGCTGGGGCAACTTCAGCAGATGGGGCCTGCGGCCTGACGGGCCGCGCCTGCCGGTGACACCGCGGCCTTATCCCGCCCGCGGCAGGTCCGCCAGCACACCCTCTATCTCAGGCAGTACCGCCGGGTCATCCAGCGTGGACGGCGCCACGTAGTCCACGCCATCGGCAATCTTGCGCAGCACCGCACGCAGGATCTTGCCCGAGCGTGTCTTGGGCAGGCGCTTGACCAGACGCACTCGATTGAAACAAGCCAGCGCCCCGATCTGCTCGCGCACCTTGGCCACCAGTTCGGCCTGCAACTGCTGTTCGGCAATGCCCTGCCCGTCCTTGAGCACCACCAGCGCCAGCGGTACCTGGCCCTTGATCTCGTCGTGCACGCCGATCACCGCGCACTCGGCCACCGCGGGATGCTGCGCCACCAGGTCCTCCATCTCGCCGGTAGACAGCCGATGCCCGGAGACGTTGATCACATCATCGGTGCGCCCCATGATGTAGACGAAGCCGTCATCGTCCAGGTAGCCGCCGTCACCGGTGTGGTAATAGCCCGGATAGCTGTGCAGGTAGGCTTGCAGGTAGCGTGGGTGGTCGCCCCAGAGCGTCTGGCTGCAACCTGGCGGCAACGGCAAGGCGATCACGATGGCGCCCTGCTGGTTCGGCGCCAAGGGGCGCCCCTCATCGTCCAGCACCTGCACGTGATAGCCCGGCACTGCACGATTGCTCGAACCCGGGCGTGCAGCGCTGCCCTCGAGCCCCACGCACGGCGCGGTGACCGGCCAGCCGGTCTCGGTCTGCCACCAATGATCGTGCACAGGTTTGCCACTGACCCGCTCCAGCCACTGGTGCGTGCTGGAGTCGAGTTTCTCGCCGGCAAGGAACAACTGACGCAGCGAACCCAGATCATGACGGCGGATCAGTTCGCCATCCGGATCTTCCTTGCGGATCGCACGCATGGCGGTCGGTGCGCAGAACAGTGCATTGACCTTGTACTGCTCGACCACCCGCCAGTACGCCGAGGCATCCGGGGTGCGAATCGGCTTGCCTTCGTAGAACACCGTGGTGCAGCCGCTCATCAACGGCCCGTAGACGATCAGCGAATGGCCGACCACCCAGCCCACGTCGGAAATCCCCCACCACACATCGCCCGCCTGCATACCGTAGACGTGACGCATGGCATAGCACAGCGCGACCGCATTGCCGCCATTCTCACGCACGATGCCCTTGGGTTTTCCGGTGGTGCCGGAGGTGTACATGATGTACAGCGGGTCGCCTGCGTCCAGCTCGACCGGCGCCACCGGCTCGGCATCGGCCACCGCCGCCTGCCAGTCCAGGTCGCGCCCAGGCTGCAGCTGCGCGCGGGCCTGGGGACGTTGCAGCACCAGCACATGCCGAGGCTGGTGCCGGGCCAGTTGCAGGGCGCGATCGACCAGCGGCTTGTATTCGATCACCCGGTCGAACTCCAGGCCACAGGACGCGGTGAGCAGCAGGGCCGGCCGCGCATCGTCGATACGCAGGGCCAATTCGTTGGCGGCAAAACCGCCGAACACCACCGAGTGCACCGCGCCGATCCGCGCGCAGGCCAGCATGGCCATGGCTGCCTGCGGCACCATGGGCATGTAGATGATCACGCCATCGCCCTTGCCCACGCCGAGCGCGCGCAGCAGACCGGCCAGGCGCGCGACCTCGTCGCGCAATTGAAGGTAGGTGAAGGTCTGCGCGGTGCCGGTCACAGGCGAGTCGTAGATCAGCGCCAACTGCTCGCCGCGGCCTTGCTCGATCTGATGGTCCAGGGCCAGGTAGCTGCTGTTCAGGCGCCCGTCAGCGAACCAGCGATGGGTGCCGTCCGGGTTGTCCTGCAGGGTGAGCGAGGGTTTGCGGTGCCAGGCAAGCTGCTCGGCCTGGGCTTGCCAGAAGCTGGCGGGTTCGGTGATGGAATGCGCGTAGCTGTGCTGATAGGTCATTGGTTCGCAACCCGGTACTTGTTGTTATTGAAGGGCGAGCCTTGAGTATGGACCGGCATTGCGCCCCTGCCATCGGACTTAAGTCGCAACCCTTGTGCAGATTTGCAATAGCCTGGCGCAGCTCTAGAATGGCGGCCTTTCCAAGCCATAAGCACGCATCATGCACAGCCTCGAAGACCTCAAAGCCGGCCGACTCCAAGGCATCACCCGCCTTGACCTGTGCGAAGGCCTGACCTGCTTCCCGCCAGAGATCTTCACGCTCGCAGACACACTCGAGGTGCTGAACCTGACCGGCAACGCCCTGAGCGCATTGCCCGACGACCTGCACCGACTGACCCGGCTGAAAGTGCTGTTCTGCTCGGAAAACCGCTTCACCCACCTGCCCCATGGCATCGGCCGCTGCGCGCGTCTGGAAACCGTGGGCTTCAAGAGCAACCGCATCAGCCAGGTCGACTCGCAGGCGCTGCCAGCCAGCCTGCGCTCGCTGGTACTGACCGACAACCTGCTCGAAACCCTGCCGCAACAGATTGACAAGTGCACCCAGTTACAGAAGCTGATGCTCGCAGGCAACCGCCTGACCGATCTGCCCGAGAGCCTCGCCCGTTGCGAACGCCTGGAACTGCTGCGCGTCGCCAGCAACCGCCTTACCGCCCTGCCCGACTGGCTGCTGCGCATGCCGCGCCTGGCGTGGCTGGCCTATGCCGACAACCCGCTACCCCAGGCGCTGTGGGCGCCCACAGCGGAGGCCGTCGCCCAGCGTATCGACTGGGCGGATCTCACACTGGGCGAAGAACTCGGTCGTGGTGCCTCGGGGGTGATTCACCTGGCGCATTGGCGCGCACAGCAGGCACCGGTGGCGGTCAAGCTGTACAAGGGCGAGATCACCAGCGATGGCTCACCCCTGGCAGAGATGAGCGCCTGCCTGGCAGCGGGCGACCATCCGCAACTGGTGCGGCTGCTCGGGCGTATCGACAACCATCCCCAGCTTCGCCCGGCGCTGGTGATGCAACTGATCGATCCGAGCTGGTTCAACCTTGCAGGCCCACCGAGCCTGGACAGTTGCACGCGCGACCGCTACCCCGCAGAACGCCATTTCAGCCTGGATGCTGTGCAGCACCTGCTGGCCGGTGTCGCTTCGGTGGCCGCGCACCTGCATGCACGGGGCGTGAACCATGGCGACTTGTATGCACACAACATCCTCTGTGCAGCAGCCGGTGACTGTCTGCTCGGGGACTTCGGCGCGGCGTCGTTCCACTCGCCGACAGCAGGCGCGGCTGGCGAGGCCATCGAGCGCCTGGAGGTGCGCGCCTTCGGTATTCTCATCGACGAACTGCTGGACTGCTGCGAAGAAGACGACACCAGGCTGCGCGCCCTGGCCGAGCACTGCCAGCAAGCGGATGTGCTGCGACGCCCAGCGTTCACCCAGGTGAGCGAGGCGCTGCGCAGCCATTGAGAGCACGGGGGCCTTGGATCATTTACCTGCCCCAATCCGGTGCAAAGCCCCTAGAATGACGCACTGACCCACAGCCGAGCACCCAATGGACATCGATCAGGCCCGTACCTTTCTGGAAATCGTGCGCTGCGGCAGCCTGGTGGCCGCAGCCGAGCGCCTGTTCGTCTCACAGACTGCCATTTCGGCCCGAGTGCAGCGCCTGGAGCAACAACTCGGCTGTCAGCTGTTCGTGCGCAGCCGCAACGGCGCCAGCTTGACCGGCGACGGCGAGGCCTTCGTCACCTACGCCAACCAACTGGTACACACCTGGGAAGCGGCACGCCGTGACCTGCCGCTGCCACAGGGCTGCCAGAAGGTCCTGCACCTGGGGGGCGAGGTGAGCCTGGGCAATCCGCTGATGCTCGATTGGGTCAGCGCACTGCATGGGGCCCTGCCCGACCATGCGATCCGCAGCGAAGTGAGCGACGGCGAAGCGTTGCTGCGCAAAGTGGAAATGGGCTTGCTGGATGCGGCGCTGGTCTATCAACCGACCTATGTCCCGGGGTTGCAAGTCGAACAGTTGATGGAAGAAAAGCTGATCCGCATCCGCCGCGTCGACCTGCCCGAGCCTTACATCTATGTCGACTGGGGCGAAGCCTTCCGACGCCAGCACGACGCAGCCCTGCCCCACTGCGCGCGGCCGGCGCTGAGCTTCAACCTCGGCCCCCTGGCGCTACAGTTCATCCTCGACCAGGGCGGCAGCGGCTATTTCCGTACCCGTGTGGTGCAGGCCTATCTGGATAGCGGCGTGCTGGAGCGCGTGCCACAGGCGCCGGAGTTCACCTACCCGACGTTCCTGGTCTATGCCCGTGAACGTGACAGCGAGGCGCTGCAACAGGCGCTCGCGCTGCTGCGCCGTCAGGTGGCCGACGGCGCCAGCGACTGGTCACAACGCTGGGACCCGCTGGTCTGAGCGCTGCGTTGCAGCGTTGAGCAGGTGACGTTTCAGGCCGGCGATAAGGTCGGTCTGGGTGATCACTCCAACCAGTCGCCCGTCGTCCAGCACCGGCAAGCAGTGCAATCCGTGCTCGCTGAGCAGCGGCAGGAGACGTTCCAATGGATACTCGCTACCGACGCTGACCACTTGGCGGCTCATGACCTGCGCCATGCGTGTCGACGGGCGACGGAACAGGCCTCGCCAACTGAAGCGCCCCCGGGCCATCGCAGGGCCAACCAGGTCGCTGAGACTGACGATACCGACCAAACGCCCGTGTTCCAGCACCGGAAGCGTCTTCAGGTGATGGCTGGCGAGCATCTTCCAGGCCTGTTCCAGGGTCGTGTCCGGCGAGGCGAACTGTACGTCGCGAGACATCACCGCGGCCGCCGTGATCCCGCCCAGGCTGCGCTGCAGGGCGTGCTGCTCGGTGGCCAGGATGATACGTTCGAGCTCATCGCGGGTGACATCGACGAACTCCCCCAGCTCCTCCAGCGCCAGATCCAGGTCTTCTGCGCTGATGCCGACGCGTGCACCGGGCAGTGGGTCATGGGTGTGATGCGGGTCTTTGCGCGGTACGGCGCCCTTGGGATAACGCACCCCGGTCAGGCGGTTGTAGAGCACCGCAACGGCCACCAGAATCAATGCGTTGAGCAGCACTGGCTCGAGCAAATGGTCGCCCATCGCCACCAGCCCTGGGTCAGCCAGCACCACGCTGGCCGCCACACCGCCGCCCGGAGGGTGCAGGCAACGCAACCCGCACATCAGCAGCAGCGAGCCCCCCAGGGCCGCTGCGGCCACCCAGAGCTCGCTGCCCAGGCCCTGGCGCATCGCCAACCCGAGGATCCCGGCCAGGGCATAGCTGCCGAGCACCGGCCAGGGCTGCGCCAGCGGGCCGGAATGCACGGCAAACACCAGTACCGCCGAGGCGGCCAACGGGCCAAGCAGGTGCAAGGCCACGGAGGGGCCGTACGCCATGCTGCACAGCCATCCGGCGAGGAACAGACCCAGCAGCGCGCCGACAGCGGCACGCAGCCATTCCCGCGGGGGAATATTCAAAGGCGCCGGCAACAGGCGCTGCAAACGGTTTTCAGGACGTGAGGCAGGCATCGAATCAAGCGCAATCGTATTGGAATAGTTAAAAAGAAAGCCCAGCCGAGAGGGTCTGGGCCCTGCATTACCAAGGCAATGACAATGGGCTCCGTCCGTGGAGAGATGGAAACCGGAGGGTTTCGTGGCGAGGATTGTGCCGAACGCACCGTTTTGGGGCCAATTCAAAAAAATGCGCCTGGACTGCAATTTTTTTGCTGGATCTGCCCTTGATCGATCTTTCAAGGGCCAAGAGGCGTGTCAGCGTCCCTTGCGTGGCAACTCGATGCTGACGCGCAGCCCTCCCAGCGTGCTCTCGAGCAAGGTGATCCGCCCCTCCCAGGCCTCGACGATGTCCCGCACGATGCCCAGCCCCAGGCCATGACCATCCACCTGCTCGTCGAGCCGCGAACCACGCTCCAGTACCTGCTCCCGCGCCTCATCCGGAATTCCTGGCCCATCGTCGTCGACCCAGAGGCGGTAACCCTCGGCGGTTGCCTCGATACCCAGGCGTACCTCGCTGTCAGCCCATTTGCAGGCGTTGTCGAGCAGGTTGCCCAGCAGCTCCAGCAGGTCCTCGCGATCCCAGGGCAGCAACAACCCCGGTGGTACATCACGCGCCAGCAGCAGCCCCTCGCCATGGATCATGCCAAGCGTGGAGAGCAGCCCAGGCAGCTCCGCATCGCAGTCGAACTGCGCGCCTGGCAAGGCATCGCCCGCCAGGCGTGCGCGGTTCAGTTCACGGGCCAGGCGCTGTTGGATCTGCTCCAGTTGTTCGCGCAGTTGCGCCTGCACTTCAGGCAGATCGCGCAGGCGCTCGCTCGACGCCAGGCTCAGCAGCACCGCCAGAGGGGTCTTCAAGGCATGGCCGAGGTTACCCAGCGCATTGCGTGAGCGACGCAGGCTGTCTTCGGTGTGCGCCAGCAGGTGGTTGACCTGGTCCACCAGCGGTTGCAGTTCGCTGGGCACCTGGGCATCGAGTTGGGAGCGCTGCCCCTGTTGCAATTGGGCGATCTGCTGACGGGCGCGCTCCAGCGGACGCAACGAGCGGGTCACGGTGATGCGCTGCAGGACCAGGATCAACAGCAGCGCCAGCACACCCATGCCCAGGCCGATCTGCTGCAAGCGCCTGAACCCCTCGCGTACGGGTGAATAATCCTGAGCGACGCTGATCGAGATATCCTGCCCCAGGCGCCGGTAATCTCCGCGATAGGCCAATAGTTGCTGGCCTTCCGGGCCCAGCTCATGGCCATCCTCCAGCCCCGGGCGCGCGAGCTTGGGCATGTCCAGGTCCCATAGCGAACGGGAGCGCCAGGTGCCCTGCTCGAAATCGATGCGAAAGTAATACCCTGAAAACGGCCGTTGGTAGGCCGCCGAGATACGCCGCTCGTCCAGTTGCAGGCCGTTGGGGCCCCGGACCAGCGCCACCAGCAGGTTCTCGCTCTCCTTGCGCAGCCCGGCTTCGAGATAGCGCTGCAACCCGGCCTCGAACAACCACAGGGTCACCTGCGCCATCACCACGCCGACCACCACCAGCACGGCCACCAGGCCGAGGCTCAGGCGTGCCTGGATCGACTTCACCCGTTGCTGCTCCCGGCGTAGACATAGCCCTGGCCGCGACGGGTCTCGATCACGCTGCGTCCCAGCTTGCGCCGCAGGTGATTGACGTGCACCTCGAGCACGTTGGAGTCACGCTCGGTTTCCCCGTCGTAGAGATGCTCGGCCAAGTGGCTTTTGGACAGGACCTGCTGCGGGTGCAGCATGAAATAGCGCAGCAGGCGAAACTCGGCGGCGGTCAGTTGCACATCCACACCCTCGCGCACGACGCACTGGCGCCCTTCGTCCAGGTGCAGGCCCGCCGCCTCCAGGCGCGGCTGGTTGGCCAGGCCACGGGCACGACGCAGCAGAGCCTGGATGCGCAGTTGCAGTTCTTCGGGGTGGAAGGGTTTGGTGAGGTAGTCGTCGGCTCCGGCCTTCAGCCCTTCGATGCGTTCGGCCCAGGAACCGCGAGCGGTGAGAATGAGCACGGGGGTGGCCAGCGCAGCGGCACGCCACTGCGTCAGTACCTCCAACCCCGGCAGGCCGGGCAGGCCGAGGTCGAGGATGATCAGGTCATAAGGCTCGCTCTGCCCCTGGTAGACCGCGTCACGACCGTCGGCCAGCCAGTCCACGGCATAGCCCTGGCGTTGCAGGCTGGCGATCAATTCGTCGGCCAGCGGCACATTGTCCTCGACAAGCAACAGGCGCATTCAGTCGTCTTCCTCGTCCTTGATCAAAACGCCGGTACGGGCGTCGTACTTGATTTCACGCACCACACCGGCCGGGGTCAGCAGTTCGACCTCGTACTCGTAACGGCCGTGCTTCTCTTCCAGCTCGGCCTCCAGCAAACGCGCCCCGGGGTAGCGCCCCAGGGCTGCGTCGAGCAGTTGCTCAAGCGGGAGGATGATGCCCTGCTGACGCAGCTCCAGGGCTTCGTCCTGGTCCAGGTCGCGGGCGGTCGCCGGCGAGCAGGCGACCCATAATGCCAGTGCCAGACAGGGCACCGCTCGCGGCAGGGTGTTCATCAGTTGTCTCGTTCGTCCTTCAGCACTTCACCGGTCTTGGCGTCCAGGGCCACGTCCCATTCGACGTTCTGCGCATCGCGCAGTTCGACCTTGTAGACATAGCGGCCGTATTCGTCTTCGAGCTCGGAGTCGGTCACGGTCGAGCCGGGATGCTTGGCCACGGCAGCGGCCTTGAGCTCATCCAGCGACTTGATGGTCTTAGCATTCACCAGTTTGACCACTTCGTCGGGCTGCACGTCCTTGGCGAAGGCGGCAGTGGCACCGAAGGTCAGGGCAGCGGCGGTGAACAGGGCGGTCAACGTTTTCATAGGGTCTCTCCATCGAGGTGCGTATGTTGTCTACGGGGTTAAGATTAACCACCGGTCCTTAACTCAACCTGAAAACAGCTGGCGACATGATAGCGCCGTTCGCAGCCTCCGAGCGTCTGTCGAACCCCAATTGCCTATAATGCGTCCCTGCCCTTCAAGAGACAGCCATGAGCGCCATCCATATCAAGTATCCCGCCCTGACCTTCAAGGCCGGCCGACGCGCCCTGGCGCAGATCCGCGAGCGCGGCCTGCGGGCTGTCGATGTCGGGGTGCTCCCGGGGGCGGCCGGCGGCCCCAAGCCGCTGGGTATACAGGGCCTGGACCTGGCATTGTTCGGCCAGTTGCTGCCGTCGGCACCGCGGCAGCGCTCGCTGATCGGCGCCTCGATCGGCTCCTGGCGCTTTGCCAGCGCCTGCCTGGACGACCCCGTGGCCGGCCTGCGGCGCCTGGGCGAACTGTACACCGAGCAGGATTTCGCCAAGGGCGTAACCCCTGCGCAGATCAGCCAGAGCTGCCAGCGCATGCTCGACGATCTGCTACAGGGTCGTGACGGCCAGATCCTGGCCAATCCGAACTATCGCCTGAATATCCTGGTGGTGAAGAGCCATGGCCAGCTTGCCCATGATCACCCCGCGCGGCTGGGCATGGGCCTGTCCTCGGTGATTGCCAGCAACCTGCTCGGGCGTTCGCGCCTGGCCCGTCACTTCGAACGCATCATCCTGCATGACGGCCGTAGCGCACCACCACTGGACGCACTGACCGACTTTCCCTCGCGCTGCCTGCCCCTGGACCTGGGCAACCTGCGACAGGCGCTGCTCGCGTCGGGCTCGATCCCGATGGTGATGGAGGGCGTGCGCGATATTCCCGGCGCTGGCAACGGCACCTACCGTGACGGCGGCCTGCTGGACTACCACCTCGACCTGCCCTATCGAGGCGACGACCTGGTGCTCTATCCGCACTTCACCGACAAGGTCGTGCCCGGCTGGTTCGACAAGGCCCTGCCCTGGCGTCGCGGCGATGCCACACGCCTGCACAATGTGCTGCTGATGACCCCATCGCCGCAGTACCTGGCCGCCCTGCCCTATGGCAAGCTGCCAGACCGCAACGACTTCAAGCGCTTCATGGGGGATGCGCCGACACGCAAGCGTTACTGGTACAAGGCCATCGCCGAAAGCCAGCGCCTGGGCGACGAGCTGCTGGAGCTGGTCGCCACCGGGCGGCTGCATGAACGGTTGCAAGCCTTGTAGCAAGCATGCTGGTAGACTGCGCGCATTCCTGATTCACACAGAGTTCTGCCAGCGTGGAAATTTTCAAAGAGTTCACCTTCGAGTCCGCTCACCGCCTGCCCCACGTCCCCGAAGGACACAAATGCGGTCGCCTGCACGGCCATTCGTTCAAGGTCGCCCTGCACCTGACTGGCCCGCTCGACCCGCATACCGGCTGGATCCGAGACTTCGCCGAGGTCAAGGCGATCTTCAAGCCGATCTACGATCGCCTCGACCACAACTACCTGAACGACATTCCCGGCCTGGAAAACCCGACCAGCGAAGTGATCGCCAAGTGGATCTGGGAACAGGTCAAGCCGCTGCTGCCGGAACTGTCGAAAGTGCGTATCCACGAGACCTGCACCAGTGGTTGCGAATACACCGGCGACTGACCACCCGGCCGTCAGGGCTGTGGGTTGCGATGAGGCGGAACGCCAGACTGACTGACAATCAGCGTAAAGCCACCGCGCTTGCCGATCTGGTCGTTGAGGTAGGCGACATTCTCCACCTGACGCCTGACCTGGCGTCCCTTCGGGCTGTAGAGCGTCAGGTTCGGCAACACATCGTTGTCTCGCAATGCGGCGGGGTTCAGGCCCGGAATATGCCACAGGGGCGTTCGCTGTGCAGATGTAAGGGTGTATAGCGGAGTGGTCAACTGAATGGGTGGGTCAATAGGCAGCTCGAACGAAGTCCCGATAGGGTCGTTGATCTCGACCCTGGCCGGCTCGTCCACGTTCACGCCCGCCGGCGATCCGGCGCTGTAGAACCCCAGGTAGCCATTGCGACTGGTGTCGAGCCAGTAGTCGAGTTCGGGCCAGGCATGCTCGTTGCGCCCTTCGTAGGCGGGACGGATCTCGTACACATAGCCGTCGGCATGGCGGTAGACACCGAACCAGAAGCAGTCACTCACATAGCGTTTGTGCGCGTCCTTGCCGAACAAGCCTTCGAGCAGAAACGACTGGATCATCTCCTCGCCGTAGTCCCAACTGGTGATCAGCCAGCCATCGTCTCCATTCCAGTCATCGAACTCGACCCAGAACGGCCGGAACATGTCACTGTTCTCTTTCCATTGGCCGACGGTAATAGGGCGATCATGAAGCTGCCATTGGCAACGCGCGTTGAAACTCAGCAGGGGTTGAAACTCGAAACTAGACATACGGCGCTCCTGGAAGTGAGGGAGCGTCAACGCTAAAAAGTACGAGCGCGGCGCAGCAGCCTGAAGTCTTACCCCAGCGACTGCTGCAGGAAAGCAGGCGCGATGTAGCGCTGGTAATGGGCCTCGGAAAGCAGGAAGAACTCGCGGTCGATGGCGTCGCGCAACTGCGGCAGCTCCCAATCGCGGAACTCCGGCAGCAGGGCCATGCCGTAGGCTTCCAGGTCACGGATCATGCGGGCACCGCGGGCGATCAACTGGTAGGCCCAGCAGTATTCGGACTGGTGTGCAAGAAAGCGGATCGAGCGCTGTTCGAGTTGCTCGCGCAGACGGTCTTTGTCGAACACTTCAAGCTTGGCCATCATCACCTGCACCAGCAACTGCTCCAGGCGCAGCCAGACGGCACGCTTCTGCTCCTCGTCATAACCGTTCCAATTGATCACTTCATGGTGAAAGCGCTTGCAGCCACGGCAGACGGTGTCTCCGTAGACAGTTGAGCAAAGGCCGACGCAAGGGGTCTTGATGGACTGGTTGGACATGGAAAAACAACGGCTTGGCGGTGGAACACGGCGTCATGTTAGCCCTTTGTCTAACCGGGGTCACTCGTTAAAGTCATCGTCGGCAACTTACCTTCCGTGTTTTTTTGCCGTAGAATCACCCCGCCTTTTCAAGGCAACAATGTCCGTTGGAAGCTGTTTTCAAAGCGTCACGAGCACAGTTCATCCGGTAGAACGGTGTTGGCCCAGGCCATGCTCCCCGCATGGCCCGCGCCAACCCCTCATCAACGCTCCGTTCTACAGGCGTAAAACTTTGAAAGCAGCTTCTGTAAGGATTCTCTGCGACCCTGGCTGGACGGCTCAAAAAGCCGTGATCCGCGCATGGGTGCAGGGAATGCTGGATGAGCGTCCCGGACTCCCTTTAGGGACCACTGATGAGGGTAATAACTGTGCTTGAAGCCTACCGCAAACACATCGAAGAGCGTGCCGCCCTGGGTATCGTGCCCCAGCCGCTGAACGCCGAACAAACTGCAGGCCTGGTCGAGCTGCTGAAAAACCCGCCGGCCGGCGAAGAAGCCTTCCTCGTAGACCTGATCACCAATCGCGTTCCGCCAGGAGTCGACGAAGCTGCCTACGTCAAGGCCGCGTTCCTCTCCGCTGTCGCCAAGGGCGAAGCCAAGTCGCCACTGATCGACCGCAAGCACGCCACCGAGCTGCTGGGCACCATGCAGGGTGGCTACAACATCGAGACGCTGGTCGCGCTGCTGGACGACGCCGAACTGGGCGCCGTCGCGGGCGAACAGCTCAAGCACACCCTGCTGATGTTCGACGCCTTCCACGACGTGGCCGAAAAAGCCAAGGCCGGCAACGTGCACGCCAAGGCCGTCCTGGAGTCCTGGGCTGCCGGCGAGTGGTTCACCTCGCGCCCAGCCATCGCCGACAAGTACACCCTGACCGTATTCAAGGTGCCAGGCGAAACCAACACCGATGACCTGTCCCCTGCCCCGGACGCCTGGTCGCGCCCTGACATCCCACTGCACGCCCTGGCCATGCTGAAGATGGCCCGTGATGGCATCGAACCGCAGCAGCCTGGTTCGGTCGGCCCACTGGCCCAGATCGAAGCGGTCAAGGCCAAGGGCTTCCCGGTTGCCTACGTCGGCGACGTGGTCGGTACCGGCTCCTCGCGTAAATCCGCCACCAACTCGGTGCTGTGGTTCTTCGGCGACGACATCCCGTACGTGCCGAACAAGCGCGCCGGTGGTTTCTGCTTCGGCACCAAGATCGCCCCGATCTTCTACAACACCATGGAAGACGCCGGCGCCCTGCCGATCGAATTCGACTGCACCAACCTGGCCATGGGCGATGTCATCGACGTCTACCCGTTCAAAGGTGAAGTCAAGCGTCACGACAGCGGCGAGCTGGTCACCACCTTCGAACTGAAAACCGAAGTGCTGCTGGACGAAGTCCGCGCTGGCGGCCGTATCCCGCTGATCGTCGGCCGTGGCCTGACCGAAAAAGCCCGTGCCGAACTGTGCCTGGGTGCTTCGGACCTGTTCAAGAAGCCAGAACAGCCTGCCGACACCGGCAAGGGCTTCACCCTGGCACAGAAGATGGTCGGTCGCGCCTGCGGCCTGCCGGAAGGCCAAGGCGTACGCCCGGGTGCCTACTGCGAACCGAAGATGACCACCGTCGGTTCCCAGGACACCACCGGCCCGATGACCCGTGACGAGCTGAAAGACCTGGCATGCCTGGGCTTCTCCGCCGACCTGGTCATGCAGTCGTTCTGCCACACCGCGGCCTACCCGAAACCGATCGACGTCACCACCCACCACACCCTGCCGGATTTCATCCGCACCCGTGGCGGCGTGTCCCTGCGTCCAGGCGACGGCATCATCCACAGCTGGCTGAACCGCATGCTGCTGCCTGACACCGTCGGCACCGGTGGCGACTCGCACACCCGCTTCCCGATCGGCATCTCGTTCCCGGCCGGTTCCGGCCTGGTCGCCTTCGCCGCTGCCACCGGCGTCATGCCGCTGGACATGCCGGAGTCGGTACTGGTGCGCTTCAAGGGCAAGCTGCAACCTGGCATCACCCTGCGTGACCTGGTCCACGCCATCCCTTACTACGCCATCCAGAAGGGCCTGCTGACCGTCGAGAAGAAAGGCAAGAAGAACGCCTTCTCCGGCCGCATCCTGGAAATCGAAGGCCTGGACGAGCTGACCGTCGAGCAGGCGTTCGAGCTGTCCGACGCTTCGGCCGAGCGTTCGGCTGCCGGTTGCACCATCAAGCTGCCGGAAAAGGCCATCGCCGAGTACCTGCAGTCGAACATCACCCTGCTGCGCTGGATGATCAGCGAAGGCTACGGCGACGCTCGCACCATGGAGCGCCGTGCGCAAGCGATGGAAGCCTGGCTGGCCAACCCTGAGCTGCTGTCGGCCGACGCCGATGCCGAATACGCCGAGATCATCGAAATCGACCTGGCCGACGTCAAGGAGCCTGTGCTCTGCGCGCCGAACGACCCGGACGACGCCCGCCTGCTATCGCAGGTACAAGGCGAGAAGATCGACGAAGTGTTCATCGGTTCGTGCATGACCAACATCGGTCACTTCCGCGCTGCCGGCAAGCTGCTGGACAAGGTCAAGGGCGGTATCCCGACCCGTCTGTGGCTGGCGCCGCCCACCAAGATGGACGCCCACCAGCTGACCGAGGAAGGCTACTACGGCATCTACGGCAAGGCTGGCGCGCGCATGGAAATGCCAGGCTGCTCGCTGTGCATGGGTAACCAGGCACGTGTTCAGACCGGTTCGACCGTGGTCTCCACCTCGACCCGTAACTTCCCGAACCGTCTGGGCGATGCCACCAACGTCTACCTGGCGTCGGCGGAGCTGGCTGCAGTCGCGTCGATCCTCGGCAAGCTGCCGACCGTCGAAGAGTACCTGCAGTACGCCAAGGATATCGACAGCATGGCTGCCGACGTCTACCGCTACCTGAGCTTCGATCAGATCGCCGAGTTCCGTGAAGCGGCGGCCAACGCCAAGATCCCGGTGGTTCAGGCGTAAGCTGAGCAGTCGGTTGTAAATGAAAAGCCCCGGTAGAAATACCGGGGCTTTTTCAATTCCGGAAGGATCCCAGTAGGAGCGCAGGTCCCTGTGGGAGCGGGCTTGCCCGCGAAAGAAACACCGCGATGCATGGCACCGGCTACGCCGGTGATCGCGGGACAAGTCGCAGCGGCGAACCGCCGCTCCCACCGGGATTGGGCAGGCCTCAGATTTTTGAGCAAGACAGCTGCTCCTACACACAGGTGAGGCGCAGGCTGGAGGCCTAGAAGGCGTCGCCAGGCACCCTCACCCACCCTTCCATCAACACCCGCGCACTGCGGCTCATGATGGCCTTGATCACCGTCCACTCACCCTCCGCCTTGCGCGCCTCGGCGCCCACCCGCAACGTCCCGGACGGGTGACCGAAACGCACCGCGCTACGCTCTCCTCCACCGGCCGCCAGGTTCACCAGAGTGCCGGGAATCGCCGCCGCCGTGCCAATGGCCACCGCCGCCGTCCCCATCATCGCGTGATGCAACTTGCCCATGGATAGCGCCCGCACCACCAGATCGATATCGCTCGCCGCCACAGCCTTGCCGCTGGAAGCGGTATACGACGTAGCAGGCGCGACGAAAGCGACCTTCGGCGTGTGCTGGCGGCCGGCGGCCTGGTCGATGTGCTCGATCAGGCCCATACGTACCGCGCCATGGGCACGGATGGTCTCGAAACGCGCCAGCGCGGCGGCATCGCCATTGATCGCATCCTGAAGCTCGGTTCCGGTGTAACCGATGTCGGCGGCATTGACGAAGATGGTCGGGATGCCGGCATTGATCAGGGTCGCCTTGAACGTGCCGACACCTGGCACCTCGAGATCGTCAACCAGGTTGCCGGTTGGGAACATCGCCCCGCCGCCCTCGCCGTCTTCATCGGCTGCAGGGTCGAGGAACTCCAGTTGCACTTCGGCCGCCGGGAAGGTCACGCCATCGAGCTCGAAGTCGCCGGTTTCCTGCACCTCACCCTCGGTGATCGGTACATGAGCAATGATGGTCTTGCCGATATTGGCCTGCCAGATGCGCACTGTCGCCATGCCGTTGCGCGGGATGCGTGCCGGGTCCACCATGCCACCGGCGATGGCGAACGAACCTACGGCCGCCGAGAGGTTGCCGCAGTTGCCGCTCCAGTCGACGAAGGCCTTGTCGATGGCGACCTGGCCGAACAAGTAGTCGACATCGTGATCGGCCTTGCTGCTTGGCGAAAGAATCACGGTCTTGCTGGTGCTGGAGGTCGCACCACCCATGCCGTCGATCTGCTTGGCATAGGGGTCGGGACTGCCGATCACTCGCAACAGCAAGGCATCGCGCGCAGGGCCTGGCACCTGGGCGCGCTCGGGAAGGTCTTGCAGGCGGAAGAACACGCCCTTGCTGGTGCCACCACGGATGTAGGTGGCGGGGATTTTCACTTGCGCTATAGATGCCATGAGCACTCATCCTTCAAGGCCCCACACGCCCCCGTGGGAGCGGGCTTGCCCCGCGATGGCGTCAGAACAGACAGCGTTATTGCTCCTGCTGACGCAATCGCGGGACTAGCCCGCTTCTACAGGGTAAAAGCGGGGTTCAGGTCATTAGGCCGTCGCTTCGAGGAAGTCCTGGGCAAAGCGCTGCAGCACCCCGCCCGCCTCGTAGATCGACACTTCTTCAGCGGTGTCCAGACGGCAGGTCACCGGCACTTCGACACGCTCGCCATCGCGGCGGGTCACCACCAGCGTCAGGGTTGCGCGCGGCGTGCGCGCACCGACCACATCGTAGGTCTCGCTGCCGTCCAGGCCCAGGGTCATGCGCGTTGTGCCCGGCTGGAACTCCAGCGGCAACACACCCATGCCGATCAGGTTGGTGCGGTGGATGCGCTCGAAGCCTTCGGCGACGATCGCCTCGACGCCCGCCAGACGCACGCCCTTGGCCGCCCAGTCCCGCGACGAGCCCTGCCCGTAGTCAGCACCGGCGACAATGATCAGCGGCTGCTTGCGCGCCATGTAGGTCTCGATCGCCTCCCACATGCGCGTCACCTTGCCTTCCGGCTCGATGCGCGCCAGCGAGCCCTGCTTCACGCTGCCGTCTTCGTTGCGCACCATCTCGTTGAACAGCTTGGGGTTGGCGAAGGTCGCGCGCTGCGCGGTGAGGTGGTCGCCGCGGTGGGTGGCGTAGGAGTTGAAGTCCTCCTCCGGCAGGCCCATCTTCGCCAGGTACTCGCCCGCCGCGCTGTCGAGCATGATGGCGTTCGACGGCGACAGGTGGTCGGTGGTGATGTTGTCGGGCAGCACCGCCAGCGGACGCATGCCGCGCAGGGTGCGCTCACCGGCCAGGGCGCCTTCCCAGTAAGGGGGACGCCGAATATAGGTGCTCATCGGGCGCCATTCGTACAACGGCGCAACCTTCGGCCCCTTGTCTTCCTCGATGGTGAACATCGGGATGTACACCTGGCGGAACTGCTCGGGCTTGACCGAAGCACGTACCACCGCGTCGATCTCTTCATCGCTTGGCCAGATATCCTTCAGGCGGATTTCCTTGCCGTCGACCACGCCTAGTACATCCTTCTCGATATCGAAGCGGATGGTGCCGGCGATGGCATAGGCCACCACCAGCGGCGGCGACGCCAGGAATGCCTGCTTGGCGTAGGGATGGATACGCCCGTCGAAGTTGCGGTTACCCGAGAGCACTGCCGTGGCATAGAGATCACGGTCAATGATCTCCTGCTGGATCACCGGATCCAGTGCGCCAGACATGCCATTGCAGGTGGTGCAGGCGAAGGCGACGATACCGAAGCCCAACTGCTCGAGTTCCTGTTCCAGGCCGGCCTCTTTCAGATACAGCTGTACCGCCTTGGAGCCCGGCGCCAGCGAGGACTTGACCCAGGGTTTGCGCCCCAGGCCGAGCCGGTTGGCGTTGCGCGCCAGCAGGCCGGCGGCGATGACGTTGCGCGGGTTGCTGGTGTTGGTGCAACTGGTGATGGCGGCGATGATCACTGCACCATCGGGCATCTGCCCCGGCACTTCTTCCCAAGCCCCGGCAATGCCCTTTGCCGCCAGATCGCTGGTAGCCACGCGGGCGTGCGGGTTGGACGGGCCGGCCATGTTGCGCACCACACTCGACAGGTCGAAGGTCAGCGTGCGCTCGTATTCGGCCTTGGCCAGGCTGTCGGCCCACAAGCCGGCGACCTTGGCGTAGGTCTCGACCAGTTGCACCTGCTGGTCATCACGACCGGTCAGGCGCAGGTAGTCGATGGTCTGCTGGTCGATGGCGAACATCGCCGCAGTGGCGCCGTATTCAGGTGCCATGTTGGAAATGGTGGCACGGTCGCCCAGGGTCAGCGCCCGGGCACCCTCGCCATGGAATTCGAGGTAGGCGCCAACCACTTTCTGCTTGCGCAGGAACTCGGTCAGAGCCAGTACCAGGTCGGTAGCGGTGATGTTCGGTGCCAGTCGACCGGTCAGCTCGACGCCGACGATTTCCGGCAGGCGCATCCACGAGGCGCGACCGAGCATGACGTTCTCGGCCTCAAGGCCACCCACGCCGATGGCGATCACGCCCAGGGCGTCCACATGCGGCGTGTGACTGTCGGTGCCGACGCAAGTGTCCGGGTAGGCCACGCCGCGATCGCTGTGGATCACTGGCGACATCTTCTCCAGGTTGATCTGGTGCATGATGCCGTTGCCCGGCTGGATCACGTCGACGTTCTTGAACGCCTGCTTGGTCCAGTTGATGAAGTGGAAACGGTCTTCGTTTCGACGGTCTTCGATGGCGCGGTTCTTCTCGAATGCTTGCGGATCGAAACCGCCGCACTCCACGGCCAGCGAGTGGTCGACGATCAATTGCACCGGCACCACTGGATTGACCTGCGCTGGATCGCCACCCTTGTCGGCGATGGCATCGCGCAGGCCCGCCAGGTCGACCAGGGCGGTCTGGCCGAGAATGTCGTGGCACACCACGCGCGCCGGGAACCAAGGGAAGTCGAGGTCGCGCTTGCGCTCGATCAATTGTCCGAGCGAGGCGTCGAGGGTGGCCGGATCGCAGCGGCGTACCAGGTTTTCGGCGAGCACGCGGGAGGTATAGGGAAGGCCGTCGTAGGCGCCGGGCTTGATAGCCTCGACCGCCGCGCGGGTGTCGAAGTAGTCCAGGGCAGTGCCTGGCAGGTTCTTGCGGTATGCGGTGTTCATATCGTTATCAGGCTCGGTCACGGTTATCCAAGGGCCGCGGTCGCTCTTGTAGGAGCGGGCTTGTCCCGCGATGGCGTCAGTCGTGCCAATGATGCTGTCTGGTCTGACGCTATCGCGGGGCAAGCCCGCTCCTACAGGGCGCGCGGCGCGCCTTTTGTCAGCGCTTGTCGATCGGCACGAACTGGCGCTGCTCGACGCCGGTGTACTCGGCGCTCGGACGAATGATGCGGTTGTTGGCGCGCTGCTCGAACACGTGCGCCGCCCAGCCGGTCAGGCGCGAGCAGACGAAGATCGGGGTGAACAGCTTGGTCGGGATGCCCATGAAATGGTACGCCGAGGCATGGTAGAAATCGGCGTTGGGGAACAAGCGCTTCTGCTCCCACATCGTCTTGTCGATGGCCTCGGATACCGGGTACAGGACCTTGTCGCCCACCTCGTCGGCCAACTGCTTCGACCAGCCCTTGATCACCTCGTTGCGCGGGTCGGACTCTTTGTAGATGGCGTGGCCGAAGCCCATGATCTTGTCCTTGCGCTCGAGCATGCGCAGCAGTTCGGCGGTCGCCTCCTGCGGGCTCTGGAAGCGCTCGATCAGCTCCATCGCCGCCTCGTTGGCACCGCCGTGCAACGGGCCGCGCAGCGAGCCGATGGCGGCCGTGACGCAGGAGTACAGGTCCGACAGGGTCGAGGCACAGACCCGCGCAGTGAAGGTCGAGGCGTTGAATTCGTGCTCGGCGTAAAGGATCAGCGAGACGTTCATCACCTTCACGTGCAGCTCGCTCGGCTTCTTGCCGTGCAGCAGGTGCAGGAAGTGGCCACCGAGGGTGTCCTCGTCGCTGCTGCAGTCGATGCGCACGCCGTGGTGGGTGAAGCGGTACCAGTAGCACATCACCGCCGGGAACAGTGCCAGCAGGCGATCGGTCTTGTCGCGCTGGGCCTCGAAGGTCAGCTCCGGCTCCAGGGTACCGAGCACCGAGCAGCCCGTGCGCATCACGTCCATTGGATGGGCGTCGCGCGGGATGCGTTCGAGCACTTCCTTGAGCGCTTGCGGCAGGTCGCGCAGTCCCTTGAGCTTGTGTTTGTAGTCATCCAGCTCGGCCTTGCTCGGCAGCTCACCATAGAGCAGCAGGTAGGCGACTTCCTCGAACTCGGCGCCAGCGGCCAGGTCGCGCACGTCGTAGCCACGATAGGTCAGGCCGGCACCGGCCTGGCCCACGGTCGACAGCGCGGTCTGCCCGGCCACCTGGCCACGCAGGCCGGCACCACTGAGTACTTTTGCTTCGGCCATGGTGTTTCTCCTTTCTTGAACTTGTTATGGAAATCTAGCGAGCTAATCGGGTTTGTCTGTACCGGCCTGTTCGCGGGCAAGCCCGCTCCTACAGGGGTAGTGCTTTTCCATGAAGCTGTCAGGGCAAGTGACACTGTGGGAGCGGGCTTGCCCGCGAACAGGCCAGCCGCTTCAACAAAAATCCTCAGCCCTTCTTCTGCGCAAACAGCGCATCGAGGCTCTGCTCGAACGCGTGATAACCAATGGCATCGTAGAGCTCCATGCGGGTCTGCATGGTGTCGATCACATTCTTCTGCGTGCCGTCGCGGCGCAGGGCGGCGTAGACGTTCTCGGCAGCCTTGTTCATGGCGCGGAACGCCGACAGTGGGTACAGCACCAGCGACACATCGACCGACGCCAGCTCGTCGGTGGTGTACAGCGGCGTGGCACCAAACTCGGTGATATTGGCCAGGATCGGCGCCTTCACCCGGTCGGCGAAGGTCTTGTACATCTGCAGCTCGGTGATGGCTTCGGGGAAGACCATGTCGGCGCCGGCCTCGACGCACGCCTCGGCACGGTCCAATGCCGCATTCAAGCCTTCCACTGCCAGGGCGTCGGTACGTGCCATGATCACGAAGCTGTCGTCAGTGCGCGCATCCACCGCTGCCTTGATCCGGTCGACCATCTCCTGCTGCGAGACGATCTCCTTGTTCGGCCGATGACCACAGCGCTTGGCGCCGACCTGGTCCTCGATGTGAATGGCCGCGGCGCCGAACTTGCACATCGAGCGCACCGTGCGGGCGACGTTGAACGCCGAGGCACCAAAGCCGGTGTCGACATCCACCAGCAGCGGCAAGTCGCATACATCGGTGATCCGGCGAACATCGGTCAGCACGTCGTCCAGCCCGCTGATGCCCAGGTCCGGCAGCCCCAGGGAGCCGGCAGCGACCCCGCCACCGGACAGGTAGATGGCCTTGAACCCGGCGCGCTTGGCCAGCAGCGCATGGTTGGCGTTGATGGCTCCGACTACCTGCAGCGGATGCTCGGCGGCTACGGCGTCGCGAAAACGCTGACCGGGGGTGCTCTTCACAGTCATGACTCACCTCGTGGGCTGTTGTTGTGGGCGTCCTGGTAGTGACGCTCGATATTGCGCTTGGACGCACCGATATGACGGCGCATCAGGAGTTCGGCCAGCTCGCCGTCACGGTCGGCGATGGCATCGAGTATGCGGTGGTGTTCGGCGAAAGCCTGGCGCGGACGGTTGGGGGTGGCCGAGAACTGGATGCGGTACATGCGCACCAGCTGGTACAGCTCGCCACACAGCATCTTGACCAGGGTCTGGTTGCCGCTGCCCTGGATGATCCGATAGTGGAAGTCGAAATCGCCTTCCTGTTGGTAGTAGCCAAGCCCGGCCTGGAATGCCGCATCGCGCTCGTGGGTATCGAGCACTTGGCGCAGTTCGTCGATCTGGGCCACGCTCATGCGTTCAGCGGCGAGCCTGCAGGCCATGCCTTCGAGCGATTCGCGGATTTCGTACAGCTCGATCAGCTCGGCGTGGTTGAGCGATACCACCCGTGCACCGACATGCGGCACACGCACCAGCAGGCGCTGGCCCTCCAGTCGATGAATGGCCTCGCGCAGCGGACCGCGGCTGATGCCGTAGGTGCGGGCCAGCTCCGGCTCGGAAATCTTGCTGCCCGGGGCGATATCCCCCTTCACGATGGCCGCCTGGATGCGCCGAAAGACATTCTCTGAAAGCGTTTCGGAATCATCTGCAACCGGTGCGAGGGCCTGGGGCGCTTCCAGCATGATTGTCGACACCTTGTAACTTGATAGCGCCAAAACTAGCCAAATAAAGGCGCGCAGTCAAAGACAAAAACAACATTGTCGACAATTGTCTAATAACGAACTTACCCCACGCTGCCGCGGTCAGATCGCAGCGCGCTGGCGTCAAGACGTCGGCGTGATAGAATGCCGCGCTTCCCAAGGATTACGGATAGTGTGCCTGTCATCATTTCATGCTGTTGACAGATGAACGAGGCGCTTGCGCCCTGCCCCGAACACAGACAGCACCGCGCCAGGACTATGAGACCCACGTTTTATTCACTGTTGTTCAGCCTCGCCTTGCTGCCGGCGCTTGGCCATGCGGCCGAAAAGACCGTGTACGGCCTGAACGAGTACGCCCGCCTGGGCGATCTTGACCTTGAAGTGGCCGCCAAGCTCGACACCGGCGCCAAGACCGCGTCGCTCAGCGCGCGCGACATCAAGCGCTTCAAGCGCGACGGCGAAAGCTGGGTGCGTTTCTACCTGGCCATCGACGCCGCCCACAAGCACCCCATCGAACGCCCACTGGCCCGCGTGAGCAAGATCAAGCGGCGCGCCGGTGACTACAATCCGGACGAAGGCAAGGCCTACACCGCCCGCCCGGTGATCGAACTGAACATCTGCATGGGCCAGGCCCTGCGCACCATCGAAGTCAACCTCACCGACCGCAGCGCCTTCCAGTTCCCGCTGCTGATCGGCTCCGAGGCACTCAAGCACTTCGACGCGCTGGTCGACCCCAGCCTCAAATACGCGGCCGGCAAACCTGCCTGTGCCACCGAAGCTCCCAAAGTAGAGTAATTCCGATGCGCTCTCTTACCCTGCACCTGAAAGTCCTGATCACCATCCTGGTGCTGCTGGGCGTGACGGTCACCTGCTACCAGATCTTCATCCTGGGCATCCCGGTAACCGAAGACGAGACCGACGACCTGTGGAACATCGACGCCAAGGTCGAGTTCGTTGCCAGTCCCAAGGACCCGGTAAAGATCCAGATGTTCGTGCCGCCGCTGAACCGCGACTACGTGAGCCTCAACGAGAGCTTCATCTCCAACAACTACGGGGTCAGCGTCAACCGCACCGATGGCAATCGCAAGGTCACCTGGTCGGCTCGCCGCGCCAGCGGCAATCAGACCCTCTACTACCGCCTGGTCCTGACCAAGCGCTACAGCACCGAAAAAGCCAAGATCAAGGGCCCGACCTTCCGTGACAGCCTGGCGGTCGAAGGCCCCGAGAAAATTGCCGCCGAAGCGCTGATGGCACCGATCCGCCAGCACTCTGCCGACGTCGAGACCTTCGTCAGCGAGACCATCAAGCGCGTCAACAACCCCAACGATGACAACGCCAAGCTGCTGCTGGCCGGCGACAACTCCCCCATGAAGAAAGCCCAGGTCATCGACCTGCTGCTGTCGATCGCCCACGTGCCGATGGAAAAGGTCCACACCATCCGCCTGGTTGCCGACACCCCGCAAAGCCCTGAACTGTGGCTGCGCAGTTTCAACGGCAACGCCTGGCTGTACTTCAACCCGGAAACCGGCGAGCAGGGCCTGCCCAATGACCGCCTGCTGTGGTGGACCGGCGATGAAAACCTGATCACCGTCGATGGCGGCAAGAAGGCCACCGTCACCTTCAGCATGAACAACAGCGAGATGAACGCCATCCGCCTGGCCAAGCTGACCGACGAGAACACCGACGCCGACTTCCTCGAGTACTCCCTGTACGGCCTGCCGCTGCAAACCCAGCAGACCTTCATGATCATGGTGATGATCCCGATCGGCGTGCTGGTCATCCTCGTGCTGCGCAACCTGATCGGCATTCAGACCCTCGGCACCTTCACCCCGGTGCTGATTGCCCTGGCCTTCCGCGAAACGCAGCTAGGCTTCGGCATCGTGCTGTTCACGGTGATCACCGCCCTGGGCCTTTCGCTGCGCTCCTATCTTGAACACCTGAAGCTGCAGATGCTGCCGCGCCTGTCGGTGGTGCTGACCTTCGTCGTGGTGCTGATCGCCGCAATCAGCCTGTTCAGCCACAAGCTGGGCCTGGAGCGCGGGCTGTCGGTGGCACTGTTCCCGATGGTGATCCTGACCATGACCATCGAGCGCCTGTCGATCACCTGGGAAGAACGTGGCGGCGGCCATGCAATGAAAGTCGCCGTCGGCACCCTGTTCGCAGCCTCCTTGGCGCACCTGCTGATGACCGTGCCGGAAGCCGTGTACTTCGTCTTCACCTTCCCGGCCGTGCTGCTGATCCTGGTGGGCTTCATGCTGGCGATGGGTCGCTACCGCGGCTACCGCCTGACCGAGCTCGTTCGCTTCAAGGCATTCCTGAAGAAGGCTGACGCCTGATGTTCGGACTGATCAAGACGTGGAAAGCCCTGGAGGCCCGGGGCATCATGGGTATCAACCGGCGCAACGCGGACTATGTCCTGAAGTACAACAAGCGCCACCTGTACCCGATCGTCGACGACAAGATCATCACCAAGGAGCGCGCACTGGCGGCCGGCATCCATGTGCCGGAGATGTACGGCATCATCGAAACCGAAAAAGAGATCGAGAAGCTCGACGAGATCATCGGCGGGCGCAGCGACTTCGTCATCAAGCCGGCGCAAGGCGCTGGCGGCGATGGCATCCTGGTGGTCGCCGACCGCTTCGAGGACCGTTACCGCACGGTCTCGGGCAAGATCATCAGCCATGAGGAAATCGAGCACCAGATCTCGAGCATCCTCACCGGGCTGTATTCGCTGGGTGGGCACCGCGACCGCGCCCTGATCGAGTACCGCGTCACCCCGGACCAGATCTTCAAGAGCATCAGCTACGAAGGTGTACCCGACATCCGCATCATCGTGCTGATGGGCTACCCGGTGATGGCCATGCTGCGCCTGCCGACCCGCCAGTCCGGCGGCAAGGCCAACCTGCACCAGGGCGCGATCGGGGTCGGCGTGGACCTCGCCACCGGCGTCACCCTGCGCGGCACCTGGCTGAACCGGATCATCAGCAAACACCCGGACACCACCAACGCGGTGGATGGCGTGCAGTTGCCGAACTGGGACGGTTTCATGAAGCTGGCTGCCAGCTGCTACGAGCTGTGCGGGCTGGGCTACATCGGCGTGGACATGGTGCTGGACCAGGACAAAGGCCCGCTGATCCTGGAGCTCAACGCCCGCCCCGGCCTTAACATCCAGATCGCCAATGACTGCGGCCTGACCCAGCGTACCCACGCCATCGAGGCGCATATCGAGGCGCTGGCCAAGGACGGCATCAGCGAAGATGCCGAGACCCGGGTGCGAGTGGCTCAGGGGCTGTTCGGGCACGTCGTCCAGCAGTGATGCCAGGACAGGCCGTCCCTGCAGGGGCGGCCTGCTCCAACTGGTGCTAGGCACTTTTCCTACAGCGGCCTACAATCCCCGTCCTTGATTTTCATCGCCGTCCATTCCGATGCCGACCTGTACGCTGCACCCCCTGCCCTACCAGCCCGACCCTGCGCACTACTTCAGCCGCTTGCGCCTGGCCCCCGGCGCCATTCTGCTCGACAGCGCCCGCCCGGTCGCCGAGCGCGGGCGCTTCGACCTGTTCAGTGCCTGGCCACTGCAACAACTGCAAGCGCAGGACGGCGAAAGCGGTGAACACTATCTGCAGCGGCTGCGCCAGGCCCTGGCAGGACTCGGCGAGGCTACATTGCCCGACGATAGCGAACTGCCGTTCGCCGGCGGACTGATCGGCTACCTGAGCTATGACTTCGGCAGGCGCCTGGAGCATCTACCGCAGCAGGCGACAGACGACCTCGGCCTGCCCGATGCGCAACTGGGCCTGTACGCCTGGGCCGCCATCACCGACCATCAACTGCGCACCAGCCAATTGGTGTTCCATCCCGCCTTGGCCGACAGCGAACGCCAGCGCCTGATCCGCCTGTTCGAGGAGGATGACGCGTCACTCAGCGGAACCTTCAAGCTGCTGTCTCCAATGCAGGGCGACCTTCGTGCCGAGCAGTACCACGCAGCCTTCGATCAGGTACAACGCTATATCCACGCCGGCGACTGCTACCAGATCAACCTCACCCAGCGCTTTCGCGCCCCCTGCCAGGGCGATCCGTGGCACGCCTACCAGGCGCTGCGCAGCGCCTGCCCGACGCCGTTCTCGGGCTTCCAGCAACTGAGCCCCGACAGCGCGCTGCTGAGCTTTTCGCCGGAGCGCTTCATCCGCGTCAGCCAGGGCGACGTCGAGACCCGCCCGATCAAGGGCACCCGACCACGCTCGGCGGACCCGGAGCAAGACCTGCGCAACGCCCGCGAGCTGCAAGCCAGCACCAAGGACCGCTCGGAGAACCTGATGATCGTTGACCTGTTGCGCAACGACATCGGCCGTACCTGCGAGATCGGCTCGGTGAAGGTGCCGGAGCTGTTCAGCCTCGAGAGCTACCCCAACGTCCACCACCTGGTCAGCAGCGTCACCGGGCGCCTGGCCGCCGACAAGGATGCACTGGACCTGATCGCCGGCAGTTTTCCCGGCGGCTCGATCACCGGGGCTCCGAAGATCCGTGCCATGCAGATCATCGATGAACTGGAGCCGACACGCCGGGCCCTGTACTGCGGCTCGCTGCTATACATCGACGTGCGCGGCGAGATGGACAGCTCGATCGCCATCCGCAGCCTGCTGGTCAAGGAGGGTCAGGTCAGTTGCTGGGGCGGTGGCGCGGTGGTGGCTGATTCGGCGTGGGAGGCCGAGTACGAGGAGTCGATCGCCAAAGTGCGGGTGCTGATGGAGACCTTGCAGGGGCTATAGCCGATGATCCGCCCGCAAAGCGGGCGTCACCTATTCGAGCCCGTCTACCCCGCCATTTTTTGTTACCATCGACCCATTACGAGCGCACAGCGCCATACACACGATGGAAACCGCCTGATGAGCCAACCCTTCGACGTCGCCGCCCTGGCCGCGACCTATGCCAGCAAGTCCCCGCAGGACATTCTCAAGCTCGCCTTCGAACACTTCGGCGACGACCTGTGGATCTCCTTCAGCGGTGCCGAGGACGTGGTGCTGGTCGACATGGCCTGGAAGCTGAACAAGCAAGTGAAGGTGTTCAGCCTCGACACCGGTCGCCTGCACCCGGAAACCTACCGCTTCATCGATCAGGTTCGCGAGCAGTACAACCTGCCGATCGAGATCCTCAGCCCGGACCGCGCCAAGCTCGACCCATTCGTCAAGGAAAAGGGCCTGTTCAGCTTCTACAAGGATGGCCATGGCGAATGCTGTGGCATCCGCAAGATCGAGCCGCTGCGTCGCAAGCTGGCCACCGTCAGCGCCTGGGCAACCGGCCAGCGCCGCGATCAGAGCCCTGGCACCCGCAGTCAGGTTGCAGCACTGGAGATCGATTCGGCATTCTCGACGCCCGAACGCACCCTGTACAAGTTCAACCCTCTGGCACAGATGAGCAGCGCGGAAGTCTGGGGTTATATCCGCATGCTCGAGCTGCCGTACAACAGCCTGCATGAGCGCGGCTTCATCAGCATCGGCTGCGAACCTTGCACGCGCCCGGTGCTGCCGAACCAGCACGAGCGCGAGGGGCGCTGGTGGTGGGAGGAGTCGACGCAGAAGGAATGCGGCTTGCACGCGGGCAACCTGATCAGCAAGGCCTGAAAACAAACGGGGCAAGCCCGCGCCTACACAAGACCTGTAGGCGCGGGCTCGCCCCGCGACGGGGCCGCAACGCGGCCCCTGCTTCATACCAACTCAGTGCACGGGTAACTCAACCCCTTCAAACAGCTCTTCGAGCTCCTGCTTGTTGTGGCACTGGATGGCCTTGGCCATCACTTCTCGGGTCAGGTGCGGTGCGAACTTCTCGATGAAATCGCACATGAAGCCACGCAGGAAGGTGCCACGGCGGAAGCCGATCTTGGTGATGCTGGCTTCGAACAGCTCGCTCGCATCCAGGCACACCAGGTCGCTGTCGAGCTTCGGATCGACCGCCATCTTCGCGACGATACCCACGCCCAGACCGAGGCGCACATACGTCTTGATCACGTCGGCGTCTGCGGCGGTGAACACCACCTTCGGCGTCAGGCCGCGATGGTTGAACGCTTCGTCGAGCTTGGAGCGGCCCGTGAAACCGAACACATAGGTGACGATCGGGTACTCGGCCACCGCTTCGAGGGTCAGCTTCGGCAGCTTGGTCAGCGGATGCCCCTGGGGCACCACCACGCAACGATTCCATTTGTAGCACGGCATCATGATCAGATCGCCGAACAGCTCCAGCGCCTCGGTAGCGATGGCGAAATCGACAGTGCCGTCAGCGGCCATCTCGGCGATCTGCATCGGCGAGCCCTGGTGCATGTGCAGGGATACTTCGGGGTACTGCTTGATGAAGTTGCTGATCACCGGAGGCAGGGCATAGCGGGCCTGGGTGTGGGTGGTCGCGATGGACAGCGTGCCCTTCTTCTCGTTGGAGAACTCCTGGGCGATCTGCTTGATGCTTTCGACCTTGCGCAGGATCTCGCCAGCGGTGGTGATGATGCGCTCGCCCGCCGGGGTGACGCGGGTCAGGTGCTTGCCGCTGCGGGCGAAGACTTCTACGCCCAGTTCGTCCTCGAGGAGACGGATCTGCTTGCTGATCCCGGGCTGAGACGTGTACAGGCTCTGCGCAGTCGCGGAGACGTTGAGGTCGTGGTGCGCTACTTCCCAGATATAGCGCAGTTGTTGAAGCTTCATAGATTCCCCTCGAATCAGCGGTAGGTCACCGGCTGCTGGCAGCAACGATTTATAACTATATTAGTGGTAAGAGAAATAAATCTAGAACTATTTTGTTACACCCCAAGGAAAAGACCTACCGCCAGCATCAGACTTTCCTACGCCCCAAATGCTGTGCCAACGGCACCATGTACACCGGCACCGGGGACAGTTGCAGCAGCCGCACCGCTGTGCGACCAATCGGTACATCGACACCCGCGCCCTCGGCATGACTGCCGAAGATCAACAGGTCGACCGCCAGGCGCTGGGCCTGCTCCAGAATCACTTGCGCCGGATCGCCCTGGCGCACGCGCACGGCCTTGATCACCGCCAGATCGGCCGCCTCGCCCAATTCCTCGCGAAAATTTTCCAGCACCTGCTGCTCGATGTTGGCCATCACCGTATTGACCCCCTGCGAGTGCAGGCGGTCGAGGGTCTGCTCATCGAGATAGCTTTGCAGCAACGACTCGGCGAACTGGCCCATGGGTTCGACGGCGTGGATCACGTACAACTCTGCGTTGAAGGTCCGCGCCAAGGCCAGGGCGTGTTGCATGACGAAGGGCGCATACACGCCGAGATCGGTGGCGTACAGCATGGAACGGATCATTCGGCCTCCTCCACTGCCGCGGGGGCAGAGCAAGCTACAGCTTAGCAGTGCCGTGGAGAGCCGCTTCGCCGTCCGGCGCAGCGGCCAGCCATAGGCTTCAGCCCGCGCAGTTGCGCCGGTCGATGAACGCCAGCGCCTGGTACAGCGCCTCCATCTTCGGCAAGTGGCAACCGGCCTCGCGAGCACGGGCCAGGGGCTCGCCGTAGATCACCTGCAACTCCAGCGGCCGCTGCTGAGCGTGATCGTGGTACATGCTCGGCCAGTAGTCAGGCATCTGCTCGGTGACCCGGAACAGGTGCTCGGCATAGCCCTCCGGCAGGATATGCCCGCAGGCCCGTGCGCCCTCGACCACTTCGGCCATCAGCCCGCGAACCAGCGCGCGGCTGTCGGGATCAGTCATCAGAGGCGTCGTGCTGGCCTGCAGCAACACCGACAGGCCGTTGTACGGCACATTCCACACCAGCTTCTGCCAGCGCGCTTGAGCGAGGTTGTCCATTGGCTGCGAGTCGACGCCCGCCGCGCGGAACAATTCGGCGCCCTCGGCGACGATGGCTGCGCCGCGGTCATCGCTGGGACCGCTGTGGTAACCCAGGTTGACCGCGCCAAGCGCCTGGTGGCGGATCACCCCGGGCGCTTCACGGTTCACACAGATAAAGCACAGCCCCCCGAGCAGGTGCATGTCGTCGCGCAACGCGCCACGCAACTGCTCCTCGACGCCCAGGCCATTCTGCAGCAACACCACCCTGGCACCGGGCGCAGCCGCCTGGACGATCAGCGGCGCCAATTCGGCGTTACTGGTGGCCTTGGTGCCGATCAGCAACCAGTCGCACGGCGGCATGTCGCTGGCCGAGGCATAAGCCTGGACGTCCATCTGCAACTCCCCGTGCACAGCGCTGCGCAGCGTAAGCCCGTGCTCATGCACCACGCCATATTCGCTGCGCAGCAGAAAGTGCACGTCAAAACCGGCACGCGCCAGCATCAGCCCATAGAAGCCACCGATGGCACCGCTACCGATGATGCCGATGCGTTTGTTACGAGGATCCATACCGCTCTCCTGTCGAAGCGATGACTGTCTGTCCGATTTTTTACAGCGAATCAGCCGGTTTGCGATCCTTCACTATACTCAGGCGATAAAGGTCAAATAATCGACACGGAGTCGACGATGTGTGGATTTCTGCCGCACCCTGACGGGATTCCGCTCGAGCTGAATCTTCGCCCGTCTCCCAGCCTGTTCCGTCGGCACCTGCATACCCTGGGGCTTGGCGGCATCGCTTGCAACCACCCGCGTGCCTACCGTCGCGGCACTGCGGTGGAAGTGGTCATTCCGTCACTGGGCGCACAGGCGCGCTATGCCGGTTATGTTGCCTGGTGCCAGCAGCTGGATGCAGGCTACCGCGTGGGCATTGCCTTCACCGACGACCAGGCCCTGTTCGGCGCGCGCATGGGTGAGCAGGTTTGCCATATTCATCATTATTGCCAAGTGCATCAGCAACATGACCTGCACGGCGAACAGGCGCAGGTGCTGGCGCAGCAGTGGATCGCCCAGCATGGCGCCGAATTTTCCGAAGCAGCGCTGGTGGGCGAACACCCCCTGATGTCGACCCCCTCGGCGAGCCCCCTGCGCGATCCTTGTATCGCGATCGGCCTGCAAGGCAGCTCGCGCACGGCCAGGGCACCTTTTCAGCGCTGACGGCCCCCTGCCCATTGTCGCGCCCGATGTAACGCGCTAAGGTTCGGCTCCCCGCTGCGAACAATCTGCTGCTGGGCCGCACGGGGTTTGCTGGCGGCCGGCACCCGTGACCTGACGAGTAACACGATGGCTGATTTACCGATCGATGACCTCAACGTTGCCTCCAACGAGACCCTGATCACCCCCGATCAGCTGAAGAAAGAGATTCCCCTCAGCGCCAAGGCCCTGCAGACCGTGACTGCCGGCCGTGAAGTGGTGCGCAACATCCTCGACGGCAAGGACCATCGCCTGTTCGTCGTGATCGGCCCCTGCTCGATCCACGACATCAAGGCCGCCCACGAGTACGCCGATCGCCTCAAGGTACTGGCCGAAGAAGTCTCCGACACCCTCTATCTGGTCATGCGTGTGTATTTCGAGAAGCCTCGTACCACCGTCGGCTGGAAAGGCTTGATCAACGATCCGTACCTGGATGACTCGTTCAAGATCCAGGACGGCCTGCACATTGGTCGCCAATTGCTGCTGGACCTGGCCGAGAAGGGTCTGCCGACCGCGACCGAAGCCCTCGACCCGATCTCCCCGCAATACCTTCAGGACCTGATCAGCTGGTCGGCCATCGGTGCCCGTACCACCGAATCGCAAACCCACCGTGAAATGGCCTCGGGCCTGTCTTCGGCGGTCGGCTTCAAGAACGGCACCGACGGCGGCCTGACCGTGGCGATCAATGCCCTGCAGTCGGTGTCCAAGCCCCACCGCTTCCTGGGCATCAACCAGGAAGGCGGCGTGTCGATCGTCACCACCAAAGGCAACGCCTACGGCCACGTGGTGCTGCGTGGCGGCAACGGCAAACCCAACTACGATTCGGTCAGCGTTGCCCTGTGCGAACAGGATCTGGCCAAGGCCAAGATCAAGGCCAACATCATGGTCGACTGCAGCCACGCCAACTCCAACAAGGACCCGGCGCTGCAACCGCTGGTGATGGAGAACGTGGCCAACCAGATTCTGGAAGGCAACCAGTCGATCATCGGCCTGATGGTCGAAAGCCACCTGAACTGGGGCTGCCAGGCCATCCCGAAAAACCTGGAAGACCTGCAATACGGTGTTTCGGTGACCGACGCCTGCATCGACTGGGCGGCCACCGAGAAGAGCCTGCGCAGCATGCACGCCAAGCTCAAGGACGTGCTGCCCAAGCGCCAGCGCGGCTGATACGCACCAACGAAAACGCCGGGCATCTGCCCGGCGTTTTCGTTGGTGCGGTGTCGATTCAGGCCTTGGTCGAATGGCGCTGCTGGCGTTCCATGTAACGCTCGACATATGAGCATGATGGAATGACGGTGTAGCCCATCTGCTCGGCGTACTCAAGGGCCTTTTCAGTCAGGGCCGCGGCGATACCGCGACCGCGCAGGGCGTTCGGAACGAAGGTGCGATAGATATCCAGCGTCTGCTTGCCCAGGTCCATGTACGTCAGGTAGGCACGATGACCGTCCACATTGGTCTCGAACTGATGACCGGCCTGGTCATGGTGGATGGTCAGCGCTTCACTCATCACTACTCCTCGCAGGTCTTTTGGCAGACCTTTGCCTTGACCGATGGTTTATCCGGCGGAGGAACCTCAACGCCACTCATGCCCCTTGGACCGTGGTCCATCAGCAATCGTTCGACGCCCGGGACACCCAAATAGTAGGCGTGCAACGCGGGATTGCTCAAGGTGCACATGGCTAAAAATTCCATGAAAGCGGGTTGGGCCGCCGGCGCCGGTCGACACCAAACAGCCTGCCGGATGTTCTACGGGTTAAGACGTTTGAGGACCGTGAAAGTCACCCTTAGTTCAACAAAAAGTTTCCTTGGTACAACCGCTTGCGTCCGATTTGCATGGCCTTCACACTTTCTTTACAAACCCCGTCACACGCGGCCCCTGGCAACATTTTTTTTGCAGTTCTTGCGCTCTGTCAGTTTACTTACTACAAGTAATGGGTACTATGTACGCCGGCCAGTTTCTCTTTTCCGAGAGATGGCTATTTAATAGAAAGTCCTTGAAGGGGAACACGATGAACAACGTTCTGAAATTCTCTGCTCTGGCTCTGGCCGCAGTTCTGGCTACCGGTTGCAGCAGCGTATCCAAAGAAACCGAAGCTCGTCTGACTGCGACTGAAGACGCAGCAGCTCGCGCTCAAGCCCGTGCTGACGAAGCCTACCGTAAGGCTGACGACGCTCTGGCAGCCGCTCAGAAGGCTCAGCAGACCGCTGACGAAGCCAACGAGCGCGCTCTGCGTATGCTGGACAAAGCCAGCCGCAAGTAATAATCCTCACGGATTGTTATGGAGCCGGCCCACTTGTGGGCCGGCTTTTTTATTGCCCGAAGAACGCCCCTTCTCCACGCCACTCCCGTCACCCGAAAAACAAAAAGGCCTGCACGATGGCAGGCCTTTCGGTTCACGCAGGCAAGGGCTTACTGTAGCTCTGGCGGGATGCTCGACACCATCGGTGCGGCACCCTGGCCATTCACCGGGACGGCGATTTCGACCGGCATGCCATCCTCGGCGGCCACCACGTCACGAACCATGTCCCAGTTCATGCGCAGGTTGTTGGCCAGGTCTTCACGCTTGAGCAGCGCATTGATGACGGCCGTATGTTTGTCGACCACCGACGGATTGCCGTGGTCGTCCAACGGCGTGTGAGCTTCGAGATAGACTTTGCCACCACTCACACCGAACTTGTAAGGCTCGTTGATGATCCGCACCGGGGTGCCCACCGGCACCATCTTGGAGAGTGCCACAACATTGTTGTTGAGCATGCGGAAGCAGCCATGGCTGGTGCGCATGCCGATGCCGAACTTCTTGTTCGAGCCGTGGATCAGGTAGCCCGGCAGGCCCAGGGTGAACTTGAACGGACCCAGCGGGTTATCCGGGCCAGCCGGTACGACGGCAGGCAGGATATCGCCGTCAGCGGCGTGTTCGGCGCGAATCGAGGCCGGCGGCGTCCAGGTCGGGTTTGGTGTCTTGGCAGTGATCTTGGTGATCGCGATCGGCGAACCCCAGCCTTCACGACCGATCCCCAACGGGAAGGTGTGCACCACGTTCTCGCCTTTCGGATAGTAGTACAGGCGGTACTCGGCCAGGTTGATGACGATCCCCTCGCGTGGCCCGGGTGGCAGGACGTAACGGGTCGGCAGGATGATTTCGGTACCGGCGCCAGGCAACCAGGGATCGACGCCAGGGTTCGCGGCGATCATCTCCAGGTAGCCCAGGTCGTTGGCGGTGCCGATGTCGGCGAAGGTGTCTTCGTACTTGGCCTTGATCGTCCGGACCTGGCCGACGACGTCTTCGCCGGGCGGTGGCAATGGCAGCTCCAGCGCGACGGCAGGGCCGGTCAGCAGCAAGGCGGCCAGGGACAGGCAACGGGTGACGGCGGGAAAGCGCGGCAACATCCGGTAAATCCTTCGAAAGAGGGTTCAAGACATTCGATTGTACACCCGCCCGGATTCAAGCGGGAGGCATCGGCAGGCGTTGCAAGGGTTACAAATGATGAAAGGTGAGCTCAGAGCTCCGGCCACACCGGACGCGTACCCCGCCGCTGGGCATCGAGAATGGCCCGGCATAGCGGGCACAGGCGTTCGTCGCGATAGACCGCGCGCTCGACCGACGACCAGCGCGGCTGCGCCGGCAGCAGGCCGCCACACAAAGTGCGGTCGACCGGAGCGCCCAGTTCGAGCTGGCGGGCGGCGAGATGGACACGGACTTCCTGGCAGGCGAACAGGTCGAGCTGCTCGTCGGGCTCGATCAATTGGTAGGCATACAGGGACCAGGCGGGGCGTGGCATCGGGGGCACTCGAAACGGGGGGCGCAACATTAGCCGAAAGCGGCCCCCGATAAAAGCGTCAGAGCAAGGGTTTTATCGTCGGCCAGGCATTATCGAGCAAGCGCTGCTGGGCGCCCTGGGCCGGATGGATGCCATCGGCCTGCATCATCTCCGCCACCCCACCTATGCCCTCCAGAAAGAACGGCACCAAGGCCACCTTCTTTTCCTTCGCCAGCTGCTCATAGACCTGGGCGAACGCGGTGGTGTAGCGCACGCCATAATTCGGCGGCAGGCGCATGCCGAGCAACACCACCTTGGCGCCGGCCTCACGGGAGCGATCGATCATCGAGGCAAGATTTTGTTGCAATTGTTGTGGAGGTTGCCCACGCAGCCCGTCGTTCCCGCCCAACTCCAGCACCACCAGATCAGGCTTGTGCGCTGCAAGCAGCGCCGGCAGCCGCGCCTGGCCACCTGCGCTGGTGTCGCCACTGATCGAGGCATTGACCACACGGTCGGTGAAACCCTCGTCCTTCAGGCGTTGTTCCAGGAGCGTGACCCATCCCTGGCGGGTATCCAGGCCAAAACCGGCACTGATACTATCGCCGACAACCAGCAACGTTCCCGCCGCCGCGCTTTGGGCCAGGCAACACAGGGCCAGACCGGCACTCAACCACCACATTCGCATCGGATTCTCCATGGGCCCCAGCATTCTCGTTGCGCAGAACCTTAGCAAAGTGGTCCCCAGCGCGGAAGGCGACCTCACCATCCTCCACCCGCTTTCTCTCGACCTCGACCAGGGCGACAGCCTGGCCATCGTCGGTGCATCCGGCTCGGGCAAGTCGACCCTGCTCGGCCTGCTCGCAGGTCTTGACCGCCCCAGTGATGGCAGTGTCGTGCTCGCCGGCCACGACCTTGGCCCCCTGGACGAAGACCGGCGCGCACGGGTGCGTGCCGAACACGTCGGTTTCGTGTTCCAGTCGTTCCAGTTGCTCGACAGCCTCAATGCCCTGGAAAACGTCATGCTGCCCCTGGAGCTGGACGGTCGCCGCGACGCCCGCGAGCAGGCCCGCACCCTGCTCGAACGGGTCGGCCTGGGCCAGCGCCTGAGCCACACCCCACGCCAGCTGTCCGGCGGCGAGCAGCAACGGGTGGCGATTGCCCGTGCGTTCGCGGCGCACCCGGCAGTACTGTTCGCCGACGAGCCCACCGGCAATCTCGACAGCCATACCGGCGAGCGCATCAGCGACCTGCTGTTCGAGCTCAACAAGGAACGCGGCACCACCTTGGTGCTGGTGACCCATGACGAGCGGCTGGCCAAGCGCTGCCGTCGCCTGATCCGCCTGGACGCCGGACGCCTGGTGGCGCCCCTGGAGCCATGATGACCCGCCTGCCGTTCATGCGCCTGTGCGCCCTGGCCCTGCGCCAACTGCTGCGTGACGCCCGCGCCAGTGAAGTGCGAGTACTGTTCTTCGCGCTCCTGGTGGCCGTCGCCGCCAGCACCGCCATTGGTTACTTCGGCGCCCGCCTCAACGGTGCCATGCAATTGCGGGCCAGCGAATTCCTCGCTGCTGACCTTGTGCTGCAAGGGTCGTCCGCCGCCCAGGCGGCGCAGATCGATGCCGGTACTTCGCGTGGCCTGACCCACGCCCGCGTGGTGGAGTTCACCAGCGTGGTGGCCGCCGATGCCGGTATCCAGTTGTCGAGCATCAAGGCCATCGACCCGGCCTATCCACTGCGTGGCCAACTGCGCAGCGCCGCCACGCCCTATGGCAGCGAGACGCCCGGCGGGGGGCCGGCGGCCGGCGAAGCCTGGGTCGAGGCGCGCCTGTTGGCGGCACTGGGGCTGACACTGGGCGACAGCATCGACGTCGGCATGAAGACCCTGCGCATGACCCGCGTGCTGACCTACGAACCGGATCGCGCCGGCAACTTCTACAGCCTCACCCCACGCGTGCTGATGAACATCGCAGACCTGGACGCCACCGGTGTGATCCAGCCAGGAAGCCGTGTCACCTATCGCGACCTGTGGCGCGGCGAGCCGGACACCCTGGTGCAATATCGCCAGGCGGTGGAGAAGGATCTTGCCGCCAACCAGCGGCTGCTCGACACCCGTGACGGCAACCGCCAGATCGGCGGCGCCCTTGGTCGCGCCGAACGCTACCTGAACATGGCCAGCCTGGTCGCGGTGCTGCTGGCCGGTGTGGCCGTGGCGCTGTCGGCCAGTCGCTATGCCGCCCGCCGCCTGGACGCCAGCGCCCTGCTGCGCTGCCTGGGGCTGTCACGACACCAGGCGCTGGGCCTGTACTCGCTGCAACTGGCGATGCTGGGGCTGGTGGCGGCGCTCGCCGGCGCCCTGCTTGGCTGGCTCGCGCAACTGGGTCTGTTCGCCCTCCTGCAGGGGCTGCTGCCCAGTACCGTTCCGCCGGGCGGCATCGCCCCGGCACTGGCTGGCATCGGCACCGGCCTGGTGGCGCTGGCCGGCTTCGCCCTGCCTCCGCTCGCCGCTCTGGGCCGGGTACCGCCCTTGCGCGTGCTGCGCCGTGACCTGCTGCCGGTACCGCCCAGCAGTTGGCTGGTCTATGGCGCCGCATTGTTCGCCCTTGGCCTGATCATGTGGCGCCTGAGCCTGGACCTGCTGCTGACCTTCGCCCTGCTCGGCGGCGGCCTGATCGCCGCGCTGCTGCTTGGTGGCCTGCTACTGCTGGGCCTGCGCAGCCTACGCCGGTTGCTGGTCGGCTCGCCGCTGCCCTGGCGCCTGGGGCTGGGTCAGTTGCTGCGCCATCCGCTGGCAGCCGCCGGCCAGGCGTTGGCCTTCGGCTTGATCCTGCTGGCCATGGCCCTGGTCGCGCTACTGCGCGCCGAGCTGCTGGATAACTGGCAGGCGCAACTACCCAAGGATGCCCCCAACCACTTCGCGCTGAACATCCTGCCAGACGAGCGCGAACCCTTTGCCCAGCGCCTGCGCGAGGTCAATGCCACCTCGGCGCCGCTGTACCCGGTGATCCCCGGGCGCCTCACCCACATCAACGATCAGCCGGTACGGCAACTGGTGAGCAAGGAATCTACGGGCGATCGTGCCGTACAGCGCGACCTGAGCCTGACCTGGGCCGCCGACCTGCCCCAGGGCAATGCCTTGAGCGAAGGCGATTGGTGGCAGACGCCACCGCCGACCGATGGACCACCCGCGGTATCGGTCGAAGCCGAGCTGGCCGCAAGCCTCAAGCTCAAGCTGGGTGACCTGCTGACCTTCGACATCGGCGGCGAGCACCGCCAGGCACGGGTCAGCAGTTTGCGTACGGTGCACTGGGACAGCTTCCAGCCGAACTTCTACATGATCTTCCAGCCCGGCACCTTGCAAGGTTTGCCCGCCACCTACCTGACCAGCTTCTACCTCGCGCCCGGGCACGATACCGACGTGGTCGCCCTGTCGCGGGCGTTTCCGGCGGTGACCATCCTCCAGGTCGATGCGCTGCTTGGGCAACTGCGCAGCATCCTCGCCCAGGTCACCTTGGCGGTGGAGTACGTACTGCTGTTCGTGCTCGCGGCGGGCCTTGCGGTGTTGTTCGCCGGCCTGCAGGCCACCCTGGACGAGCGTATCCGCCAAGGCGCGCTACTGCGCGCCCTGGGCGCCGGCCGTGCGCTACTGGTCAAGGCCCGGCGCATCGAGTTCGGCCTGCTTGGCGCCGCCAGCGGCCTGCTCGCTGCCCTGGGCTGCGAACTGATCACCTGGGCCCTGTACCGCTATGCCTTCGACCTGCACTGGGCGCCGCATCCCTGGCTGCTGGTACTGCCCGTGCTGGGCGCGGTCCTGGTCGGCGGGGCCGGTGTCTTCGGCACCCGGCGGGCACTCAATGCAACGCCACTGAGCGTTCTGCGCGAGACCTGAGCCGACGGCGCATGCTCGCCGTGCCTGTGAGCGCGGTGAGCAGCACCATCGGCGCGCCCACCAGCCATGCCAACTGGCTCACATCCAAATGCGGCCAGTGGCTGGCAAGAAAGCCATACGCCGCACCGCTGACCATCTGCAGGAAGAAGAACTGACCGGTGGACAGCCCGATATCCCGCTGCACACAACGCAGCAGCCCTGCCTGGGTCGCCGGAATCACCATGCCAGTGCTCAACAGGATTGCCATCATCGGAGCCACGAACGCTCCCGCCACCGGCCCTGCCAGGTGAACGGCCAACCACAGGCCAACCCAGCCGACAGTACCG
The DNA here is from genome assembly GCF_009650575.1 of Pseudomonas sp. MNR3A. Taxonomy (NCBI): domain Bacteria; kingdom Pseudomonadati; phylum Pseudomonadota; class Gammaproteobacteria; order Pseudomonadales; family Pseudomonadaceae; genus Pseudomonas; species Pseudomonas sp. MNR3A. Next base: position 134,231 of record NZ_VZZS01000008.1, on the reverse strand, counting down.
ACAGCGGCCCCGACCGCCAGGATCAGCGCCAGGTCATGCTGGCGACTCAGGCGCCGGGCCAGAAAGCTGCCGGTGACATAACCCAGTGCACAGATGGCGATCAGCGCGCCGTACTCGAATGCGCTGAACCCCAGGACAACCTGGAAGGCGTAGGACGATGAAGACAGGAAGCCGAAGTAGCTCATCCAAACCAGGCTAATGCAGGCTGCATGAAAAACGAACGCAGCGTTGCCCAGGTTGCGTCCGTACACCCGCAGCACCAGGCCCGGAGTAACGCCCTGGCCTGCCCCCGGCAGGCTCGGCACCAGACGCCAGAACACCAGCAGTACCAGCAGGTTGAATACCCCCACCAGCCCCAGAATCCCGCGCCAGCCAAACGGCGGCAGCAACGCGCCACCCAGCAACGGCGCCAGGCACGGGGTGATGGCGATGGCCGAAGCCAGCGTGGTGAGAATGCCCATGCGCTCGCGCTCGGTGAACACCTCGCGCACCACCATACGGGTGGTCACCGTGCCGACGCAGCCGCCCAATGCTTGCAGCAGGCGGCCGATCATGAAGGGCAGGAAGGACGTGGCGCTGGCCGCAAGCCCGGTACCGCACGCTGCCAGCAGCAGCCCGCCCAGTTGTACTGCCCGCGGGCCGTAGCGATCACACAGCAGCCCGGCCAGCACCATCGACAGCGCATAGCCGACCATGTACATCACCAGTGTGCTCTGCACCTGGCCAAGGCCAACCTGCAACTGCTCGGCCAGTTGCGCCGAGGCCGGCACCATGATGCCCAGCCCGACCTGCGGCACTACCACTGCGGCCAGCAAGGCCACTGACAATCCGGGCCGGTTCATGGCTGCACCCGCAAGGCAAAAGACAATCGGACGGGCGAACGCAGCCCCACCGCTATACACATGATTCGATGTTCCTTGAATGAAGGTCAGGAGGTCCTGCAGGTACGACGCAAAGGCTCTGCGTCACGCGATTGAGGTTAGGGGCGGCGCTGCATAAGATGAAGGCCCATTAGGCGTTCCCGAATATGGACCACTATGGCCAGAGGCAAACAAGCCATTGCCCTCGATCTCGCCCTGCCGTTCGAGCTGTCTGCCGGTAGCGCTACCGGCAAGCACCGGCTGCTGCATGGATTTCTCCAGGAGCTGGTGGTCAGCGGCCATCTGCCACCCGGCACCCTGCTGCCCTCCACACGCACGTTGGCACAGCGCTGGGGCGTGGCGCGTGGCACGCTGGAGGCGGTGTTCGAGCAGCTCAAGCTGGAAGGCTTCATCGAGCGGCGCCAGGGCGCAGGGTCGCAGGTCACCCTGCAACTGCCCGATACCCTGATCGCATCCGGCAACCCGGCCGGCCAGGCGTCGCTACCTCGGCCGATGCCCGACCCGCAGTCGGTGCAGGCGCAGGTGCAAGCGCGGGTCCCCTTCGTCGCCCGCCTGCCCGACCCGAACTTGCTGGAGCAGCCTCTTTTTCCGGCACGCCTGGACGGCGCCGGCCTGCTTGAAAGCCTCCCTGCGCAGGGTGACCCACGCCTGCGCCAGGCCATCGCAGCGCACTTGAAGCTCTATCGGGGTATCGACTGCGAGGCGGATGACATCCTGGTCACCCACGGCATTCGTCACACCCTCGACCTGTTCAGCCGCGTGCTGCCCAAGCACCGAGCGCTCGCCGTTGAGGACCCAGGCTATGCCTGGGCCAGGCGGATTTTCGAGCGTTCGGGGCACAGGCTGTTCAGCACGCCGCTCGACGAACAGGGCCTGCGCGTCGATGCCCTTGCCGACCATGAAACACTCGGGGCGGTACAGGTTACGCCCGCCCATCAAGCGCCACTGGGCATCTGCATGAGCGTCGAACGCCGCCAGGCCCTGCTCGACTGGGCGCAGGCTCGGGACGCGATAATCATCGAGGACGATTACGACAGCGAGTACAACTATGCGAGTGCACCGCTGCCGGCGATCAAGGCGATCGACCACCACGACCAAGTGCTGTTCTGCGGCAGTTTCAACAAGACCTTGTTCAGTAACCTGCGCCTGGGCTTTGCCGTGGTTCCCCGGCGCCTGCACGCCGAAATGCTGGACACGCTGACGATCTCCGGGCAGGCGCCTGGCGCCCTCGGCCAGCGGGCGCTGGAGCAGATGCTCGGCAACGGCCAGTATGCACGCCACCTGCGCATTGCCCGGCAGACCTACCAGCAGCGCCGCGACCTGCTCATCGACAGGCTGCGCCGGCACACTGAGGTGCGGATTGCAGGCGAGCAGTCAGGGCTGCATTTCATCCTCTGGTTGCCTGAAGGCTGCAACGAACAGCAATTTTGCCAACAGGCCCACGAGCAGGGCCTGATGCTTCAGCCGCTCGGACTGTTCACCCGTGAACATGCCTGGCCGGCGGGCGTACTGGTGGGTTACGCCTCGTTGAGCGAGGCGCAGATTGCGGTGGCGGGGGACACATTGGGGCGGCTGTACCTGAATGCGCTCACTGGGCGCCGTAGTGGATGCGATTGATGTACCAGGTCGCTTCACCCGTGGGCGTTTGCACCAGCAACTCATCGCCCTCTTCTTTTTTCAGCAGCGCACGGGCCATGGGCGAGTCGATGGAAATGTAGTCGTTACGGCCATAGATCTCGTCGTAACCGACGATGCGAAACGTCAGGGTTTCGCCGTCGTCGTTCTCGATCTCGACCCAGGCACCGAAGAACACCTTGCCTTCCTGCTCCGGGGAATAGGCGACGACTTTCACATCCTCGAGGCGCTTGCGCAGGTAGCGGACCCGCCGATCGATCTCGCGCAGCAATTTCTTGTTGTACTGGTAATCGGCGTTTTCGCTGCGATCCCCCAGCGACGCAGCCCAGGTCACCTTCTGGGTGATCTCGGGGCGGTAGACGCGCCACAGGTGATCCAGCTCCTTCTTGAGGGCTTCATGACCTTCGGTGGTGATGATGTTGGTACTCAAACCGCTTGCTCTCCTCGGCACAGCCACAGCAGGCGCCTTGGGCCTGCCGGGTTACCGAGCTTAACCAAAAACAGGCGCCGCCACATCTCGCTCAGCGGCGGGTGATCAGGCCCTGGCGTGCAATGCGGGTCAACTGGCCGATGATCTCGCCGGCATCCTCGCCGATCGGGGCTTGGATCACAGCCAGGTCAAAGCGGTCGTTGGCGTAATGGGCAAGGTTGCAAGCCGCTTCGGCGAACTGGATGAGGAAGGCACGGGCCTGGCCCTTGCGGCGCGAAAAGCCGTCGAGGTTACGCAGAAGTGTGGGTTGATGCTGGCCACCGAGCAGGATGCGCGGTGTGCGGGATGCCTGGTCAGCAGGCAGTGGGGTCAGGCAAACACTGGTACGTGGGCAACTCATGGTGGTATCTCTGCGCCTCGCAAATCCCGCTGGGCAGCGGTGGGAGGCGTCACCGAACCAGCGCTTTAGCGGTATTTTGGATTGCCCTGGGGACTCTCCTGCGCCCCGCAAGTAGCTGTTTAAATCGGCGCAAGCGGTATCGTAGAGCGTCGAACGGCAAGCTGCAAGTGGGCGTTCACTTGCAGCTTGCCGCAGCCGGGTTGCAGCGAGATGTCAGCGGGCGATCAGGCGATCCAGCGACAGGCGCCCTGCCCCTTCGACCAGCACCGCCAGCGTGCCGCCCAACAGCGCCAGGGCGAACTCGTAGCCGTTGTTGGACATGAACAGGCCATTGCCGATGTGCACCGAGAAGATCGCGACCACCAGTGTCACGCTCAGCGCCAGCGCAGCCGGGCGGGCCAGCAGGCCGAGCAGCAGTGCCAGGCCGCCAAAGAATTCCGCGCTGCCCGAGAGCAGGGCCATCAGATAGCCAGGGGCCAGGCCAATGCTCTCCATCCATTGACCGGTGCCTTCCAGGCCATAGCCACCGAACAGGCCGAACAGCTTCTGTGAGCCATGCGCCATGAAGATGATGCCGACCAGGATGCGGATGATGCTGAGGCCGAAACCGGCACGGGTGACGAACAGGGCGTTGAGGGAGGGGTTCATCGGGTGAGCTTCCTTGAAATGTCAGGTTGGAATGGCCGCCATCTTAATCAAACCAACGAATAAGAAAACCGCAAAAAACCTAACAAACAAATCGAAAAAGTCGATTTATCAGCGTTTCGCGACCCGCTCCAAGGCGCTGCGCTCCCGGTTGAATGCCAGGAAGTACTTGTTGACGCTGTTGACGAAGTTCACCGGCCCCATACCCACCTGCTCCATGGCGATGCGCTCGGTCTGGAAAAACCACTGGTTACCGTTGAGGCCACGGCGACGGGCCTCGGCGCGCATTGCCTGGACGCGTTCCGGGCCGAGGTTGTAGGCGGCAAGAATGAAGGCCATGCGCTCACGCTCATTGAGCTGCGGGTTGGAGAAGAACTTGCGTCGGATCAGCGCGAGGTAGCGCGCGCTGGCCTGAACATTTCCGTCGACCGTGGCCGTATTGCTCACGCCCACCCGTTGCGCGGCGGCCGGGGTGATCTGCATCAGCCCATGGGCGCCTCCTGTACCACGGGCCTTGGGATCGAATGTCGACTCCTTGAACGCCAGGGCCGCTAGGTTGAGCCAGTCGATCTGCTGCTCGGCGCCGTGCTTCTGCAACACCGCGCGCAGCGACTCCAGGCGCTGGCGGTCCTGGCGGGCCAGCGGATTGTGCACGCGGTACTGGCGTCGATAGATGCGCTCGAAGGCTGCATCCTGGTTGTCCGGCGCGCGGTAAACGGCAAGGAAGCGGTCCACGCTGGCCAGCAACTGCTCGGCATCCTTGCGCACATACCAGCGCATGGCCTGAGGTTGGCTCAGACGCAACTGGGTGTCCAGGCGCAGCTTGGGCATCACCCGCGCCCAGCGCTGTGCGATGGGACGCTCCACCACGGTCAGGTGATAGATGCCGGCCTGGACCATCTCCAGTACATCCTCGACTGCCAGGGTCGGGTCGACCCACTCGATCTTCACCAGCGGGCGCTTGCGCAGGGCCAGCTGCTGGTTGATCTGCTCGATCACCGCACCGGCAGCGCTGGCGGTGGTCAGGGCGATGGTGCGCCCGGACAGCTGCTCGACCCGGCTGAAGGCTCGCTCACCCTTGCGTCCGACCAGCATCAGCGGCACCTGGTCAAGCACCGGCGCACTGACTCCGACGCCCTGCACCAGCCCCGCATCGAGCAATTCGCCAGGCGCGGCAAGGTCGCCTTCACCGCGCTGCAGGGCGCCTATCAGTTGTTCCTTGGCGCGCGGGACGATCTGCAGCGTGATTTCCTGACCGTCCGCGACCCGCGCATTGAGAAAATGCTCCAGCGCGCGCAGGCGATAGTACTCGATACCCACCGGTTCGCCCTTGACCTCGCCTGAGCTGTTGCGGCTCTGGTTGACCAGCACCCGCAACACCTTGCTCGCTCGAATCTGCGCAAGGTCGCGACTCTGGCTCGCCGGCACATGCTGCAACGGGCCGGTTTCGCGGGCGATGGCAGGCGCCGCGGCGATCAGCCCGAGCAACAGCAAGGTCGTCAGCAGGGTTCGCAGCATGAAGAAGGGTCCAGAAGCGGTTGGCGAAACCATGCGCCGAGCGGTGCGCATGACAAATGACGGCAAGAGACCATGGCAAACGTTTGAAGTTCTTGGTTTTTCTGCGAACTTGCAGATTTTGCTATGCTGGCCGCCCCGCGGCACGAGGTAGCACCATGCAACTGATCGATATCGGCGTCAACCTGACCAACAGCAGCTTTCACGACCAGCAGGCGGCGATCGTCGAACGCGCCCTGGCCGCCGGCGTGGCGCAGATGGTTTTGACCGGCACCAGCCTGGCTGTCAGCGAAGAGGCCGTGGCCCTGTGCCAGCGCCTGGATGAGGCTGGCCAACACCTGTTCAGCACGGCCGGCGTCCACCCTCACGATGCCAGCCATTGGGAAGGCGCCAGCGAACGCACCCTGCGCGATCTGCTGGCTCAGCCGCGGGTGCTTGCCGTGGGTGAATGCGGGTTGGACTTCAACCGTGACTTCTCCCCCCGTCCACAGCAGGAAAAAGCCCTGGAAGCTCAACTGGCCCTGGCCGCCGAAGTGCAGTTGCCGGTCTTCCTGCATGAACGCGATGCCAGCGAGCGGCTATTGGCAATCCTCAGGCACTACCGCGACCAGTTGCCAGCCGCCGTGGTGCATTGCTTCACTGGCGAGCGCCAGGCGCTGTTCGCCTACCTCGACCTGGACCTGCACATCGGCATCACCGGGTGGATCTGTGACGAGCGACGCGGGACGCACCTGCATCCACTGGTAGGCAATATTCCCGAAGGCCGACTGATGCTCGAAAGCGATGCGCCCTACCTGCTGCCGCGCACCCTGCGGCCGAAACCGAAGAGCGGACGCAACGAACCGGCGTTCCTGCCTGAAGTACTGCGTGAAGTCGCCTTGCACCGGGGTGAAAGCCTTGAGCACTGCGCCCAGCACACCACGGCCACGGCCAAGGATTTCTTCAAGCTCCCTTGACGCATGTCATGAAGGCTTCGCGCGCGAGCGGACACAATGATGGCACCTTGCCAATAATGTTTCCGCTCAACTCAGAGAAGACCTACCATGGGTGCCTGGCTTAGCAATATTTCCCTGAAGTACAAATTCTGGGCAGTCAATGCGGTGGCCTTCGTCACCACCTTGCTGCTGGTGCTCTACGCGGTCTACCTGGAGCAGCAGGCCCGCGCCGAATCGGCCCAGGCGCATGCCGTCGCCCAGGCCGAACTGCTGGCCACCTGGCCCGCTGCACAACCCTTCCCCCACCTGCCACATATGATCACTTGGCAGGAAGGCCAGACCCCGAGCTTCAAAGGCGAGCCCGTCGAGGCACTGCGTGACGGCCAAGGCTGGGTCGCGTTGCCCGCCGCCTGGCTGTTTGGCGACGATCCGCTGCGCGGCGCCCAGGTGCTGCGCCAGGGCAACCAGCACATCGCCGTGCTGGCGCAATCGCCAAGCCTGCGCCAGGTATTCATCGACCGATTCAGCAACTACGCGGTGTGCGTACTGATTCTCATGCTGGCGATGCTTTGCGCTTCGCAGCTGCTGATCCGCTTCCTGCTCAGCCAGCTCAACACCCTCAAGGATGTGATGCTGCACGTGGAAAAAACCGGCGACCTGTCGGCGCGCGTGCCGCTGGCCTGTGGCGACGAAGTGGGCCAGATGGCCGGGGCCTTCAATGCCATGCAGACGACCTACCACCGCGTGGTCAGCACCGTGGCCCACACTGCCGCGCAACTGGACTCAGGCGCCGCACGTCTGGCCACAAGCATGGACGAAGTACGCCACGGCATGATCGGCCAGCAGAGCGAGACCGACCAGGCCGCGACAGCGATCAACGAGATGTCCGCCACCGTGCATCACATCGCCCAGCACGCCGGCGCCACCCGCGACCTGTCGCAAAGCGCCGACAGCCTCGCCGGCAGCGGCCAGGAAGTGGTCAGCCGGGTACAAGATTCCATTGCCGGGCTGTCCAGTGGCGTGCAGCAGACTGCCGAGATGATTCGCCAACTGGCCGACGACAGCCAGAAGATCAACGGCGTGGTCAGCGTGATCCACAGTATCGCCGAGCAGACCAACCTGCTGGCCCTCAACGCCGCCATCGAAGCCGCACGCGCCGGCGACCTGGGTCGCGGCTTCGCGGTGGTGGCCGACGAAGTACGCAACCTGGCCAAGCGCGTGCAGAACTCCACCAACGAGATCACCACCATGGTGTCCGCGCTTCAGGACGGCACCCGTGATGCCGTGGAGTACATGCAAGAGAGCTCCTACAAGGCCGACGACTGCGTCAAGCAGGCCCGCGAAGCCGGCGATGCGCTGGCCGAAATCACCCGCGCGGTGGCGCAGATGCGCGAGAGCAACACACAGATCGCCGTGGCCGCCGAGCAGCAAAGCCAGGTCGCCGAGGAGATGAACCGGGCAGTGGTGAGCATCCGCGACGTTACCGAAGAAACCGTACAGCAGACCGTTGGATCGGCCACCACCAGCAATGCGTTGGCGACCCTCGCCGGCGAACTGAACAAAGCCATCGGCCAGCTCAAGCTATAGTCCCGATAAACAGCCTCGATTGGCCCCCTGCGGGGGGCCGCACTAAGCTTTGGACATGACCAAGGGGAATCGTCCATGAGCAAACGTCTGCCGAATCTGCACGCCTGGCAATGGCGCGGCTACCACCATAATCACCGCCACCCGACCAACCTGGTGCTGCACCTGATTGCCGTACCGCTGTTCATCCTTGGTGCCCTGCTGGTGCTTTCAGGCCTGTTCTCGCTCGACATCACCCAGCTTGCCGTAGGCGTGATCGCGCTGATCGCAGGGCTTGCCATGCAGCGCCAGGGCCATCGCCTGGAGGCCGAGCAACCCGAGCCGTTCAGTGATCGACAGGACGCCCTGAAACGTCTGTTGACCGAACAGTTCATCACCTTCCCACGTTTCGTCCTGAGCGGTGGCTGGTGGCGTGCCTGGCGCGAGAGACACAAGCATCGGCCCTGAACACGCGGCAAGGCTCAGGCAAACACCGTCACCGTCTGCCGGCTCAAGGCCAACAAACGGCCATCGGCCGACCATAAGCGGGCTGCGGCATGCCCATAACCATCACGGGCGTGCTCGGTCTCTACACAATACTGGTACCAGTCGTGCGTGCTCAGCTCCGGCAATGGCTGGACGAACTCGATGGTCCAGGTCAGGGTGCTGCCTGCGGCAGGTTGCTTGAGATAAGGCATCAGGCTCGGCGGCCAGGCATCGACCAGCGCCAGCAGGTGCGACACTTCGAGCGGGGCCTCCGGCAGGTCGCGCAGACGCACCCAACCGCCCATCTGGCGCGATGCGTTTCCGCTGAAGGGTAGCCCCCCGATCGCCCAGCGCAGCGCCACCTTGCGCATGAATTCAGGCATGACGCCCTTGATGTAGGGTAACTCCGGCGCCGAATCCTCCAGAGCCTTGAACGGTGGCGCTGGCTCGGCCTGCACCTCTACCACCGACGGGCGTCCAGCACCGAAGTTGCCCTGCACCAACGTCACCACCTGCCCATCCTGGATCGCACGCCCCAGCAGCGTGCTCACAGCCTTGCCCTCACGCAGCACCTCGGCCTCGAAGCGTATCGGCACATCCGGTGCCGCCGGGCCGACGAAACTGATGGCCAAAGAGCGCACTGGCCGCCCATCGCTGATCTTCTGGCACATCACCTCATAGACCAACGCCGCCATCAACCCGCCAAACGAAGCGCGGCCCTGGGCCCAGTCTGGTGGGATACTGACCGACGCCGGGTGGCGGCGCACGGCCTCTAGCAGTTCATCGAAATTCATGGAAGTCCTTGGCCTCTATCGACAACGGGGTCAAGGCGCATGGTAACCAGCAGGCTGGCACAGGGCAGCCCGCATATCGGTCATTTACTGGAGTTATCGACGCGACAGGGCTTTGCGCAACGACGCCAAGGTGGCATCGCTGGCACGCTCGGTCTCATGCAACTCGGTTTCCCAAGCCGCCTCGCACGGCGCCAGGTCGGGATGCTCGCGCAATTGCAGCAGCCATTGAACACGATCATGCCAATCGCCCAGGTCGCCTTGCGCCTGCTTGAGCAGCCTCTGAAGCTTCTTCCCTGCATGGCGCAACTGCGGGTAGGCCTCATCGCCGTAGCGCACCCGTTTGATCAACAGACGCAAGCGATGCCGGTCGTGGGCCGGATCGTCGATGGCCGCTTCCAGCTTGCGCCATTGCTTGCGCAGGCGGTTGTCGATGCGCGTGCCCAAGTCATTCGCCAGGCCTTCGCGTTGCGAAGCACGCAGGAACAGGGGGAATGAATCCAGTATCGCCAGCAGCCGGGTCAACTGCGGGCTGGCAGCCACGCTGGCGAACGTCGCTGCCCTGCCCTGCAAACGCCGCTGCCCGGCCTGCGCGTACCCAGCAGAGATCAACTGATCGGCCAGCACCTCACGGTCGCGCAGAGGCGTGGTGAGCGTGCCCAGCGATTTCGCTGCATCCTCCAACTGTTCGACACCCGGCAGCGCGCGCAAGGGTCGCAGCAGACTGCGCAGGCGCCTGACACTGGTGCGCAGGTCGTGCAGGGCTTCGCTGTCGGTATCGGCGGCCAGGCGTTCCCGGCAGGCCAGTAGACGCACCTGCAGGGCCAGGACCTGAGCGACTACATGATCGAGCATCGCGGGCATATCAGCCTCCTCGGTCAACGGCCTGCACGGGACTCACGGATATAGAAACGTGCTCGCTCGGCTTTGCTGCTGCACCCCTCGAACGCCTCGAACTGCTGCTGGGTCTTGGCTCCAGTCAGCAATGACAGCGCCTTGGAGTAGCTCACGGTACCGGCAAACCCTTCGGCCTTGGCGAGGTCGAGCTCCTTCCAGGCCGCATCCAACTGAGTCGCGCAACTGTCGCGATAGGCCGTCTTGCCCGCACAGCCAGCAAGGGCCAGGGCAATCAGGGGAAGGCAGATCCAGGCTTTCATCGGGCATTACCTCAAGAAGGACAAAACAGTCGCTGTTCGACGGCCGGCAACGTGAAAAGTGCCATGCTCAGCGTAGCCCAGCACGCAACGACATTGAAGCACCGGCACCAATGGGTGCATTGTTGGAATACGCGCGAAATGCCTTGGGGGGAAAAGTATGAGCAAGCGTGTCGCACTGGTGCTCGGTTCGGGCGGTGCCCGGGGATATGCGCACATCGGCGTGATCGAGGAGATCGAGCGTCGCGGCTACGAAATCGCCTGCATCGCCGGTTGCTCGATGGGCGCGGTGATTGGTGGCATCTATGCCGCCGGCAAGCTCGACGAATACCGTCGCTGGATAGAAAGCCTGGACTACCTCGACGTGCTGCGCCTGGTGGATGTGAGCTTTCGCCTGGGCGCCATTCGTGGTGACAAGGTATTTGGACAAATCCGCAAGATCGTCGGCGAGATCAACATCGAACAACTGCGAATCCCCTATACCGCCGTCGCCACCGACCTGACCAACCAGCAGGAAATCTGGTTCCAGGAAGGCTGCCTGCACCAGGCCATGCGCGCCTCGGCGGCGATTCCCAGCCTGTTCACGCCCGTCATGCAGGGCAACCGCATGCTGGTCGATGGCGGTATTCTCAATCCATTGCCGATCGTGCCGGTGGTGTCCAGTCACTGCGACCTGATCATCGCGGTCAACCTCAACGCCACCAATCAGAAACAGTACCAGTTGCCGGTGATCGAACGCCCGGCGGCGTTCAGGATGCGTTTCGAATCGGTGATCAGTTCGCTGGGGTCGCGCATGCCGTTTCGCCGCAAGCCGGCCGAGCAGCTGATGCGCATCGAGCAGGAAATCGTCGCCGAACGCATGAGCCAGACAAACCCGTGGCTGAGCGACCCCGCCGACCCGGAAAGCCAGCAACCGGCAGCGGCCCCGGAACGCGACGGCGCCCCCAAGTCGGCGACCGGTTCGTTCATCATCGATAACGTCGGACCTGCATCGCTACTCGACCTGATCAACCAGAGCTTCGAGGTGATGCAGACCTCGCTGGCACAGTACAAGATCGCCGGGTATCCGCCGGATGTACTGATCAACGTGCCGAAGCGGGTATGCCGGTTCTTCGAGTTTTACAAGGCGCCGGAGCTGATCGCACTGGGGCGTGAGATTGCGCGGGATACCCTGGACAGTCATGAGGGGGAGCCGCGCTAGGCAGGAGTATCGGCGCTGACTTTTTCGCGGGCCTGACCGCGAAAATACCTGGAGATGCCGAAAACGAAACAGGCCGCTTAAGCGGCCTGTTTCGTCACGACGAAAGCACTCAGTAACGGGTGATGTCGGCGCTGGCTTCCAGTTGCTTGCGGAAGGCAGCGAAGTCCTGCTGGCCTGCGCGCGAAGCGAGGTAGCGACGAATCTGCACCTTCTCCTCGTCGGAGGCGGCAGCACCTTCGTTGACACCCTTGAGCTGCAGCACTACCAGGCTGCCGTCACCCAGGACGACACTGCCGTAGACCGGCTTGTCCTTGGACTCAGGCTTGGCCATGCGGAACGCGGCCTGCAGTTCGGCTGGGTCGATGCCTTCCTGGTTGCGGGTCACCGCCTCCTGCACCTTCCACTTCTGCCCTTCCTGGTCGGCGCCCTTGGCGATCGAACCATCACGCAGGCCGGCAATCAGCTTGTCCGCCTTGGCCTTGAGCTCGGCGGTCGCCTTCTCCTTGGCCAGGTGTTCTCTGATGTTCTTCGACACGACTTCCAGCACCAGTTGCTCCGGCTTGCGGTGCTCTTTCACACGCAGTACCACCACGGTCTCAGGGTCCAGCTCCAGGGCACTGCTGTTGGCGCCTTCGTCCATCACCTCTTCACTGAACGCAGCCTGGATCACCGAACGGTTGGCAGTGATGCCCTCGCCGCCCTCACGGCCGAACGGTGCCGAGGTCTGTACCTTCAAGCCCAGTTCCTGCGCAGGCTGCGCCAGGTCGGAGGCTTCGAAGGCCGAGTCTTCCAGTTGCTTGGTGACTTCGACGAACTTCTGCTCGACCTGCTGGGTTTTCAGCTCGTGGGTCAGCTTGTCCTTCAGGCTGGCGAAGGTAGGCACTTCAGGCGCCTCGACGCCCAGCAGCTTGATCAGGTGGTAGCCGTACTCGGTGCGAACCGGTGCCGACACCTGGTCCTTGTTCAACTTGTACAGGGCATCCTCGAAGGCCGGGTCATAGACACCCGGACCTGCGAAGCCGAGGTCACCGCCATTGGCCGCCGAGCCCGGATCCTGGGAGAACTCCTTGGCCAACTTGGCGAAGTCTTCACCCTTGGACAGGCGCTGCTGGATCTCTTCGATGCGGGCCTTGGCCTGGGCATCATCGGTCTTGTCGTTGACTTCGACCAGGATGTGCGCAGCGCGGCGCTGTTCCGCGAGGTTGGCGATTTCCTTTTCGTACAGCGCCTTGAGCTCGTCTTCGTTGACCGAAACCTGGTCGAAGAACGCAGCTTTCTTGAGCTCGATGTAATCGATGACCACCTGATCAGGGGTCATGAATTCCTTGGCGTGCTGATCGTAATGAGCCTTGATCTCTTCATCGCTCACCTTGACTGCGGCCGGGTTGGCCTTGAAGGTCAGCGAAGCGAAATCGCGGGTCTGGTTTTCCAGACGGGCGAAGGCGTCGACTTGTTTGTCGGTAACGAAGCTGCTGCCTGCCAGGCCGGTACGCAGCTGGCCGATGAGCATTTCCTGGGCGAGCATTTCGCGGAACTGCATGCGGCCGTAGCCCATCTGGCGGATGACGGCGTCGAAGCGCTCGGCGCTGAACTTGCCATCGACCTGGAACTCAGGCGTCTGCAGGATCAACTGATCCAGTGCCGCCTCGGAGAAAGCGAACTTGGCGTCTTCGGCACCCTGCAACAGCAGCTTGCGGTCGATCAGCCCCTTGAGTGCGGCCTCACGCAGCATCTTCTCGTCCAGCATCGCCGGATCGAAATCCTTGCCCAGCTGTTGCATCAGCTGGCGGCGCTGCATGTCGACGGCCTGGCTCAGCTCGTTCTGGCTGATGGTCTGGCCATTCACCTTGGCGGCATCCTGGCTGTGGCTGGCGGCCTGGAAGATGGCCTCGAAACCGGTCAGTGCCATCAGCACGACGATGAGGCCAATGATGGTCTTGGCAATCCAACCCTGTGAATTGTCCCTGATATTCTGCAGCATGCGTCCCCCAGAAACGGTCGTACCACTGCATCGACAACCGCGGAGAGTGGGTAGAATCCTGATAAAAGAAAGGCGCATCCGAGGATGCGCCTTTTCTTAGCAAACGTGGCAGGCGGGAACGTTTGCGGCCCCCGCCGCTACGTGCTCGGACCTGGCCAGGCCGGGTCCGGCTGAAAGAGACGACTTAGTTGACGGCGTCTTTCAGGCCTTTGCCAGCTTTGAAGCCTGGAACCTTGGCAGCAGCGATCTTGATCGCCTTGCCGGTTTGCGGGTTACGGCCGGTGCGCTCAGCGCGCTCCTTGACGGAGAAGGTACCAAAGCCAACCAGAACGACGTCGTCGCCTGCTTTCAGGGCACCGGTTACGGAGTCAATTACTGCGTCCAGCGCGCGGCCGGCTACAGCTTTCGGGATGTCAGCAGAAGCGGCGATAGCGTCAATCAGTTCCGACTTGTTCACTCTAAGTCCCCTCATATCTCTATTGAGTTTGTTTCTAAGTATGTAATGAAAAGCTTATGAAACGATCATTGGGTGGCCTGTTGACACTGGCGTGCCGCTTTATAGCAAGGGCCCGAAAAAGCTGTCAACCGAAGGCCCCCAATGAGATACGAACTAGTGCGTGCTAATTCTTTCCTTAGCATCGCTGTCGCGCTTCTCTTCTTTCGCGACAATCTCCGGAGCCACATCTGGCAAGGGCTCCGGGGCGTATTGCAGCGCAATTTGCAGGACCTCGTCAATCCATTTAACCGGTTTGATTTGCAGATCCTGTTTTATATTTTCAGGAATCTCCTTCAGGTCACGCACATTTTCCTCGGGAATGATGACTGTCTTGATCCCGCCGCGGTGCGCCGCAAGCAGTTTTTCCTTCAGCCCGCCGATGGCAAGCACCTGACCGCGCAGGGTGATTTCACCGGTCATCGCCACGTCGGCACGCACCGGAATCTGGGTCAGCGCCGAGACCAGTGCAGTGCACATGCCGATACCGGCACTCGGGCCATCCTTCGGCGTGGCGCCCTCAGGCATGTGGATGTGCACGTCGTGCTTCTCGTGGAAATCGGCAGCGATACCCAGGCTGCGGGCGCGGCTGCGTACCACGGTCTGTGCGGCAGTGATCGATTCGACCATGACATCGCCGAGCGAGCCGGTCTTGATCAACTGCCCCTTGCCAGGAATCACGACCGCCTCGATGGTCAGCAGCTCACCGCCGACCTGGGTCCAGGCAAGGCCTGTGACCTGGCCGATCTGGTCCTGGGTTTCGGCCAGACCATAACGGAACTTGCGCACACCCAGCAGGTGTTCGAGCTGGTCGCCGGTGACCTTGACCTTCACCTGCTTGTTGCCCGCATGCTCCTTGACCACCTTGCGGCAGACCTTGGCAATCTGGCGCTCCAGACCACGCACACCGGCTTCTCGAGTGTAGTAGCGGATGATGTCGCGGATCGCGGCGACGTCGACCTCCAGCTCTTCCTTCTTGAGGCCGTTGGCCTTGACCTGCTTGGGCACCAGGTACTTGACCGCAATGTTGACCTTCTCGTCCTCGGTGTAGCCCGGCAGACGAATGATCTCCATCCGGTCCAGCAACGCTGGCGGAATGTTCATCGAGTTGGAGGTGCACAGGAACATCACGTCCGAGAGGTCGTAGTCGACTTCCAGGTAGTGATCGTTGAAGTTGTGATTCTGCTCCGGGTCGAGCACCTCGAGCAGTGCCGAGGCCGGATCGCCGCGCATGTCGCTGCCCATCTTGTCGATCTCGTCGAGCAGGAACAGCGGGTTGCGCACCCCGACCTTGGTCATCTTCTGAATCAGGCGACCCGGCATCGAGCCGATGTAGGTACGGCGGTGACCACGGATCTCGGCCTCGTCACGCACACCACCCAAGGCCATGCGCACGAACTTGCGATTGGTGGCCGCGGCGATCGACTCGGCCAGCGATGTCTTGCCCACGCCGGGCGGCCCGACGAGGCACAGGACGGGGCCACGGATCTTCTTCACGCGCTTCTGGACCGCGAGGTACTCGAGGATACGCTCCTTCACCTCTTCCAGGCCGTAGTGGTCCGAATCTAGGATCTCTTCAGCCTTGGCCAGATCCAGACGCACCTTGCTCTGGGCTTTCCAGGGCACCTGCACCAGCCAATCGAGGTAAGAGCGCACCACCGTGGCCTCGGCGGACATCGGCGACATCTGCTTGAGCTTGTTCAGCTCGGCCTGGGCCTTGGTGAGGGCATCCTTGGGCAGGCCAGCAGCATCGATACGCTTTTTCAGCTCCTCGACTTCGTTGTGGCCTTCGTCGCCGTCGCCGAGCTCCTTCTGAATGGCCTTCATCTGCTCATTCAGGTAGTACTCGCGCTGGCTGCGCTCCATCTGCTTCTTGACCCGGCCACGGATGCGCTTCTCGACCTGCAGCAAGTCGATTTCGGCGTCCAGCAGCGCCAGTACGTGTTCGACACGGGCAGACAGGTCGATGATCTCGAGGATTTCCTGCTTCTGCTCGATCTTCAGCGCCATGTGCGCGGCCATGGTATCGACCAGGCGCCCCGGCTCTTCGATGCTGTTGAGCGAGGACAGCACCTCGGCAGGCACTTTCTTGCCCAGCTGAACGTACTGCTCGAACTGCGACAGCAGGCTGCGCACGAACACTTCGGACTCGCGCTCGGCCGCCTCGACCTCGTCGATCAGGCTGACTTCGGCGCGAACGTGGCCTTCGACCTCGGTGAAGCGCTCGACCGCACCGCGCTGCTCGCCTTCGACCAGCACCTTGACGGTGCCATCAGGCAGCTTGAGCAGTTGCAGGACGGTAGCGATGGTGCCGACGCGATACAGGGCATCTTCGCCCGGATCATCGTCGGCTGGATTCTTCTGGGCCAGCAGGAGGATCTGCTTTTCGCCCGTCATTGCGGCCTCTAGGGCTTCGATGGACTTCTCGCGTCCCACGAACAGCGGGATAACCATGTGCGGATAGACGACGACATCGCGCAATGGCAAAAGAGGCAAGTCGAGGGTGGTCTTCATGATTTCGCCTCTACAGCGGCCTTGGGGCCGGAAACCGGTGGAAATAGTGCTTGGAGCTAATGTGGGGGCAGGTCCGCAAAAATACAAGCGCTGGCGCCAGAAAAGCAGAAAGGGGCCCGCGGCCCCTTTCTGCTTCAACGTGTCAGGCGTGCGACTCAGGCGTCAGGCACGGCCTTGGCTTGCGGCTCGCTGTTCTCGTAGATCAGCAGCGGCTGCGAAGTACCGTCGATGACGCTCTCGTCGATCACCACCTTGCTGACATCCTTCTGCGAAGGAATCTCGTACATGGTGTCGAGCAGCACGCCTTCGAGGATCGAACGCAGGCCACGGGCGCCGGTCTTGCGCTCCAGAGCCTTGCGAGCAACGGCCTTGAGCGCGTCGCTGCGGAACTCGAGGTCCACGCTTTCCATCTCGAACAGCCTGGCGTACTGCTTGGTCAGGGCGTTCTTCGGCTCGGTGAGAATCTGCATCAACGCAGCTTCGTCCAGCTCGTCGAGCGTGGCCAGAACCGGCAAGCGACCGACGAATTCCGGAATCAGGCCAAACTTGACCAGATCGTCCGGCTCGACTTCGCGCAGCGACTCACCCACCTTCTTGCCTTCCTGCTTGCTGCGCACTTCCGCGCCGAAACCGATACCACCTTTGGTGGAGCGGTTCTGGATGACCTTCTCGAGACCCGAGAATGCGCCACCGCAGATGAACAGGATGTTACGCGTGTCGACCTGCAGGAACTCCTGCTGCGGGTGCTTGCGGCCACCCTGGGGCGGCACGGAAGCCACGGTGCCCTCGATCAGCTTCAGCAATGCCTGCTGCACGCCCTCGCCCGAGACGTCACGGGTGATGGACGGGTTGTCCGACTTGCGCGAGATCTTGTCGATCTCGTCGATGTAGACGATGCCCATCTGGGCCTTTTCCACATCGTAGTCGCACTTCTGCAACAGCTTCTGAATGATGTTCTCGACGTCCTCACCCACATAACCGGCTTCGGTCAGGGTGGTGGCGTCGGCGATGGTGAACGGCACGTTCAACAGGCGCGCGAGGGTTTCGGCGAGCAGGGTCTTGCCCGAGCCGGTAGGCCCGATCAGGAGGATGTTGCTCTTGCCGAGTTCGACCTCGTCGCCCTTCTTGTCACGCTGGTTCAGGCGCTTGTAGTGGTTGTACACCGCTACGGCAAGCACCTTCTTGGCGCGCTCCTGACCAATGACGTACTGGTCCAGGATACCGCTGATTTCTTTCGGCGAAGGTAATTTGTGCGCGTTGCTCTCGGCCTGGGCTTCCTGCACCTCCTCTCGGATGATGTCGTTGCACAGGTCGACGCACTCGTCGCAGATAAATACCGAGGGCCCGGCAATCAATTTGCGCACTTCGTGCTGGCTTTTGCCGCAGAAGGAGCAATAGAGCAATTTGCCGTTGTCCTCGCCGTTACGGGTGTCAGTCATTCGATCGATCCAATCCGGTAGGCTTGCAACACAAGATGAAGGCAATTGCGGGCTTTTTCAAGTCCGCAGGCGGGCCCTTTCGGCGCCCGCCCGCTCTGGCGCCTGGGCTCAGGATACCAGTTGCCGCTTGTCGTAGACCGAGTCGACCAGGCCGTACTCGGCCGCGCGCGAGGCGCTCATGAAGTTGTCACGCTCGGTGTCGCGCTTGATGGTCTCGAGGTCCTGGCCGGTGTGGAAGGCCAGCAGCTCGTTCAGGCGCGCCTTGATGCTGAGGATTTCCTGGGCATGGATCTCGATATCGGTCGCCTGGCCCTGGAAGCCGCCCAGCGGCTGGTGAATCATCACGCGCGAGTTCGGCAGGCAGTGACGCTTGCCTGCCGCACCGGCTGCCAGCAGGAAGGCGCCCATGCTGCAGGCCTGGCCGATGCAGATGGTGGAGACGTCCGGCTTGATGAATTGCATGGTGTCGTAGATCGACATGCCTGCGGTGACCGAGCCACCCGGCGAGTTGATGTACAGATGGATATCCTTGTCCGGGTTTTCCGCTTCAAGGAACAGCAGCTGCGCCACAACCAGGTTGGCCATGTAGTCCTCTACAGGACCCACCAGGAAGATCACACGCTCCTTCAACAGGCGCGAGTAGATGTCGTAGGCACGTTCGCCACGGGCGGACTGCTCGATAACCATCGGGACCAGACCGCCTGCGGCCTGGATGTCAGAGCTCTGCTGAATATAAGAATTGCGGGACATGTCCTGCACTCACTCCCAAATAGTCATGGCTTTAATAACGCACAAGCCAGCCCGAAGGCTGGCTTGTGGGGTTTCCTACGAGAGTAGCAAATCACTCAGCTTCGGCAGGAGCCTGTGCTGGCTTGACAGCCTCTTCGTACGAGACCGACTTGTCGGTCACAGTCGCTTTCTGCAGGACAGTATCTACAACTTGCTCTTCCAGCACAACCGAACGGACTTCGTTCAGTTGCTGGTCGTTCTTGTAGTACCAGTTGATGACCTGCTCAGGCTCCTGGTAAGCGGAAGCCATTTCCTCGATCATCTCGCGAACCTTGGCATCGTCCGGCTTCAGCTCGAACTGCTTGACCACCTCGGCGACGATCAGGCCCAGGACCACACGGCGCTTGGCTTGCTCTTCGAACAGCTCGGCCGGCAGTTGCTCAGGCTTGATGTTGCCACCGAACTGCTGGACAGCCTGCACGCGCAGACGGTTGACTTCGTTTTCCAGCAGGGCTTTCGGCACGTCTACCGGGTTGGCGGCCAGCAGACCGTCCATGACCTGGTTCTTGACCTTGGCCTTGATGGCCTGGCGCAGTTCGCGCTCCATGTTCTTGCGAACCTCGGTGCGGAAGCCTTCCAGGGTGGATTCCTTGATGCCGAACTGGGCGAAGAAGGCTTCGTTCAGCTCTGGCAGCACAGGTGCGGAAACGCTGTTGACAGTGATGGTGAACTCGGCGGCCTTGTTGGCCAGATCCAGGTTCTGGTAGTCCTCGGGGAAGGTCACGTTGACGACGCGCTCTTCACCGGCCTTGGCGCCAACCAGGCCATCTTCGAAGCCTGGGATCATGCGGCCGGAACCCAGTACCAGCTGGGTGCCCTTGGCCGAACCACCGGCGAAGGCCTCACCGTCGATCTTGCCGACGAAGTCGATGTTGACCTGGTCGTCTTTCTCGGCAGCGCGCTCGACGGCTTCGAAACGGACGTTCTGCTTGCGCAGCACTTCCAGCATGTTGTCCAGGTCGGCGTCAGCGACGTCGGCGCTCAGGCGCTCGACGTTGATCGACTCGAAGCCGGCAACGGTGAATTCAGGGAAGACTTCGAAGACGGCGACGAACTCGAGGTCCTTGCCTTTCTCGAACGACTTAGGCTCGACAGCCGGGGCGCCAGCCGGGTTCAGCTTCTGCTCGACCACGGCTTCATAGAAGGAGGCCTGGACCAGGTCACCGAAGGCTTCCTGGCGGGCAGCGTCTTCGTAACGCTGACGGATAACGCTCATTGGCACCTTGCCTGGACGGAAGCCCGGGACCTTGGCGCGACGGGCAGTCTGTTGCAGACGCTTGTTGACTTCGTTCTCGACGCGCTCGGCCGGAACGGCGATGGTCATGCGGCGCTCGAGAGCGGAAGTGTTTTCAACAGAAACTTGCATGGATATTCCTCGTTGCACAGACGTTAGCCGGCGATAGCCCGACTCCAGAATCAAGGGCGAATATTCTAGTGACTCACGCACCAGAAGTCACCCCACTCGGGACGACGGACAACCACGCCGGTCGATTTCGTTTACAGGCCGGCGCAAAAACGCGCCAGGCCTCGTTACTCAAGGGCTGCGCGCCATCTTTGAGGCGCATGCCGAAAAAACCTGTCAAACAGTTACAACTGCAGAATCGGCCCGTTACTGCGAGTCGATTTCATTGAACTGGCAATATTCTTCCCAAGACATGCCCAGCGCCTCGGCCACCTCGCGGTGAGTCTCCAGGCGCATGGCCTGCAATTGCTCCGGGTTTTCGGCGATCAACTGCAAGGCCAGCTCCCAGGGCTCGATACCCTGCTCCTGAGCCGCATCCTCGAACGCCCACTCGACCTGCTGGGCCTGCTCGCGCGCGTCAAGCTCGCGGATCTCCTCGAGCAATTGCGGGTTGGCTTCGCGAAAGCGCTGCAGCGCCAACGCCTGGCGCGCTTCTTTGGCAATCATCGATATTTCCCCTGCCGGTCACCGACCGGTGTTTCAACCGGCTGAAATCTATCAGCTTTTATAGCGTGGCCACCAGAGGGCAAGCCCCTCAATCCTTCCGCTCGACAGGTGCACACGCCAGCGACCGCTGCCGCCAGCTCGGCCAGGCCTGTTGCCAACCCCGCTCATGCGTCACACCCGACAGGGAAACCAGTTCGAGGCAAGGCGCCTCTCCCAACTGCCGAGCATAAAACGCCGCAACGCCAGCAGGCATCTGGCGATCCTCGGCACCCAGCAAATGGCGCTGGGGAATACGCGCCAGGCGTTCCCGATACTGTAAAGGCTCGAGCGAACCTTCCAGCGGCGTCAGCTCAAGCATTCGCGCCCATTCGGCCGGACTCAGATTGCCGGCAAGGGTCTGGACCTGCCACACATCCTCACGCCGACCCGCCAGCAACAAGGCAAGCGCTCCGCCGCCGGAGTAGCCCACCAGCTCGAAGCCCTGATTGCCATAACGCGACTTCACGTCATCGAGCGCCCGACCAAGAGCGCCCAGCACCTCAGGGGAGAAGCGCCGACTGGTCCACAGCGCCGGCGTGCATCCAGGGACGCTGACGAACTGACAGGGCCTGGCCATATATAAGGAAGGTGTCGGATCCTGCATCGCCAGGTCGACCACCAGAGTCTGCCGCGGCGTAGGATCCAGACTCGGCTGCGAGGGCGTGACCCAGGCATGGCCATCACCCTCCAGATAAACCCGCAGCACGTTGGCTGCGGGCATCCGCGCGGGCGCCACGATCAGCAGTGGAAAGCTTCCCAGCGCCAGCACCTGTACCTCACGACCGTACTCGGCAGCCCTGTGCTCCAGCGATTCGCGCGGCGACTGGCACGCAGCGAGCACAAGAGCACCCACAACAGCCAGTACACCCCTGCCCCACATCGAAATCAGACGAAGCTGAGGTTGTGACGCTGCGCGCCATAGACCACGCGTGCAGCGGTGATCAGTTGGTGAGGGATCTCGACGTAAGGAACGTCGGAGTTGCTCAGCGCCATGTCGAACAGCTGCACCAGCACGGAATTGCGGCGCACCAGGATCACATCAGACCAATCGGTATTGGTCATCGCCACCGGAATGAAGTCCGAACGCTTCATGAAGCTGCCGAGCGCTTCGAGCACGCCCAGGTTCTGCTTGGTGCCATTGGCACTGAAGCAGCAGTCGTTGAGCATCATGATGCCGTCCGGACCAAGCATTTCCTGGTAATACATCATGTCGCGCAGGACGTACTCGTACTGGTGGTTGGCATCCACGTAGACGAAATCGAACTGCTCGATGCCGGTCCGCTCGCGGATCCTGTCGATCGCACCGATGGTGTCGGAGCGAATCACCGTGACCTCGGGCATATCGAGGAACTTGGACACGCACTCTTCGTACAAGCGGTCCCAGGTCGCGTCATCGTGCAGCGAGCCACCATAGTAGTACTCGTAGTCCTCCACCGGAGAGACCCAGGGCGGCAACTGATCGAATGGACTGTAAGCCTTGTTCGACTCCTTGCTCCAGCTGTCGGCCAGCACCATGCGTTCTGGCGTCAGGGCTGCGCGCAGCTTGAGGGCGTTCTCGCCGCGCAGCACGCCAAGCTCGGCAACCACCGGGCGTTTTTCCAGCGCATTGAAGACCGCGCCAACCACGTAATACAGACTGTCCCTATGCGTGCTGCAGACTTTCATGTTCGTTCCTTTTATTCGCGGAATCGCATCAACGCCAAACGCCAAGCAAGAATCCGACCAGGCGCCAACACCGAGGCACAACCCGCATGAACACTGGGCTGGGAGGTGATGCCGAATGATGAACACAAAAAATCGCGCCAGCGAACTGACACGGATGCGCCAGAATTCCGCTGCCCTGGGAATTTGCTGCAGAAATGAAAAATGCCGCACAAGGCGGCATTTTCAGGAGGTTTTCATGCGTTTGAGCGCGCATTGAAAACAGAAGATGGTGCGGACGAAGAGACTCGAACTCTTACAGCTTGCGCCGCTGGAACCTAAATCCAGTGTGTCTACCAATTTCACCACGTCCGCGTGATGCGCTTAAAACAAAGGCGCCTGATTATACAATCAAGGCGCCTTCGAAGAATATGGGGTGGACGATGGGAATCGAACCCACGACAACTGGAATCACAATCCAGCGCTCTACCAACTGAGCTACGCCCACCATATTGCGGTGTTACGTTACCTACTTGCTTGCCTAAGCTGCCTTATGGCGCACCCGGCAGGACTCGAACCTGCGACCATCCGCTTAGAAGGCGGATGCTCTATCCAGCTGAGCTACGGGCGCATATTCAATCTGCTTTCCATTACGATTGCAAATCAATTTTCAGCCTTACCGAACGAGCTAGCAAATCCGCTCATTCTGCCTGACTTTGCTAACCAGTGCTAGGTTGTGCCCGACAAGTGCGACGAATGTTATAGACGAGCCGAAAGGTCGTCAACACTTTTTTCAAAAAAATTTAAATTATTTAAGGGGTTAGGGGATTTGCCCGACCACGCGCCTTTGCCCTCGGCCCGGCTCGTGCGAGAATGCGCCCTCTTTATTGTTCCCTTCTCGATGGTTAATCACGCGTCTATGACTGCACACCTTATAGATGGCAAGGCGATCGCCGCCAACCTGCGCAAGCAGATCGCCCAACGTGTCGCCGAGCGCCGCCAGCAAGGCCTGCGCACGCCAGGCCTGGCGGTGATCCTGGTCGGCACCGACCCGGCCTCCCAAGTCTACGTTTCGCACAAGCGCAAGGACTGTGAGGAAGTCGGCTTCATCTCCCAGGCGTTCGACCTGCCCAGCGACACCACGCAGCAAGCCCTGACCGAGCTGATCGACCGTCTCAACGACGACCCGGCCGTCGATGGCATCCTGCTGCAACTGCCGCTGCCAGCGCATCTGGACGCTTCGCTGCTGCTCGAGCGCATTCGTCCGGACAAGGACGTCGATGGTTTCCACCCCTACAACATCGGTCGCCTGGCCCAACGCATCCCGCTGCTGCGCCCATGCACCCCGAAGGGAATCATCACCCTGCTGGAGAGCACCGGGCAAGACCTGTACGGCATGAACGCGGTGATCGTCGGCGCCTCCAACATCGTCGGTCGCCCGATGGCCATGGAACTGCTGCTGGCCGGTTGCACCGTCACCGTCTGCCACCGCTTCACCAAGGACCTGGCCGGCCACGTCGGCCGCGCCGACCTGCTGGTGGTAGCGGCCGGCAAACCGGGCCTGGTCAAGGGTGAGTGGGTCAAGGAAGGCGCCATCGTCATCGACGTGGGCATCAACCGCCAGGAAGACGGCAAGCTGGTGGGCGATGTGGTCTACGAGACCGCCCTGCCCCGCGCCGGCTGGATCACGCCGGTTCCAGGTGGCGTCGGGCCCATGACCCGTGCGTGCCTGCTGGAGAACACCTTGTATGCGGCTGAAGAGCTGCACAAGTAACTGTTCTTGGCACACTGGATTTAGGTTCCAGCGGCGCAGCAATGAAAAACGGCACCCCAAGGGTGCCGTTTTTCATCAAGCGGTGAATCTACCGACGCTATTGCGGGAGCGCAGGGCTGCCTGCGTAGAGGTCAGTACGCTCGGCAACTGATCACTTGCGCGCCTCCTCCCACGACTTGAGCAGCTCGTTGTAGCTGACCGTCTCGCCCTTGGGCTTTTCGTTGGCCAGCTTCGGTTTCGGCGCACCTGGCTGGTCGAACCAGTACTGCGCATCACGCTCTGGGTTGAGCTTCGGCGCACAGGTGGCCTGGGCATTGGAACGCTGCAGCCGCTCCATCATGCGGTCCTGGTCGCGGGCCAGGCCGTCGAGGGCCTCCTGCGGGGTCTTCTCGCCACTGGCCACCTCGGCGATATGACTCCACCACAGCTGCGCCAGGCGCGGATAGTCGGGCACGTTGGTGCCGGTCGGGGTCCACTGCACCCGTGCCGGGCTGCGATAGAACTCCACCAGCCCACCCAGCTTGGGCGCCATCTCGGTCATGGCCTGGGAGTTGATGTCCGACTCGCGGATCGGCGTCAGACCGACGATGGTCTTCTTCAGCGACACGGTTTTCGAGGTCACGAACTGCGCGTACAGCCATGCCGCGAGACGCTGCTTTTCCGGGGTGGACTTGAAGAAGGTCCAGGAACCGGTGTCCTGGTAACCCAATTTCATGCCCTCCTCCCAATACGGCCCCTTCGGCGACGGCGCCATGCGCCACTTCGGCGTGCCATCGGCGTTGACCACCGGCAACCCGGGCTTGACCATATCGGCGGTGAAGGCGGTGTACCAGAAGATCTGCTGGGCGATATTGCCCTGGGCCGGCACCGGGCCTGACTCGGAGAAGGTCATGCCCTGCGCTTCCTTCGGCGCATAGGCGCGCATCCAGTCCACGTACTTCTGCGTCGCGAACACCGCTGCCGGGCCGTTGGTATCGCCACCACGGGTGACGCTGGAGCCAACGGGGTGGCAGTCCTCAACGCGAATGCCCCACTCGTCCACCGGCAAGCCATTGGGCAGGCCCTTGTCGCCGCCGCCGGCCATGGAGAACCAGGCATCAGTGAAACGCCAGCCGAGCGAGGGATCTTTCTTGCCGTAGTCCATATGGCCGTAGACACGCTTGCCATCGATCTCCTTGACGTCCTCGGTGAAGAACTTGGCAATGTCTTCATAGGCCGACCAGTTCACTGGCACGCCCAGCTCGTAGCCGTACTTTTCCTTGAACTTGGCCTTCAGGTCAGGGCGTTCGAACCAGTCGGCGCGGAACCAGTAAAGGTTGGCGAACTGCTGGTCAGGCAACTGGTAGACCTTGCCGTCTGGCGCGGTGGTGAAGGAAATGCCGATAAAGTCTTTCAGGTCGAGCGTAGGCGAGGTGTAGTCCTTGCCTTCGTTGGCCATCAGGTCAGTGATCGACTGCACCTTGCCATAGCGAAAGTGCGTGCCGATCAGGTCGGAATCGTTGACCCAGCCGTCGTAGATGTTCTTGTCCGACTGCATCTGCGTCTGCAGCTTCTCCACCACATCGCCTTCCTGCAACAGATCGTGGGTGAGCTGGATGCCGGTGATCTCGCTGAATGCCTTGGCCAGGACCTTGGATTCATACTCATGGGTGGTGAGGGTTTCCGACACCACGTTGATCTTCATCCCACGAAACGGTTCGGCGGCCTTGATGAACCACTTGAGCTCCGCCATCTGCTGCTCGGCACTCAAGGTGGAGGGCTTGAACTCGCTGCCGATCCATTTTTTCGCCGCGTCCTCGTACTGATCGGCCCACGCCGTGCCCTGCAGGCCGCCGAGCAGCAGCGCCGCGGCCAGAGTCAAATGTCGCCGCTTGTTGTCGTTATCGAACATTGTGATCTCCCGATTGAAATGATCCGCCGCCCCGGGCTAACCCCAGCGCAGCACCACCACGAGCCAGGCCAGCGACAGCAGCGAGGCCACCCACAGCGGCCAGTCGCTGGCGCCGATCACCGCAAGGTGCAGGTAGGCACTGGCCAGCAGGCCGATGAACAACCGATCGCCACGGCTGGTGACGAGCGGCAGGAAACCGCGCCGCTCCACGCAGGGGCGACGCAGCTCGAACACTGTCATGCACGACAGCAGCACACCGACGGCGACAAAGAACAGCGCCGTGGGCAAGGTCCAGGCCATCCACTCCATCGTTGCGCCCTCCTATACCCGACCCAGGGCAAAGCCCTTGGCCACATGGTTGCGGACAAACCAGATCACCAGCATGCCAGGCAGGATGGTCAGCACCCCGGCCGCAGCCAATACCCCCCAGTCGATCCCCGAGGCCGACACGGTGCGGGTCATCACCGCCGCGATCGGCTTGGCACTCACCGATGTCAGGGTGCGCGCCAGCAGCAGCTCGACCCACGAGAACATGAAGCAGAAGAAGGCCGTCACGCCGATCCCGGAGCCAATCAGCGGTATGAAGATCTTCACGAAGAAGCGCGGGAAGCTGTAACCATCGATGTAGGCGGTTTCATCGATCTCTTTCGGCACCCCCGACATGAAACCCTCCAGGATCCATACCGCCAGTGGCACGTTGAACAAGCAGTGGGCCAGGGCCACGGCAATGTGGGTATCGAACAGGCCGATGGACGAATACAGCTGGAAGAACGGCAGCAGGAACACCGCCGGTGGCGCCATGCGGTTGGTCAGCAGCCAGAAGAACAAATGGCGATCACCGAGAAAGCGATAGCGCGAGAAGGCATACGCGGCCGGCAAGGCCACCGCCAGTGAGATCACCGTGTTCAGGCACACGTAGTACAGCGAGTTGAGGTAGCCGCTGTACCAGCTCGGGTCGGTGAAAATGACGCGATAGTTGTCAAAGGTGAACGCCTGCGGCCACAGGGTCAGCCCGCCCAGTATCTCGGTGTTGCTCTTGAACGACATGTTCAACAGCCAGTAGATCGGCACCAGCAGGAAGAAGAAGTACAGCAGCAGCGGCACCGCTTTGCGCAAAGTCATGGCCTAATCCTTGTCGGCGTGGGTCATGGCGGTATAGAACAGCCACGACACCAGCAGGATGATCAGGAAGTACACCAGCGAGAACGCCGCCGCCGGCCCCAGGTCGAACTGCCCTACCGCCATGCGCGTGAGGGTCTGGCTGAGGAACGTGGTGGCATTGCCCGGCCCGCCACCGGTGAGCACGAAAGGCTCGGTATAGATCATGAAGCTGTCCATGAAGCGCAGCATCACCGCGATCAACAGCACGCTCTTGAGCTTTGGCAGCTGGATATGGCGAAACACCGCCCAACCCGAGGCGCGGTCGATGCGTGCAGCCTGGTAATACACGTCGGGAATGGCGCGCAACCCCGAGTAGCACAGCAGTGCCACCAGCGAGGTCCAGTGCCAGACATCCATCACCAGCACGGTGACCCAGGCATCCAGCGGATCGCCCGCATAGTTGTAGCTGACCCCAAGCTTGGCCAGGGTGGCGCCAAGCAGCCCGATATCGGCGCGGCCGAAGATCTGCCAGATGGTGCCGACCACGTTCCACGGGATCAGCAGCGGAATAGCCATGATGATCAGGCACACAGAGGCCATGCGCCCCTTGGTCGGCATGGTCAGGGCAATGGCGATCCCCAGCGGGATCTCGATCAGCAGCACGCAGCCTGAATAGATGAACTGACGCAGCAGTGCATCGTGCAGCGCGGGGTCGCGCAACACCTGGCGGTACCAGTCGGCGCCAACGAAATAGCGGTTGGAGGCGTCGAAGATGTCCTGCACCGAGTAATTGACCACCGTCATCATCGGCACCACGGCGCTGAAGGCCACCAGCAGGAACACCGGCAGCACCAGCCACCAGGCCTTGTTGTTCGGCACCTTGTTCATGGCGTGGCCTCCAGCAGCAGGTCATCGGCATAGAGCATCAGCCATTGCGCTGGCAGGCTGACCCACGCGCGCCCTTCAGGCAGGGGACGGTCCTCACCCATGCGAGCCTTGAGGGTGACGCCAGCCAGCTCCAGGGTGAGGATGCGGTAGGTGCCCAGGTCTTCTATATCCAGGACCTGAGCCTCGAAGGCATCATCGATCGGACGGTCCCAGACCTGCACGAACTCCGGGCGAATCCCTACCTGCAAGCGCTCGCGCGGTTGCTCGGCGAGGCGCTCGCGCAGGCCATCCGGCAATGGCAGGTGCAGACCGCCGAAACTCACGCCATCGGCTTCGGCACGCACTTCGATCAGATTCATCCCGGGGCTGCCAATGAAGTAGCCCACGAAGGTATGGCGCGGGCGCTCGAACAATTCGCGCGGGGTGCCGAACTGGACAATGCGCCCACCGTGCATCACCGCGATCTTGTCAGCGAAGGTCGATGCCTCCAGTTGATCGTGGGTGACATAGATCATGGTGATGTTGAACTGCTCGTGAATCTGCTTGAGCTTGCGCCGCAGCTTCCACTTCAAGTGCGGGTCGATCACCGTCAGCGGCTCGTCGAAAAGGATCGCCGACACATCGTCGCGCACCAGGCCGCGGCCCATCGAAACCTTCTGCTTTTCGTCGGCGCTCAGGTTGCGCGCCTTTTTCTTCAGCACCGGCCCCAGGTCGAGCACCTCGGCGATCTCTTCGACGCGCGCCCTCACCCGCTGCTCATCCAGGCCCTGGTTACGCAGGGGGAAGGCCAGGTTGTCGAATACGCTCATGGTGTCGTACACCACCGGGAACTGGAACACCTGGGCAATGTTGCGCTGCTGCGGCGACAGCGCATTGACCGGCTGACCGTCGAACTGCACCTCCCCCTGGGACGGACTGAGCAGGCCGGAAATGATGTTGAGCAAGGTCGACTTGCCGCAGCCGGACGGTCCGAGCAAGGCGTAGGCCCCGCCCTGCTCCCAGACATGCTCGAGTTCGTGCAAGGCATAGTCGCCAGCGCCGGAGGGCTGGCGGCTGTAGCTGTGGGCCAGGCGATGCAAGCGGATCTCGGCCATCAGCGGCGCCTCCCCTGACGCAGGCCGGGGGCCTGTACCAGTTGACCGGTGCTGTCGAAGACGAACAGCTTGTGGGTGGGGATGAACACCGGGACCTGGGTGTCCACCTGATATTCGTGCACCCCCGGCAGATGCAGGATCATCCGCCAGTGCTCGTTACGCACATGCAGGAAGGTCTCCGAGCCGCTGATTTCAGCCAGCTCGACCAGCACGGTCAGCTCGAGGTCGTCGTCATGGGAGGGCACCAGGGTGATGTGACTGGGCCGCACACCGAAGCGGTAGTCGCCATCGGCCAGGGCGCGCAGATCATCGGTACGGGCGAAGTGCACGGCGCCGGCCAGACTCACCTCGTTGCCCGCGACCCGGCCGCTGACCAGGTTGATCGGCGGCTCCGAGAACAGCTCGGCAGCCAGCACGTTGCAAGGCTTGTGGTAGACCTCGGCGGTCGGGCCGCTCTGCAGCAGCCGCCCTTCGTGGAGGATGGTGGTGGTGCCACCCAGGGCCAAGGCTTCGTTCGGCTCGGTGGTGGCGTACACGGCGATGCAGTTGCGTTCGGCGAACAGCGCGCGCAGCTCCTGGCGCAGCCCTTCACGCAGCTTGTAGTCGAGGTTGACCAGCGGCTCGTCGAAGAGGATCAGCGAAGCGTCCTTGACCAGCGCGCGAGCCATTGCCGTGCGCTGCTGCTGGCCACCGGAGAGCTCCAGCGGCAAGCGCTGCAGGTAGGCTTCGATACGCAACATCTCGGCGGTCTGGAGCACCCGCTGGCGAATCTGCGCCTCTGGCAGGCGCGCCTGGCGCAGCGGTGAGGCGATGTTCTCGAACACGCTGAGGGTGGGGTAATTGATGAACTGCTGATAGACCATCGACACATTGCGTTCACGCACCGGGCGCCCGGTAACGTCCTCGCCGTCCATCAGCACCCGCCCGCTGTCCGGCCGATCCAGGCCGGCCATCAGGCGCATCAGGCTGGTCTTGCCAGACAAGGTACGGCCAAGCAACACATTGAACGAGCCCGGCTCGAAACGCAGGCTGGCCTCGGCGATCCAGGCCTGGTTATCGACGTGGCGGCTGACCTGCTCCAGCACCAGGGTCATGGCGTAGCCTTCTTGTGATTGTTGTCCGCCGAACGGAGCCAGAACCGTGCCAGAAACCGCCGAACGCTCTGGCACCGGCTCCACGCAGCAGCGCCCTGTTCGCCTGCGAACACAAATGAACAGTTTCGCTGGACAGTTGAACAACCACGGCATTGACAATGAACAGTTGTGAACGACACTCAAGGGCGGTCGTCGACAACAACAATCACACAGGGACAGGCCCATGGCCGCTGATACCCCGACCCACGCCCACCTGATCCAGGCCTCCTGGGCCCGCTGCCGCGAATACGGCCTGCAACCGCACAGCGCGCCGGATTTCGACTGCCTGACCGGCGCGCAACTGAGCGAACTGCTCGAGCACCGCCAGGCCCTGCTGCAACTGACCCGCGACGCCGTGCTGCCGCAGTACACGCACCTGCTGGGCAATTCCAGCTACCTGGTGATGCTCGCCGACGCCGGAGGCTGCCTGCTCGACGCCTGGGGCACGCGGCGCTTCGTCGAACCGCGCCAGCAGCACGGTTTCATACCGGGTGCACACTGGCAGGAGCGCGGCGTGGGCACCAACGCGCTGGGCACGGCATTGGCCTGCGGTGAGGCCATCCACGTCGGCCAGGACGAACACTTCCTGCGCCAGAACCGCTACATGGCCAGTGCTGCCGCGCCCCTGTTCGATGCCGAGCGCCGCCTGGTGGGCGTACTGGATGTCTCAAGCGATGGCTACCTGCCCGTCGCCCAGACCCTCGGCCTGGTGCGCATGATGGGCCAGAGCCTGGAGAACCGCCTGATCCTCGCCGCCCACGGCGACCGGCATGGGCAACTGGTGTTCAATACCGCGCCCGACAACCTCGACAGCCCCTGGGCCGGCTTGCTGCTGTTCGACGAACGTGGCCGGGTGCTGGCAGCCAATCATCGCGCAGACAGCCTGCTGGGCCAGGATCCGCGGCAATGCACGCTCGAACAGCTATTCCAGACCTCGCTCAAACAGATCCTCGCCCACCCTCAGGAGAGCGCCTTCGCCCTGCAAGTCGCCGGTCGCCACCGTTTCCACTGCCAGTGGCGCGCACCGCATCAACCCATGCGCAGCACACCGCCAAGCAGCGACCCGCGCGTGAGCAAGGCGCTGGCCCAGGCCGGCCTGCTGCTGGAGAAGGATATTCCGGTGCTGATTCAGGGCGAGACGGGCGTCGGCAAGGAGGTCTTCGTCAATGCCCTGTATCAGGCCAGCAGCCGCGTCGGCCAGCCGTTGATCGCGGTGAACTGCGCAGCGATCCCGGCAGAACTGGTGGAGTCGGAGCTGTTCGGCTACGAGAAAGGCGCCTTCACCGGTGCCCACCACAAAGGCAACACCGGGCTGATCCGCAAGGCTGACGGCGGCATCCTTTTTCTCGACGAAATTGGCGACATGCCCCTTCCAACCCAGGCCCGACTGTTGCGTGTGCTGCAGTCGCGCTGCATACAGCCGCTGGGCAGCGGCGAGCCGGTGGCGGTGGACATTCGCGTGGTCTCGGCGAGCAACCTCGACCTGGCTGCCGAAGTCCGCGCCGGGCGTTTTCGCCAGGACCTCTACTACCGCATCGCCGGGCTGGCACTGGTACTGCCCCCGTTGCGCGAGCGCAGCGATCGGCGGGCACTGATCGAGCAGGTGCACGCACGTTACCGCGAACCCGGACAGGTACAACGCTTGTCGCCACGGATGCTGGCGCTGCTCGAGCAGCATCCCTGGCCGGGAAACCTGCGCGAGCTGGTGACCGTGATGCAGGTGGCCCTGGCGTTGGCGGGGCCTGATGCCATCGGCGAAGAGCACCTGCCAGCGGCGTTCCTGGTGGAAGCTTCGGCCCCCCTGCCTGCACCCGAACGGGCCGACACCGGGCAAGACCTCAATACGCTGCTGCGCGAAGCCAACGGTAATCTTTCCTCAGTGGCGCGGGCGCTGGGGATCAGCCGTACGACACTGTACAAGCGGCTGCGCTCGACGGCCGCAGGCTGAGCCAGGGCAGCGCAGCCGATTCCGCTGCAACGCCCACCATTTCAGCTGGAGCCGCTGCCCGTCACCTGCCGTTCAGCAGGCTTTTCCTACTTCCGCACCGGAAAATGGACACACAGCCACCTGTGGATGCGTGCCCAATGCAAACAACAAATACCGTCCTCATGATTCGCCCGGCGCGGTTCGCCTTCAACCCCGACACCGCCCTGAACAACCGCTTCCAGAACGCACCGCTGGACCCTGACGCGGCCAGCAGCAAAGCCCTCGAAGAGTTCGACGGCTATGTGCAGACCCTGCGCCAGCACGGCGTCGAGGTTCTGGTGGTGCAGGACACGCCCGAACCGCACACACCCGATTCGATCTTCCCCAACAACTGGTGGAGCAGCCATGCCGATGGCAGCCTGGTGCTCTACCCGATGGAAGGTCACAACCGTCGCCTGGAGCGCGAAAAGGGTGTGCTGCAGGTGATCGAGGAACGCTTCGCCATCGAACGCACCATCGACCTGAGCCCACTGGAACAGCAGAATCTGTTCCTCGAAGGCACTGGCAGCATGGTTCTGGATCGCGAGCACCGTATCAGCTACGCCTGCCATTCCGGCCGCACCCACGAACAGGCGCTGCGCCAGTTCGCCGAACGCCTCGGCTACCGCCTGTGCCTGTTCCACGCCCTCGATCGCCAGCAGACACCGATCTACCACAGCAACGTGATGATGAACGTCGGCCGCACCCTGGCCGTGGCCTGTCTTGACGCCCTGCCCCACGCCGACGAACGCCGCACCCTCGAACGTTCCCTGCGCGACACCGGCAAGGAGGTGCTGGCACTGGGTTTCGACCAGCTGGAGGGCTTCGCCGGCAACATGCTCGAAGTGCACGACCGCAGCGGTCGCTCGCTGCTGGTGATGTCGCGCAACGCCTGGCGCTCGCTGGACGCCAGCCAACGCCGCCAGGTCGAGCGTCACAGTCATCCGCTGGTGGTCGATATCGACCACATCGAACGCATTGGCGGGGGCAGTGCACGCTGCATGCTCGCCGAAGTCCACCTTCCCTCGCGCCACTGAGCCCCAAAGGAGCACCCCATGACCCGCTATATCGACGTGCAAGACCTCGCCCGCCTGGTCAACCGCAAGGGCCTGCCCACCTGCCTGGCCGAGATGGCCGAATACATTCGTGACGACTACCTGCGCTGGCACGACTTCGAAAAGTGCCCGCGCCTGGCCAACCACTCGCCCGATGGCGTGATCGAACTGATGCCGGTGTCCGACGCCAACCTGTACGCCTTCAAGTACGTCAACGGCCACCCGAAGAACACCCACAACGGGCTGCTGACCGTGATGGCGTTCGGTGCGCTGGGCGATGTCGACACCGGCGCCCCGGTGCTGCTCAGCGAAATGACCCTGACCACCGCTATTCGCACCGCCGCCACCTCGGCCCTGGCCGCAGGCTACCTGGCACGCAAGGACAGCCGAAGCATGGCGCTGATCGGCAACGGTTCGCAAAGCGAGTTCCAGGCCATCGCCTTCCACACCCTGCTGGGCATCGAAGAGATCCGCCTGTTCGACATCGACCGCGCCGCCTCGCAGAAACTCGCGGCCAACCTGGCCGGCTACCCCAAGCTCAAGCTGATCATCGCAGCATCCGTGGCCGATGCGGTACGCGGTGCCGACATCGTCACCACGGTCACTGCCGACAAGGCCTATGCCACCATTCTCACCCCCGAAATGATCGAACCGGGCATGCACCTCAACGCCGTGGGCGGCGACTGCCCGGGCAAGACCGAACTGCACCGCGAGATCGTCGAGCGCGCACGGGTGATCGTCGAGTACGAACCGCAGAGCCGCATCGAGGGTGAAATCCAGCAGATGCCGGCGGACTCGCCGACCACAGAATTCTGGCAGGTGGTCGAAGGGATCGCTGCCGGTCGCGAGAACGCCGCGCAGGTGACCCTGTTCGATTCGGTGGGCTTTGCCCTGGAGGATTACTCCGCGCTGCGCTATGTGCTGGATGTGGCCAAGGCGCTGGATATCGGCCACGACATTGCCCTGGTGCCCGAGCTCGAGAACCCGAAGGACCTGTTCGCCCTGCTGCAACCACAAGCCTCGGCGCGCAAGGCCAGCGCAGCATAAAAAAGCGGGGGGCTGTAGTGCACAGCCCCGCAGGCCTGGTTCAGTCGCCGGCTACTGCAGCCTGGACGGCACGGGCGAAGCGGTCGGCCACTTCGTCGATCTGCTCGGCGCTGATGATCAGCGGCGGCAGGAAACGCACTACAGCGCCATGCCGGCCACCCAGTTCGAGAATCAGGCCGCGCTTGAGGCACTCGCGCTGAACCTTCGGTGCCAGGCTGCGTGAGGCCGCCGGGTGGCCGAGGGCATCCAGCGCACCGTCCGGATCGATCAACTCGACCCCCAGCATCAAGCCTCGGCCGCGAATATCGCCCAGGTGCGGGTAGTCACGCTGCAGGAGTTGCAGATGGCCGCGCAGGCGCTGGCCCATGGCGGCGGCGTGTTCGTCCAGGCGATGCTCCACCAGGTAATTGATCACCGCCGACCCTGCGGCCATGGCCATCTGGTTGCCACGGAAGGTCCCGGCGTGAGCCCCAGGCGCCCAGGTGTCGAGCCAGTCACGGTAGACCACTACTGCCAGCGGCAGGCTGCCGCCAATGGCTTTGGACAGGGTCACCACGTCCGGCACGATGCCCGCGTGCTCGAAGGCGAACATACGCCCGGTGCGGGCGAAGCCGCTCTGGATCTCGTCGACGATCAGCGCCACCCCAGCCTGCTCGGTGATACGGCGCACACCGCGCAGCCACTCGATATCGGCCGGAATCACACCGCCCTCGCCCTGCACCACCTCAAGAATCACCGCCGCCGGCAGCTGTACCCCGGCCTCCGGGTCGAGCAGCAGGTTTTCCAGGTAATGCAGGTTGGCACGCACCCCCGCCTCGCCGCCCAAACCGAACGGGCAGCGGTAGTCATAGGGATAGGGCATGAACTGCACGCCGCTGTTGAGCAGTGCACCCAGGGGCTTTTTCGGCCCCAGGCTGCCCATCAGGCTCAGGGCGCCCTGGGTCATCCCGTGGTACGCCCCCTGGAAAGCCAGCACCGTGCTGCGCCCGGTGGCGGTACGCACCAGCTTCAACGCAGCTTCCACCGCATCGGTGCCAGTCGGCCCGCAGAACTGGATCTTCGCCTCGCGACGCAATGCCTCGGGCAGTACCGCAAACAGGTCCTGAACGAATCGATCCTTGACCGGCGTGGTCAGGTCGAGGGTGTGCAGCGGCAGCTCATCGGCCAGCACGCGCTGGATCGCTTCGACCACAACCGGGTGATTGTGCCCCAGCGCCAGGGTACCGGCACCGGCCAGGCAGTCGATGAACTGACGGCCTTCGACGTCCTCGACATGGATGCCCCGGGCGCGCTTGAGCGCCAGCGGAATGCGACGTGGGTAGCTGCGGGCATTGGACTCCTGTTGCTGCTGGCGCAGCAGCAAGGCTGAATCCTCGAACTGGTACAGAGATTCCGGCGCAACAGCCGGCAGTGCCTGGGCAAGGCTGGAAGCGGTAGACATCGGCGAACCCTCGCAAGCAAGTAGGAATGCCCGCCACGTCCCTGTAACCGGATGTGTGTCGGGAAGTCATCGCTTGGGAGACGCTTGAGTAGGGTGTGGATTTAGCACATTTTGGGGCCAAGGTGGCTTTTCACAGACGCACCCGCGAAAAGCCACATGCACCGATGATCAGGCCCGAGCCTCCCGCGCAGGCACCTGCAGCCAGACCCGCAGCCCGTCACTGCGACTGTCGAAACGCAAGCTGCCCGCGCAGCGCTGGACGATCGCCTGGACAATCGCCAATCCCAGCCCACTGCCGACACTCTTGCTGTTGCGCCAGAAACGCTCGGTCAGGTGCTTGAGATCCTCGTCGGCAATGCCCGGGCCATGATCGCGAACCAGGAAGCCCACCTGCCCATCGGCCATCTGCACCTCCAGCTCCACCGCCTCATTGCCACCATGGCGCAGGGCGTTGTCCAGCAGGTTGCGCAGCGCCGCCACCGCCAGGGGCGCGGGCATGCCCAGGTAGATGCGGGTGGCCTCTTCGGGCAGGCGCAGGACGATCCGCCGGTTGTCGCCGCCACCAGCGTCCTGCACCGCCTGGCGCGCGACTTGCTCGGCACTGCACAGCACGCCATCTTCGAACGACAGGCTACCCTCGACCCGGGCCAGCATCAGCAGTTGCTCCAAGGTCCGGTGCATGCGGTCGGCGCCCTGCTCGGCGTGCTCCAGGGCCTGCTCGCGCACGCTTCCATCGGTCATGCGCGCCACTTGCAGGTGGGTCTTGATGGCGGTCAGAGGACTGCGCAGTTCGTGCGCGGCATCATCGGTCAGGCGTCGCTCGCGCTCGATGGTCTGGGCGATCCGCAGGAACAGCTGGTTCTGGGTTTCCAGCAATGGCTGCAGCTCGCTGGGCATGCCCGCCACCTGCAAGGGTTCGACGCTGTCTGCGCGGCGCTTGCGCAGGGCATCGCGCATGCGGTTGAGCGGCTCCAGCCCCTTGCCCAGACCAATCCACAGCAGCCCCAGGCTGCCGAGCAAGGCCATCAGCACCGGTGCCGAAGCGGCCAGCAGGATCGACTGGTTGAGCGCCTCGCGTTCCTGATGGCGATCGGCCGTGGTGATCCGCACATCGCCGTGGTTGTAGGTGAAGGTGCGCCATGAACTGCCATCGATCGTCTGGTCACGGAAGCCGCTGCGCTGATCGTCCATGCTGCCATCGTGTTTGTGGTTGCTGGCCAGGATCTCGCCGCGCAGGGAACTGACTTGGCAGGCCATGCCGTCCGGCACGCTGAACTGGTCGGCCGCAAAGTGCGCGTCCCGGCCCTTGGCCCCCAACGGCTGCGGCAACTGGTCGACCAGGCCCGCCACCATCCGTGCCGAAGCCACCAGGCGCTGGTCGAGGGAGAACATCATCTGCTGGCGCAGGTCGCGCAACATCCAGGCCGCGGCCAGGATCCAGATCAGGATGAAGGCACTGCCCAGGATCAGCGACAGACGAACCCGCAGGCTCATGGCGCGGTCTCCTGCGGGGCCTGCGCTGCACCCAGGCGATAGCCCAGCCCGCGTACGGTCTCGACGATACTGTTACCAAGCTTGCGCCGCAGGTGGTGGATGTGAACGTTCAGGGCATTGCTCTCGACTTCATCGCTGAAGCCATAGACGCAATCCTTGAGCTGTTCGCTGGACAGCACGCGCCCGGGATTCTGCAGCAAGGCCTGAAGCAAGGCCTGCTCGCGTCGGGACAGATCGACCGCACGACCGGCCAGGGTCGCCTCGCAACTGCTGGGGTTATAGACCAAGGGGCCGTGCTCGATGACATTCACGGCGCGCCCGGCCACGCGGCGCAGGAGCGTGTGCAGGCGCGCCGCCAGCTCGCGCAGGTCGAAAGGTTTGAGCAGGTAGTCGTCGGCGCCGGCCTGCAGACCATCGACCCGGTCGGTGACCGCATCACGGGCCGTGAGCACCAGCACTGGCAGCACCTCGCCCTGCTGGCGCAGGCGGCGCAACAGCTTGAGGCCGTCTTCGTCGGGCAACCCCAGGTCGAGGATCATCACGTCGAACTGGGCCGCCTGGAGCAGTGCACGTGCCGCCGAGGCGCTGGCGACCCGATCGACGGTCAGGCCCTGGGCCGTGAGGCCGGCGCAGATGCCGCTGGCGATCAGGTCGTCGTCCTCGCAGAGCAGTACGTGCATGGGAAATCTCCGGGTAGGTGGATGCGCAGTGCAACAAAACGGGATTAAGCGCCGATTATGAACCTCACCCCGCGTTTCGTCGCCTGCGCCAGCCGTCGATTACTCGAGTACCTCGACCGGCATGCCGACTTCAAGTCGCCCGCTGCCATCGACCGCCAGGTTCTGCCCGAACAGTACGTCCCCTTCCCGCTCACGAAAGGTCTTGAGGGTGGTCAACGGCTCCCGGTCGCTACTGCGCTCACCCGTCTGTGGGTCGAGGGTCGTAAGGATGCAGCGCACACTGGGCTTGAGCACCCGCAGGGTCAGGTCGCCGATACGGATACGCTTCCAGCCGTCTTCGGCAAACGCCTCGGCGCCCTCGACCACCAGGTTGGGACGAAAACGCAGCATCTGCATCGGCCGGCCGATGCGCCGGTTGAGCTCATCGAGCGAGCCCTGGCCGATCAGTAATAAAGGAAAGCCGTCGGGGAAGGCCGCACGGTCACTGTTGAGCCCATAGCCGCTGGGCAGGTAGCGTGCTCGCTGCTGCGGACAGTGCACCAGGCGTACCGCCTTGCCGAGCATCTGACTGAGCCACGCAGCGGCCTCGTCGCCGGCATCGGGCACGCGCAAGGTGTCGCGCCAGATGGTCACCCCGCGCAGGTCGTCGTCGGCACCCGGCACCTTGACCGTCAGCGGCGCCTGCCCAGGGGTTTGCAGCAGCAGGCTTTCTTCATCGCCAGCGGTGGCCGTGAGCCGTCCCAATTGCGGCCAGGCGCGCTGGGTAAGGAAGCGCCCGGTGTCCTGCTCGACCACCATCCAGCGCCGGTCGCCCGACAGCCCCATGGCATCCACCGTCGACTCGCCCAGGCTCTGCGCCTGGCAAGACTTCACCGGATACCGATACAACGCACTCAGAAACATCCCCGCCCGCCTTGTGCCAGTCAAAAAGCCAAGCTTATACCCACCACGGGGCGTGTGCAGGTATCAGGCTGGCGCATGATCGAGCGACAGACGCTCGCGCACCACATCTACCAGGCGGTCCGGCTGGAACTTGGAGAGGAAGTTGTCGCAGCCGACCTTCTTCACCATCGACTCGTTGAAGCTGCCCGACAGCGACGTGTGCAGCACCACGTAGAGCCCGCGCAGACGCGGGTCATTGCGGATCTCGGTGGTCAGGCGGTAACCGTCCATCTCCGGCATTTCGGCATCGGTGAAGATCATCAGCAGTTTTTCGCAGACGTCCTCTCCGGCATCGGCCCAGCCCTTGAGCATACGCAGCGCCTTCAGGCCATCACTGGCGATGTGCAGCTTCACACCCAGTTGCGACAAGGTGTCACGCAGTTGGGCCAGGGCCACGCTGGAGTCATCCACCAGCAGCACTTCACGACCGCGGGCACGGGCGAGCACCGGGTCTTCGAGCTTGTCGCGCGACACCTTGGCGCTGTAGGGCACGATCTCGGCCAGCACTTTCTCCACGTCGATGATCTCCACCAGTTTCTCGTCGACCTTGGTGATCGCGGTCAGGTAATGCTGGCGGCCGGCGCTGGTAGGCGGTGGCATGATGGCTTCCCAGTTCATGTTGACGATGCGGTCGACGCCGCCCACCAGGAAGGCCTGTACCGAGCGATTATACTCGGTGACGATGATGGTGCTGTCCGGCCCTGGCTGCAGCGGGCGCATGCCGATCGCCTGGGACAGGTCGATCACCGGCAGCGTCTGGCCGCGCAGGTTGACCACGCCACAGACGAAGGTGTGGCGCTGCGGCATCAGGGTCAGCTTGGGCAGTTGCAGCACCTCCTGCACCTTGAACACGTTGATCGCGAACAGCTGTCGCCCCGCCAGGCGGAACATGAGGATTTCCAGGCGGTTCTCGCCTACCAATTGCGTGCGTTGATCTACCGTGTCGAGAATGCCAGCCATTGCGCAACCCCCTGGCTCTGAGCCGGAAAAAGTGGATACATCCGCCCTGTATCGGCACAATCCGCCAGAGCTTGACCCCTGCAGAAAAATGCCTGAACGGCGATTGATATCAC
The DNA here is from genome assembly GCF_009650575.1 of Pseudomonas sp. MNR3A. Taxonomy (NCBI): domain Bacteria; kingdom Pseudomonadati; phylum Pseudomonadota; class Gammaproteobacteria; order Pseudomonadales; family Pseudomonadaceae; genus Pseudomonas; species Pseudomonas sp. MNR3A. The sequence continues at coordinate 94,211 of NZ_VZZS01000008.1, read as the reverse complement.
TTTACCATCATGCTTTACTGCTGCCACATCCCTCCTCATCCGCCGCGCTGCGGACGTACCACTGCCTCTGAGACCTCATCAGGGAAACCCCTAGGAGCAATCGGGAGCAACCTGATATTCGCAATATCCATTAGCCATTAATGTGACGCCATTCTCACTGCATGAACGGAGTCAGGCTCTTGTCAGCGAACATCTCGGTGTGGCCAACCCCTGCTCCAACCCCGCACGTTGGAGTTTCATGATGGAGCGGGTGCTCTCGAACACAGCGGTCCTGCAGGACTTCCTGCTGGATGCGCAGGTCCTGCTGAACGAGTCCCAGGAATGCCTGCAACACCTGGAGCTGATCAGCAATGACGCTGACGCCTGCCATTGCCTGAGCAAAGCCCTCGAGACACTCGCCCGTCGAGCAGACGCCTCGGGCGTACTCGAGATCGCCCACTACGCCTCGGCCCTGCACCGCCTGCTGGCGCCTGGCTGCACCAGCCGCAACCTGCCGCAGGGCGCGCTGCCGGCACTGGCCGACTGCCTGACACTGCTGGCCTGGCAACTGGAACTGGTCGATGAACGCACCGGACACCTGAACCTGGACAGCAGCGAGCAACACCTGCTGCTGGTCACCCTGGCGGGTGTGCTGGATCAGCCACTCCCGCAGGCCTGTGCCCTGTGCGACGAAAACGAGCGCCACTGCGTGCACCCCCAGCTGCTTAATATGCCCATTGAGCCCAAGCACGCCTACGGCACATCAACTCGCAAAGACTAGGGGTCTGTCTGAAATGTGCAGACACATTTCAGACAGACCCCTAGTGATGTGGCCCCGCGTAACTCGTGTGACTGGGCGGCCCCAAACACATGGCAACTTGGCAAGTTTGTACAAGTTCTGTCTAGTTCCGCAGACTCGCCGCGTTAGTTGAGTTTGGAAGTTACTGCCTTCTCAAACGATAATGGCTTATTGCCACTTCTACAGGCATTGCACCCCACTGCCATGCCTCGGAAACACCTTGGTTTCAGGCAACTAACCAGCCGGGACCAAACCAACTCGAAGTGATACCATGCGCGCAAATGAACGAACGCCCAACGGATCTTCAGCGATTACAACAGGGCTCGTACCTGGTTGAAAGGCAGGACATTCACGATTCTTCAGAAAGATTGGCGACCTGCGCCAGCAATAATTCAGTGGCTTTCCTATCTATGCTTCCACGCTTGAAGATTTCCCTGCGTTGTCGCTCTCGCACCGCCTTGCTGCGTGCGGCAACCGCCGTGCTGTGCGTGGCATCGCTGGTCACCAACCTGGTGCTCTACAGCAGCGGGCAACCTGTATCGGCCGGTGCCCTGGCGCTGCAGTTGGCCGCCCTGCTCGGGGCCGGCTGGCACCTGCGCCGTGGCGCCCGATCGATCAACCTGCTGCCGGCGGAGCTGGCCGACCGCATGCTCAAAGTCCAGGAAAGCGAACGCCAGCACCTGAGCCGCGAGTTGCATGATGACATCGGCCAGTTGCTCACCGCCGCCAAGCTTCAGCTCGACTGGTTGCAACGTCGCGTGCCTGCACCGCTGCAGGCGCAGTGCGACACGCTGCGCAAGACCCTCGACGACACCCTGGGCAACGTGCGTGACGTCTCGGCGTTGCTCAACCCACGGCAACTGGCCAGCCTGGGCCTGGAGGCCAGCCTGCGCGCGCACCTGCTGCGTGCCCTCGAGAACAGCGAGGTGCACTGGAGCCTGGAATGCAAACAGCGCTTGGGCGGCATCTCCGAGGAAGTGACCATGGCCGCCTTTCGCATCACCCAGGAAGCGGTCACCAACGTGCTGCGCCATGCCCAGGCCCGCAACTTGCTGATCAGCCTGCAACGCACCCCCGCCGGGTTGCTGCTGACGATCCTCGATGACGGTGTGGGCTTCGTCCCGGCCAGCAAACCGGGCGAAGTCGGGCAACGTGGCATGGCCGGCATGCAGGAGCGGGCCACCGCCCTGCAGGGCAGTCTGAGCGTGACCAGCCAGCCTGGAGCGGGCACCCGAATCGAAGCGCTGTTCCCCTGGCCTGCACGCAGCCAGGAACGTGCCAGGACACCCGCCACCGATGATTAGACTGCTGTTGATCGACGACCATTCGCTGATTCGCGCGGGCGTGCGCGCACTGGTGTCCGATATTCCCGACTACACCGTGGTCGGTGAAGCCGACGACGGCCAGCACCTGCTGGAGATGGTCCAGCGCCTGAGCCCCGACATCGTCCTGCTGGACATCTCGATGCGCTCGACCAACGGCCTCGACGCTCTGACGCAATTGCGCGCAAACGGTTGCACCTGCAAGGTGCTGATCCTGTCGATGCACACCGACCCCGACCTGATCATGCGCGCCCTCGAAAGCGGCGCCCACGGCTACCTGCTCAAGGACACCACCGCCAACGAGCTGGAGCACGCCCTGGCCGCGTTGCGCAACGGCGAGCGCTACCTCAGCCCGGCCATCGCCCACACGGTAATCAACCAGGCCCTGCTGCGCGCGCAGGCCAGCAAGCAGCCGAGCAGCGATCGCCACAACCTCACCGCCCGACAACTGGAAATCCTGCGCCTGATCGTGCGTGGCAAGTCCACGCGCGAGATCGCCGCAGGCTTGGGGCTGTCGATCAAGACCGTTGAAACTCACCGCTCGCAAATCATGAAGCGTCTGCAGATCTACGATGTCGCGGGCCTGGTGCTGTTCGCGGTGCGCGAGAAAATCATCAGCCTGGACGACTGAACAGCGGCGAATCGGCGGGCAGGTGCACGCGCAGGGCGCCCGGCGCCGCCTCGAAACGCAGGCTGCCGGCCTGCAACGGCTCACCGTCCAGGTTGATGTCCAGCCCCTCGGCCTGGCCGATCTCGACCCAGGGCAGGCGCGCACGCACGAACAGCTCCTCGCCCGTCAGCAAGTCACGCAGTGCGCCCACCATCGCCTCGGGTGCAGGCAGAATCGCGACCTCCAGCAAGCCATCATCGACCAGCGCCTCGGGGCACAGCACATGGCCGCCGCCGGCCTGGCGACCGTTGCCGATGGCCAAGGCCAGCAACTGCCCCTGCCAGTGGAAATCAGGCCCGTGCAGGGTCGCCGAAGCAGCCTGCAACTCACTGAAGCGCGACAGCCCGGTGAACAGGTACGCCGCCCCACCCAGTACCTTCTTCAAGTCTTCGGACGTATTGGCTGTCACCTGGCTGCCAAAGCCGCCGGTGGCCATGTTGAGGAACATCTGCTCACCCACCCGCCCCAGGTCGATGGGACGGGCCGGTACATCCAGCAAGGCCAGGGCGGCCGCCGGCTCCAACGGCACACCGGCGGCGCGGGCAAAGTCGTTGGCAGTGCCCAGCGGCAGCAAGGCCAGGCTGGCGTCGGCCTGCATTTGGGCCATGGCCTCGGCGATATCGCGAAGGGTACCGTCGCCACCGCCGGCTACCACGTGCGTGTAACCGCCCGCCAGGGCTTCTTCGACCAAGCGCCGGGCATCGCCCGCCTCCCATGTCAGACGCACATCCAGTACCTGCCCGCGCTCGCGTCGCACGCCCACGGCGCTGCGCACCTCTTCGTTCATGGCCTGCTTGCCATGCAGGATCAACATCGCCTTGTGCCCGTGCATACGAGATTCTCCTTAGAACACGCCAACCTCAATCTCGACCACAGGCAACCGGCAATTGCTGCACGGCAACGCAAAATTCAACCCAGGCCATCACTCGACAAATAATTGGCTACGCTTAAGAGAGCCCCGCCACACAGTCATATTATTGACCCTTGTGCAGCCTCACCTGACAGGAGCGGTCATGCGTATTCTCTGGACATTGCCCTACCTGCCCTGGCCCACCACCAGCGGCAGCAAGACCCGCCAGTACCACTTGCTGCGCGAACTGGCACATCACGGCCACCGCATCACGTTGCTGGTGCAATCGAAGGTGCCTCTGTCCGATCCCGCGCGCCAAGCCCTCGAACCGCTGCTCGAACGCCTGATCGTGTTGCCACGGCGCCCCGTGCAGAGCCCGCTTAACCTGCTCGCCTCGCCCATCATCGACTACCCCATGCGCGCCATCATCAATGGCTTGGCGCCCTGCCTTCGGCACCGCTTCGAGCAGTTGCTCGACGAGCCCTGGGATGTCATCCAGATCGAACACAGCTACGCCTTCCAGCCCTTCGAGAAGGCCCTGCAACGGCGCGGCCTGCCCTACCTGCTCAGCGAACACACCCTCGAGTCGGTGATGGGCGCAGCCTGCCATGATCGCCTGCCCTTGTGGTTGCGTCCGCTCAACGCCTTCGATCGCTGGCGCTACCGGCGCTGGGAGCAGCGCGTGCTGCGCCAGCCCAACGAAGTCGTGGCGGTCAGCCCGCACGACGCCGAGCTGATCGGGCAGATCAGCGGGCGGACGGTGAACGTGGTGGTCAATGGCGTTGACTGCGATCACTACCAGCACGTGCAACCGGCCCTGCACAGTCAGCGTCTGCTGTTCGTGGGCAACTTCGAATACGGCGCGAACCTGGAGGCCATCGAGTGGGCACTGGAAGACATCCTGCCCCAGGTCTGGCAGAGCAATCCGGCAGTGCGCCTGGCCATCGCCGGGCACGCCCTGCCCGCGCACTGGAAGCTGCACTGGAACGACCCGCGCATCGAATGGCTTGGCTACCGCCCCGACCTTCGCGAAGTGCAACGGCGCTCGGCGCTGTTCTTCGCGCCGCTGCGCTATGCCGGCGGGTCGAAGGTGAAAATTCTCGAGGCGATGGCCGCCGGGATGCCGGTGATCACCACCGGCAAGGGCGCTTCGGGCCTGGCAGTGAACAATGGCGAACACTACCTGGGCAGTGACGACAGCAGCCAACTGGCGCTGCTGCTGACCCAGTTGCTCAACCAGCCCTGGCGCATGACCCAACTGGGGGAAGCCGGGCGACAGTTCGCCCGGCAGCGCCATGACTGGAGCGTTGCCGCCCAGCAACTGGAGAACGTGCACATGCGCCTGACCCAACTGGCACCGGCGCAGGCCGCGCCGCTCGGCGGGATGCTAGCCAAGTAGCTCGCTGAAGGGGATGAACGTCACGCTGTCGCCTGGGCTCACCGTCGTGCCCTCACGCACCTCGACCAGCCCCTCGGCCCAGGCTGCGCTGCGCAGTACACCCGAGCTCTGGTTCGAGTAGATGCGTACCTGCCCACCCTCGATCCGCGCACGCAGGTATTCGCGACGATTGCCCGGCTTGGGCCAGTCGAAACCTGCCGGCACGTCGAAACGCAGCGGCGTGACCTGCTCGACGCCCAGGCGACGCAGCAAGTAGGGACGTGTCAGCAAGGCGAAGGTAACCAAGGTGGACGCCGGATTCCCCGGCAGGCCGATCACCGGCACGCCACGGAAATGCCCGAAGGTCAGTGGCTTGCCCGGCTTGATCGCCAGCTTCCACAGCGCCAGCTCGCCAGCCTCGCGCAGGGCCATGCCCAGGTAGTCGGCCTCCCCTACCGACACACCGCCGGTAGAAAGAATCAGGTCGACGTCGCCCAGACTGGCCAGGCATTGGCGGGTCAGCGCCAGGTCATCGGCGAGGATGCCGGCATCGATGACCTCGCAGCCCATGCGCTGCAACCAGCTGACCAGCAGTCGGCGGTTGCTGTTGTAGATCTGCCCCGGGCCCAGCGGCAGCCCCGGCTCGACCAGCTCGTCTCCGGTCGACAACACCGCGACCCGCACCCGGCGCCGCACACGCAGGTAGCCGTGGCCCAGGGTGGCGGCAAGACCCAGTTCGATCGGGCCCAACAGCGTGCCGGCGTTCATCACCTGCTCGCCAGCGCGGGTTTCCTGGCCCTGGGGGCGCACATTCTGGTGCGGCGCCAAAGCTTCGACAAAGCGCACGCGGCCATCGTCGAGCACCTCGGCGTTTTCCTGCATTTCGACGCAGTCGGCACCTTCAGGCAGCGGCGCACCGGTGAAGATCCGCGCGCAGGTGCCAGGTTGCAGCGGTGCCGGAGCGTGACCGGCAAAGATGCGCTGGCTCACCGGCAGCGGTTCGCCCTGCCAGTCGGCAAGACGCAAGGCGTAGCCGTCCATGGCGCTGTTCGGCCAGGGCGGCAGGTCGACGCTGGCGAACAGGTCGTGCGCCAGTACACGGCCTTCGGCATCGGCCAGCTCGACCTCTTCGGTTTCACTGATCGGCGCCGCCTCGGCCAGCGCCAGCAGGCGCTCCAGCGCTTCTTCCACCGGCATCAACGGCCGGCTCGGCGCAGCCTCAGCCACGGCTGTCACAGGCCTGCGCCTGCTTCAGGTGCGCGACGAAATTGCAGGGACGATGGCGGGCGTCGAGCTGCTCGGCGAGGATGCCGTCCCAGCCCGTGCGCACCGCGTTGGTCGAGCCGGGCAGGCAGCACACCAGGGTGCCGTTGGCCAGGCCCGCAAGGGCGCGGGACTGTACGGTGGACGTGCCGATGTCCGGCACCGAGATCTGCCGGAACAGCTCGCCGAAGCCATCGACCTGCTTGTCCAGCAGGCAGGCGACGGCTTCGGGGGTGCTGTCGCGGCCAGTGAAGCCGGTGCCGCCGGTGATCAGCACCACCTGTACCTGGTCGTCGGCGATCCAGGTGGCGACCTGGGCGCGGATCTTGTAAAGGTCATCCTTGAGCAGCACCCGTTCTGCAAGGCGGTGGCCTGCGGCGCTGAGGCGATCGACGAACATCTGCCCGGAGGTGTCGTTGTCGAAGGTACGGGTGTCGCTGACCGTCAGCACGGCAATGTTCAATGGCACGAAGGGGGTATCTGCCTTGGCTTTCATGAGGGTCCGTCGCAGGGGGAAAGAATGCGCCAGTTATATCACAGCGCAGCCTTGTTCTTGGTCAATGCCCGCTGATTGCCGCTATGCTCGACTATGCGAGGAACTTTGCAAGGACGCCTCGCGTCATAACGTCATCAAGCACCATCGCACTGGAGAAACACGATGATTCAACGGACAATTCCCGCCTTCATGCTCGCCCTGGGCCTGGCCACCCTCGCCGGTTGCGCTTCGCCAACCGTCATCACGTTGAACGACGGCCGCGAGATTCAGGCCGTGGACAAACCTTCCTATGACGAAGACTCCGGCTTCTACGAATTCGAACAACTCGATGGCAAGCGTACACGCATCAACAAGGATCAGATTCGCACCGTGAAAGAGCTCTGATCTGCACCTCGTTTTGAGCAAACGGCCTTTTAACAACAAGGGCTTGCGTTCAAAAATACGATGCAGTAGGATTTTCGAAATCGGAGTGTAGCGCAGCCAGGTAGCGCGTCTCGTTCGGGACGAGAAGGCCGCAGGTTCGAATCCTGTCTCTCCGACCAGATCCTTCGAAAAAGCCCGCCTAGTGCGGGCTTTTTCGTGCCTGGGTGATCGCCATTCAGGCGCTGCCTGCAGCGAATTGCAGCGCCGCCAACCTGGCATAGAGTGGGTTTTCCTCGACCAGTTGGCGATGACTGCCGACAGCAACCACCCTACCCTGGTCGATCACCGCAATGCGATCGGCATGCTGCACGGTCGCCAGCCTGTGGGCGATCACCAAGGTGGTACGCCCGGCCATCAACTGCGGCAAGGCCTGCTGGATCAGGTGCTCGCTCTGCGCGTCGAGCGCGCTGGTGGCCTCATCGAGCAACAGCACCGGCGCATCCACCAGCAGCGCCCGGGCAATCGCCAGGCGCTGGCGCTGACCACCCGATAGGCCGACGCCACCCTCGCCCAGCGGCGTCTGGTAGCCCTGGGGCAATTGCTGGATGAATTCGTGAGCATGGGCACTGCGCGCCGCCGCCTCGACCTGGGCGGCACTCGCCTGCGGCCTTCCGTAGCGGATATTGGCCTCGACCGTGCCACGAAACAGCGCAGGGTTCTGCGCCACCAGGGCGAACTGGCGACGCAGGTCGTCGGGGTCGAGCGCTGCAATCGGCTGTCCATCGAGCAGAATGCTACCGGACTGTGGATCGTGAAAACGCAGCAGCAGGTCGAACAGCGTCGACTTGCCCGCCCCCGATGGCCCCACCAACGCCACGGTCTGCCCAGGTGCTATGACCAGGCTCAGGCCATCGATGGCAGCCACCGACGGGCGTGACGGATAGGCGAAGTGCACATCGCGCAACTCGATCTGCCCGCTGGCCCGTGCGCCGGGCAGTGTCGAGGGCTGCGACGGCGGTACGATCGCGCTGCTTGCCGCGAGCAACTCGGCAATACGCTCGGCGGCCCCGGCAGCCCGCTGTAACTCACCGATCACTTCGCTCAAGGTGCCCACGGCGCTGCCCACGATCAGGCTGTAGAACACGAACGCGGCCAGCTCGCCCCCGGAGATGCGCCCGGCGATCACATCCATGCCGCCCACCCAGAGCATCACGGCCACGGCGCCCAGGACCAGAACGATCACCACGGTGATCAACCAGGCCCGCTGGGCAATGCGCCGGCGCGCCACATCGAAAGCCGCCTCGACGGTATCGGTGAACAACTGGCGATCATGGGCCTGGTGGTTGTAGGCCTGCACGGTCTTGATCTGCCCGAGCGTCTCGGCGACGTAGCTGCCGACGTCAGCGACCCTGTCCTGGCTCTGGCGTGACAGGCTGCGCACCCGGCGGCCGAACAGCAGGATCGGCGACAGCACCAGCGGCAGCGCCAGCACCACGATACTGGTCAACTTGGGATTGGTGACGAACAGCAACACCACCCCGCCCAGCACCATCAGCGCATTACGCAGGAACATCGACAGCGACGAGCCGATCACCGATTGCAGCAGCGTGGTATCAGCAGTCAGCCGCGACTGGATCTCCGAGCTGCGGTTATCCTCGAAGAACCCCGGATGCAGGCTGATCAAGTGATCGAACACCGCACGGCGGATATCGGCGACGCAACGCTCGCCAATCCACGACACCAGGTAGAAGCGGCTGAAGGTTCCAACCGCCAAGGCCAGCACCAGCACCATGAACAGCGCAATCGTCTGGTTGAGCTGGTGCGCTGAACCGGTCATGAAACCCTGATCCACCAGCAGGCGAATACCCTGGCCCATGGACAGGGTGATGGCTGCCGTGACGATCAGCGCCAGCAAGGCCAGCATGGCCTGTCGGCGATAGGGACGCACGAATTGCCAGGCCAGCCCCAAGGCGCGGCGCTGGCGGGAGGAAAGCGGATCGGACATGGTGCGGACCGGTGAGCGGGAAACCTGCAGACTACCATTCATCTGCCCGAGTGGAACGCCTGCAGCCGCCGCGGGGTCGCAGTTCGGTAGGGCCAGTGGCTATAGCTTATCGATCTAACCCGTCACTGGAGCTTTACTGCACTTTCTGTTGCACTGTGCCTGTCGTGATACCGAAGGAGCTGTCACAGGTCAGTCACGGCGAGTGGTTACCCTGAGCTTGCAACCTGATGAGGAGACAGGAAATGAGCTTGCAACATAGCAGCGACACCGTGAAAAACGCCCAGCCCCCGAAGCCGCAGGTGTGTGGCTCGATCATCGATGCCCAGGGCCGTGAGGTTCCGATCACCGAGCAGATGATCCAGAAGGCCTGCAAGGAACTCGAGGAGAGCCGGGTGGAGAAAGTCCGCAAGGCTTGAAAAGCCAATGAATCCCTTACAACCCGGCGCTCGCGCCGGGTTTTTCGTTTCTGCGCCCCGGGCAGGCCCGACAACCCGGAACAATCATTTATTTTTTTGTATACGAAATATGCGTTAAAGATTTCCCAGAGACGCGCCGAAACAGGATAAATAGCAGATAGCCATCACGCATGCGAAATGGCTCCCTGCTTTTCACTCCCACGAATGGTTCGTCCCGATGAAGATAAAAAATAAGCTGGTGCTTGCGTTCGTATTGGTGGCTTTCATCCCGGTGGCCCTGGTCGGTGTGATTTCCGTAGTGAACATCCGCGCTGAGGCGGTGGATCAGTTCCTAGACGGCAGCACCCGCGAAATTCGCCAGATCGACGGCAACATGCGGCAGTTCTTCGACGGCACGCTGCAGAACGTAGAACAAATGGCGACGGATCCTGTATACACATCAGTGGGTACACTCAAGGATTACACCTCTGCCGACGCTGCCAGCCACCCCCTGCCTGCAGCCACCCAACAGGTCATCGACGCCTTTGCCCGCTACGGCGCCACTCATCCTGCGGCCGCCATCATCTCCATCGGCCTCGAAGATGGCACCTACGCCAAATGGCCGGATGACCCGAAACTGGCCAGCTACGATCCACGCGCACGCCCCTGGTACAAGGCCGCCATGGCGACCCCAGGCAAGACCGTGCGCACCGCCGCCTACTACTACGACAAGGACGACGTCGCCCTGGTCGGCACCGCGCGTACGCTCAACGATGCCGGCGGCAAGCCCAAGGGGGTGTTCGTGGTCAGCGTGTCGCTGAAGAACCTCACCGAGCTGGTCAAGAGCATCAAGCTGGGCAAGAGCGGCTACGTGATGCTGATCGAGAACGGCACCGTACTGGTTGATCCACGTGATGCCAGCCATGGCTTCAAGCAACTGAAGGACCTGGGCGAGCCCTACGCACAACTGGCAGCCACCGAGCAAGGATCCACCGAGGTGGTGATCGATGGTGTGCGCTACATGGCCAATGTCTGGACCTCGCCTGACCTGGGCTGGCGCTTCGTCGGCCTGATCGAGTACAGCGAAGTGATGGGCGCCGCCACCCACATGACCTACCTCACCGCCGTCATCGTGCTGGTGCTGGCACTGGTCTTCGCCCTGGTTGCAGCCGCGTTCTCGCGGGTCATCGTCAAGCCTATCGGCCAGGTCAGCACGGGCTTGCAGCAGATCGCCCAGGGCGAAGGCGACCTGCGCCAGGACCTGGTGATCCAGGGCAAGGACGAAACCGCCGAGCTGGCCGGCTGGTTCAACAAGTTCCTCGCGGCGATCCGCCAACTCATCCAGCACATCGGCGCCGCCTCGGGCAACCTGCACGAGGCATCGCGGGCCAACAGCGAACTGGCCGGCAACATGAACGAAGCCGCAGGGCGCCAGCGTGAAGCCGTGGAACTGGTGTCCACCGCCTTCAACGAGATGGTCGCCACCGCCAACGAGGTCGCGCGGTCCTGCAGCAGCGCAGCCGACGCCGCAGAGAACGGCCATCACCGCGTCGCCGAGGGCAAGCAGCAGATCGAATTGACCACCGACAACGTCAATCGCCTGGGTAGCCGTCTGAGCGAGTCGTCGCAGGCGATGGTCGAGCTCGAGGAAGGCAGCCGCAACATCAACCAGATCCTCGGCACCATCCGCGCCATCGCCGAACAAACCAACCTGCTGGCACTGAACGCAGCGATCGAGGCTGCCCGTGCCGGTGACCAGGGCCGCGGTTTCGCCGTGGTCGCCGATGAAGTGCGGGCGCTGGCCAAGCGTACCGCCGACTCCACCGGCGAGATCGACCAATTGCTCAACACCCTGGGCAACAAGACCCAGGAGGTGTCGCAGAAGATGGAAAGCTGCCTGGACCTGTCGCGGGCCAGCGTGTCGTCGATCGCACGTGCGCGGGACAGCTTCGAGGGTATCCAACTGTCGGTGAACGAGATCCGCGATCAGAACCTGCAGATCTCGGCGGCTGCCGAAGAGCAGCACAGCGTGGCCGAAGAGATCAACCGGCACATCCAGCAGATCTACGACGAGGCAAGGCTGGTGGAAGGCCTGGCCAGCTCGGCGCAATCGGACTCGGGCAGGCTGTCGCAGCTATCGGAAGAGTTGAACGGCCTGGTCGGGCACTTCAAGTCCTGACCCTCCTTGTGGGGCGCCGGTTCGGCGCCCCGACGTGCCGCGCGCCTGCACACTCAACAACCGACCGCACGCTCCTCGGCACACAGGGGCGTGGCCTGGGCGTAGAAGACACTGGTCAAGGCCCCGACCACGCCCATGATCAGGCAGAACCCGACGCACACCCAGGGGCTCCACGGCATCAGCGCAATCAGCGCCAAGGGCGTGGTGCTCGCCCAAAGGGCATAGGCCAGGTTGTAGGTGAAGGAAATCCCCGACACCCGGATCTGCGCCGGGAACAGCCCGACCATCACCGATGGCACCACCCCCACCACGCCACACGACAACCCGGCTAACGCATAAGCCGCCCAGGTCCAGCCCCACTGCCCTACCAGGCTGGCATACAGCACGCCGATCCCCAGCGGCAGCAACAGGCTGTAGATCGTCACCGCGCGCCAGGCGCCGATGCGGTCGACCAGCAGCCCCGCCAGTACGCAACCGATATTGAGAAAGACGATACCCACACTGCTGAGCGCGAAGGTATGCCCGGCGTCGATCCCGAAGCGCTGCTGCATGACCGTCGGGGTGATCACCACCAGCACCACCACCGCAGAGGTCAACACGCACGTCAGCAGCGCGGCCGGGATCAGCGAAGCGCGGTGGCCGGTGAGCACCGTGCGCAGCGGAAAAGCCACGGGCGGCGCCTGCCGCTCACGCAGGGCAAGAAACACTGGCGTCTCGCTCAGCCAACGGCGCAGCCAGACACCGAACACGCCGAACACCCCACCGAGCAGGAAGGGATAACGCCAGGCGAAGTCGAGGATTTCCTGTGGGGTGTAGAGCCGCGCCAGCAAGGTGGCGACCAGCGCGCCAAGCAGGTAACCGAAGGTCAGCCCCGCCTGCAGGAAGCCCAGGGCGTAGCCGCGACGCCCAGGCGGTGCGTGCTCGGCCACGAAGGTCCAGGCGCTGGGCACCTCGCCGCCGACCGCAGCGCCCTGCAGGATGCGCAGGGCCAGCAGCAGCAGAGGAGCGGCGTAGCCGATGTCGGCGTAGGTCGGCATGACTCCGATCAGCAGGCATGGCAGGGCCATCATCAGGATGCTCAGGCTGAACACGCGCTTGCGCCCAAGGTGGTCGGCGAAGTGCGCCATGAGAATGCCGCCCAGAGGGCGTGCCAGGTAGCCGGTGACGAAGATCCCGAAGCTCTGCAGCAGGCGCAGCCACTCCGGCATCTGTGGCGGGAAGAACAGCTGGCTCAGGGTCAGGGCGAAGAACACGAAGATGATGAAATCGTAGATCTCCAGCGCGCCGCCAAGGGCCGCAAGGCCCAGGGTACGGTGATCGCCGCGGCTGAAACGAGGCGCGCGGGCGGTATCGATGGCAGTCATTTCTGGGTTCCGCAGATCGGCAAAGGGCAAGAGGATAGCAAAAGCCGATGCGTCTCAGCTGGAACGGCTGAAGGCGGTGTGCGAGAAGTTCATCCGCCGCCAGGAGCAGCCTGCGCCGCCAGCCAGCGCCGACGGCAGCGCAACCTGCCCCAGCAACTGCGGGGTGTCGATGATCGCCATGAACGATTCCAGTGCCTCGCTATCGGGCACCTTGGGCAGGCTGACACTGACCGCCTGGCGTTCGCTCTGCGCGACGCTCGGCACTTTCAGATGCTGGGAGTGGTACAGCAGCACATGCTGGATCTGCGGGCTGACGCGGCAGAAGCGGGCCAGATCGACGCCGGCATGGCTGCCCAGTTCGATATTGCCCACCAACAGCTGGAACGGGTGCAACGCGCTCTGCACCAGGCGCTGCAGGTCTTCGAAGTTTTCAACCGGGGCGATCCGGTAATAGCCCAGGCCATTGAGCATGCGTTCCAGCTGCAGGCGCTGAGCGGGATGCTCGTCGGCGATGAGGATACGCATGGACTTGTTCGGCATGGTCCGGACCCTGGCGGCAAGGTGGTCAGAGACACTGCCTGGCCTTGCTGCGCCTGTGCGGGCAATGACGGGTCTCTGTCTTGATAGTTGTCGGGAACCGACGATAAATCAAGGCGCTGCACAGGGATTTTTCACCCCTGTTTCACGCGCTTTTCACTGCTCCCACTGACGCATGCGCAGGCGACAGTGCTTCATGGCATTGACAATGTGCTTTTCCACCACGCTCTGCGAAACCCCGAGGCGCTCGGCGATCTGCGGATGCGACAGACCCTCGAGCTTGCGCAGCAGGAAACTCTCGCGGCACGGCGCACTCAACTCGTCCAGTGCGCGCCGAACCATCTCCAGGCGCTCATCGAGGTGCAGCAGCTGGGACGGTGCCGGACTGTGCCAGCGCTCGTCGCTGTCCAGCACTTCAAGCGGCTCGGACTGGCGCACCGACTGACGCCGGTGCCGGTCGATCACCAGGTTCAGCGCCGTGCGATAGAGGAAGGAACGGGGTCGCTCGATCGGCGGGTGACCGCCGCGCTCGAGCAGGCGCAGGCAGGCGTCATGGGCAACATCTTCTGCCGCGTGCCGGCTGCCCAGACGCGAGGAGAGGAAACTCACCAGTTCGCGATAGTAATGTTCCACCACGGCCCTTGCCTCTCCCGTTGGGCAACGTCAATGCGATTGAAAATACACATCAGTGATATCAGCGTGTCATCTTACAAATTACAACCATTCTCAGCAACACACCCTCTCACCTGCGGCTAAATCCGTTTCCCCAGCGTTCGTCTAACTGTGACCTCCGTGCGTGCCCTGTAAGGCGCGACACGCCCTTCATCCCTGGCTGGAAGTCTGCATGAGACGTACATCCACACTCCGTCGCCGCCTCGTTCTCGGCGGCCTGGGCCTGATCGCGCTGGGCAGCCTGCTGGCCTGGAAAGCCTTGCCGTTCGGCACTCTGCCGGTCAGCACCGTGCAGGTCACCCGCGGCGACATCGAAAGCAGCGTCACCGCCCTTGGCACCCTGCAGCCCCGTCGCTACGTGGATGTCGGCGCCCAGGCCTCCGGGCAGATCCGCAAACTGCACGTGGAAGCCGGCGATGAAGTGCGCAAGGGCCAACTGCTGGTGGAGATCGACCCCTCCACTCAACAGGCGCGCCTGGACGCCGGCCGCTACTCGATCGAGAACCTCAAGGCCCAGCTTGCCGAACAGCGTGCCCAGTACCTGCTGGCCCAACAGCAGTTTCAGCGCCAGCACGAACTGGCCAGGGCCGGCGCGACCCGCCAGGAGGATGTCCAGCAGGCCCAGGCACAGCTCAAGGTGACCCAGGCACGCATCGACATGTACCAGGCGCAGATCCGCCAGGCCCAGGCCAGCCTGCGCAGCGACGAGGCAGAACTCGGCTATACGCGGATCTACGCACCGATGGACGGCACCGTGGTGGCGGTGGACGCGCGCGAGGGCCAGACCCTCAACGCCCAGCAGCAGACCCCGCTGATCCTGCGCATTGCCCGCCTGTCGCCGATGACCGTCTGGGCCCAGGTTTCGGAGGCCGACATTGGCCAGGTCAAGCCTGGCATGACCGCCTACTTCACGACACTGGCCGGTGGCAAACGCCGCTGGACCAGCACCGTGCGCCAGATCCTGCCGATCCCACCCAAGCCGCTCGACCAGACCAGCCAGGGCGGCGGCAGCCCGGCCAGCGCCAGCAGCGGCACCACCGGCAGCAAGGTGGTGCAGTACACGGTACTGCTCGACGTGGAAAACCCTGACGGCGCACTGATGGCCGAGATGACCACCCAGGTGTTCTTCGTCGCAGGCCAGGCCAGCCAGGTGCTCACCGCGCCGCTGGCGGCGCTGGACGACGCGCCCACCGAAGGCATGCGCCTGGCGCAGGTCCTGAACCGTAACGGCAAGGTCGAACAGCGCCAGGTACGCACCGGCTTGAGCGATCGCCTGCGGGTACAGATCCTCGACGGCCTGAGCGAAGGCGAACAGCTGGTCATCGGCGCACCACGCGCCAGCGGAGGCTGAATGAACGCACCGCTGATCGAGCTCGATGACATCCACAAGGTCTACGGCGGCATCGACTCGCCCGAGGTCCAGGTGCTGCGTGGTATCAGCCTGAGCATCCAGCCTGGCGAGTTCGTCGCCATCGTCGGCGCCTCCGGGTCCGGCAAATCCACCCTGATGAACATCCTGGGCTGCCTCGACCGCCCCTCCCGAGGCAGCTATCGCTTCGCTGGCCGTGACGTCGCCGAACTCGACAGCGACGAACTGGCCTGGCTGCGCCGCGAGGCCTTCGGTTTCGTGTTCCAGGGCTATCACCTGATTCCCTCAGGCTCGGCCCAGGAGAACGTCGAGATGCCGGCGATCTACGCCGGTACCCCTGCAGCCGAACGCCATGCTCGCGCCGCCGCGCTGCTCGAACGCCTTGGCCTGGCCAGCCGCACCGGCAACCGCCCGCACCAGTTGTCCGGGGGCCAGCAGCAACGGGTATCGATCGCCCGGGCACTGATGAATGGCGGCCACATCATTCTCGCCGACGAACCCACCGGCGCCCTCGACAGCCACAGCGGCGCCGAGGTCATGACACTGCTGGACGAACTGGCCAGCCAAGGTCACGTGATCATCCTCATCACCCACGACCGTGAGGTGGCGGCGCGGGCGCGGCGGATCATCGAGATCCGCGACGGCGCGATCATCAGCGACTCGGCCGCCGATCGCTCCCCCGCTGCGCCCACACCTGGCTTGCAGGCCGATGATCTGCGCCGGCGTCTGGACCGCGGCGCCAGCCTGCGCGGCGCCTGGAAAGGCGAGCTGGTCGAATCGCTGCAGGCCGCCTGGCGGGTCATGTGGATCAACCGCTTCCGCACCGCCCTGACCCTGCTCGGCATCGTCATCGGCGTGGCCTCGGTGGTGGTGATGCTCGCCGTCGGCGAAGGCAGCAAGCGCCAGGTGATGGCGCAGATGGCCGCCTTCGGCTCCAACATCCTCTATCTGAGCGGCAAGCACGCCACCGCCCGCGAAGCGGCGGGCCTGGTCTCCCTCGACGACGTTGCCGCCATCGCCGGCCTGCCCCAGGTGCAGCGCATCATGCCGGTGATCGGTGGCGAGCTGATGGTTCGCCACGGCAACAACAACCAGTCGTTCTACGTGGGGGGCAACAACACCGAGTTCCCGCACATTCTCAACTGGCCGGTGGTCGAAGGCAGCCTGTTCAGCGACGCCGACGAGCGCAGCGGCGCCGCCGTGGCGGTGATCGGCCAGAAGGTCAAGGAAAAGCTCCTGCCCCCCGGCAGCAATCCGCTGGGCCAGTACCTGCTGATCGAGAACGTGCCCTTCCAGATCGTCGGCGTGCTCGCGGCCAAAGGCGCAAGCTCTGGCAACCAGGACAGCGACGAGCGCATCGTGGTGCCCTACTCGGCCGCCTCCATGCGCCTGTTCGGCAAGCACGATCCCGAATACGTGATCATCACCGCTGCCGACTCCAGCCGGATCTCGGAGACCGAAGCGGCCATCGCCCACCTGATGCGCAAGCGTCACCAGGGCAAGCAGGATTTCGACCTGACCAACGACGCGGCGCTGATCCAGGCCGAGGCGCGCACCCAGAACAGCCTGTCGCTGATGCTCGGCGCGATTGCCGCCATCTCGCTGTTGGTCGGCGGCATCGGGGTGATGAACATCATGCTCATGACCGTGCGTGAACGTACCCGCGAGATCGGTATCCGCATGGCCACCGGCGCTCGCCAGCGCGACATCCTGCGCCAGTTCCTCACCGAGGCGGTGATGCTGTCGATGGTCGGCGGCGTGACCGGCATCGCCCTGGCCCTGACCATCGGCGGTGCGCTGCTGCTGGCCGATATCGCCGTGGCCTTCGCCCTGCCCGCCATCCTCGGCGCCTTTGCCTGCGCCGTGATCACCGGTGTCGTGTTCGGCTTCATGCCGGCGCGCAAAGCCGCCCGACTCGACCCGGTCAAAGCCCTTACCAGCGTGTAGCCCATGACATTGCCAAGCCGCATCAGCCTGTTGACCCTGAGCCTCTGCCTCGCCGCCTGCAACAGCACACCGCCGCCGCAGGCCGACATCACACCACCGCCCACCTGGCAAGGCGCCACCGACACCCACCAGGCGCTGCCGGACAGCGCCTGGTGGCAGGCGTTCGCCAGCCGCGAACTGGATCGCCTGATCGAGCGCGCCCGCAGCAACAGCCACGACCTGGCGGCCGCTGCCGCACGGGTGCGCCAGGCCCAGGCCCGCGCCGTGATCGCCGGAGCGCCGTTGTTGCCCGAACTGCAATTGGGGGTGGACGGCAGCCGCCAACGCCTGCTGCGCGGCGACGGTAACGACCAACTCGACGCCACCAGCAGCGAACGCACCAGTACCGCCTTCGCCACGCGCCTGAGCGCCAGCTACGAAATCGATTTCTGGGGCGGCCTGCGCGCCGCCCGCGACAGTGCATTGCGCAACCTCGACGCCAGCCGATTCGATCGCCAGACGGTCGAGCTCACCTTGTTCAGCGCTGTCGCCGACAGCTACCTGCAAGGGCTGGCATTGCAAGAGCAGCGGCGTATCGCCCGGCTCAACCTGGACAACGCGCGCGATGTCCTGCGCCTGGTCGAAGCCCGTGAACGCTCCGGTTCGGCGACCCGGTTGGAACTGGCCCAGCAACGCGGCCTGGTCGCCGCCCAGGAGCGCCAGGTGCCGTTGCTGGAGCAACAGTGGCAGGACAACCGCGTCACACTCGCCACCCTGCTCGGTGACCCGGTGCAGAGCCTGGCCACCAGCCAGGAGTCGATCAGTGCTCTGAACTGGCCAGACATCGGCAGCGGCGTACCCAGCGCACTGCTCAGTCGCCGCCCGGACATCGCCGCCGCCGAGGCACGCCTGGCGGCGGCCAGCGCCGACGTGCAGGTCGCCAGGGCCGCCATGCTGCCGCGCGTGGTACTGGGCGCCGACCTGGGCAGTGGCGCCCGGACCTTCGCCAACGTGCTCGACAGCCCCTTCTATACCCTCACCACCGCCCTCACCGCGCCCATCTTCGACCGAGGCCGACGCGGCGCCGAACGTGACCAGGCCAAGGCGCGCCAGGAAGAATTGCTGGAAAATTATCGCGCTCAGATCGTGGCGGGATTTGCCGACGTGGAAAAGGCGCTCAATGC
Organism: Pseudomonas sp. MNR3A; assembly: GCF_009650575.1. Classification (NCBI taxonomy): domain Bacteria; kingdom Pseudomonadati; phylum Pseudomonadota; class Gammaproteobacteria; order Pseudomonadales; family Pseudomonadaceae; genus Pseudomonas; species Pseudomonas sp. MNR3A. Next base: position 75,460 of record NZ_VZZS01000008.1, on the reverse strand, counting down.
GATCGACGGCGTCGACCGGCAACGCCAGTGGCAGGATCAGGAAGTGGAACAGGCGCGCATCGCCTTCAGCCTCGCCGAACAGCGCTATGCCTCGGGGGCCGAGACATTGCTGACGGTACTGGAAACCCAGCGCACCCTGTACCTGGCTGAAGACCAGCAGGCGCAACTGCGCCTGGCCAGGTTGCAGGGGAGCGTGGCGCTGTACAAGGCGTTGGGCGGAGGGTGGAGGCTTTGAGAAGGCGCGGGTTGTCTTCTTCGCGGGCAAGTCGCAGCGGCGAACCGCCGCTGCGACTTGCCCGCGAAAAGCACGACTCGGTGTTACTCAGGAAAGAATATTTTTCATCGACAGGTTACGCGCGTACCAAGGCCGACGCGGCACCCGCCGCAGCAGGTCGGCGATGCCGTCCTCTTCGCCGAAGGTGATACGCAGCGCAAGCTTCATCACCTCGACATCCATCTCCACCGTCTTGCCCGGACGAATCCCCGGCGTGGTGCTGCACCCATGCGTGTCCGGCCCCAGCCAAGGGTCTGCGACTTCCACCCAAGGGCCCGGCGCGAACCACTTCACGCCATTGACCTCCAGGCGCCGCACCTGGCCCGGGTGATAGCGCTCATGGGCGCGATACCAATCTTCGATCCGGTCGTCGATCCAGCCGTGGAAACCCCAGAACACCGGGTGTACGTGGGAGGAAAACGGATCGCCCAGGAAGTCGTTCTCGCGGCCGAACCAGCGCCCGGCGAAATCCGACGGGTCGCGCGCAAAGGGCACCGGTGCACTGTTGGACGGGTCCCGAGGGACCGAGGCCCAGCACATGTGCAGCCAGTCGTGCAGGTTCATTTCCACTTCCGAACCGAAGGTGCCCAGGCTCAGCTTCGACAGGTACTGCGGGTCCTGGTATTGCGATTCCCAGACCTGGAAATTGCTGCAGAAGGTCTCCCCGGCCTTGATCGCCGACACCCACTGGCCATACTCGTCGTCGCCCGGCGCTTGCCAGGGCGGCGGCACGCAGCAGCCGTCGTGGTTGTCGTAATAGCGGGCAAAACCCTGCCGGTCGAACTCGACATTGGGCTGCGGCAGCGGAAAGCGCTGCCAGGAGGGCAGGTCCTGCAGGGCGCGTGCAGCATCGAGCATGTGCCGGTGCATGAACAGAAAGTCCACGCCCGAACCATTGCGGTGCTTGCGCGGCCCGCGGGCATCGCGTTCGCGGTCCCGCGGCCCTGGCTGCCAGCCCAGGCCGCGCAACGCATTGCGCTTGTCTTCGGGAATCTTGTGCCACTGATCGCGGGTCGCATGCCAGAGCTGATGGAAAAGACGGTGCTCGGGGCTGATGACCCAGGCCTGCATGGCCGGGGTATAGGGCAGGCGCTCACGCGCCTCTGGGAACAGGCGCTTGACGGCAACGAAACGGCTGTCCGCCACCGGCAAGGTCAAGGGCCGATCCAGGCGCTGCAAGCGGCCGCTGAGGGTGCCGCTGCCGGCGTTGGCGAACTCGCCCCAGACCTCGTCGAGGCTGGCCACGCACTCATAGCCCGGCCCGCCTTTCTCACTGAGCAGACGCCAGCGCACCTGGGCAGACGACGCGCCGACCAGATCGCCCAGCACCCGGTAGGCGGCGGGCCCATCAGCCCGCAGGCGCTCGCCGGTATCGACGAAACCGCGCAGGCCACGGCCTTTGGTGGCGACGTCGAAGAACACTTCGACCCCCTCACGCGGCAGGCCTTCAAGGCCGCCATCGGCGCCTTCGAAACGGATATCCCAGACACCGCGCAAATGGTCGGCCAGCAGTTGCCCGGCAAGGTCGGCAAGCTCGACGCTGGCCTCGCCCGGGGTGACGATGTCGTCTTCAGGGTCGTGGGTCAGCTCCTTGTGCGCATAGTAGGCGGCGGTACCCGCGGCCCCCGCCACTGCCAGGCCTGCGATGAATCCTCGTCGGGAAATGGTCATTGCGCCTCTATCCGTTCCAGCCATGCTGCGGCTTCTATCCAAGCTAGAACGTACGCTGGCGGGCAAAATTTACCGGGGCTAATTCACCGCAGGTGGCACTCGTTCCTTCAGAAGACTCCTTGCCAGCAGAGGCTGCCGATGACCTCCTTCCTATCGCGCCTGATACGCCCGCATCGCGCCAGCGCCTACCGGATCTTCGATGTCGAACTCAAGACCATCGTGCCTTTGAGCCCTTCGCTGTGTCGCTTCGTCTTCACCGGCGAAGACATCGGGCAGATGACCACCCTGGCGCCGGACCAGCGCATCAAGTTGTTTTTCCCCTCCCCTGACGGCCAGCCGCCACGACTCCCCCGGCACGAGAAATGGCAGCAGGCACGGCGCGACCTCCCTGCGGAGCAGACGCCCCCAATGCGCACCTACACGTTGCGCGCGCTGCGGCGCGAGCAGCATGAGGTGGAGGTGGATTTCGTCCTGCATGGGATCAATGGCCCCGCCTCGGCCTGGGCGACCCATGCGCGTCCCGGTGATCGGCTGCAGATGGTTGCACCGAACCTCGCCTATGACGGCGACCCCGGCGGTTATGAGTGGAAGCCCCCACGCGAGGCACGGCAAATTCTGCTGGTAGGCGACGAGACCGCGCTGCCGGCGATCGCCGGGGCGCTCGAACAGTTGGCCGACAACCGCCCGCACCTGGCGGTCGAAGCCTTTATCGAGGTTCCCCTGGAACTCGACTGCCTTGATCTGCGCCATGGCCCGGCCACCCGGGTGCACTGGCTGCCCCGCGACGTGCTGGCCTGCGATCACGGCCAAGGCATGCTGCACGCGATACACGAACTTGCCACGCTGCCGAACGCGACAGCGCCCCGCAACGCCGAGCTCGAGGAGGTCGACATCGACCAGCGCCTCTGGGAGCTGGCCAGCGACCAGGCCGCCGCCTTTCACGCCTGGATCGCCGGCGAGTCAGCGACGGTGATGGAGATCCGCCGCTACCTGATCAAAGAGCGTGGCCTGGCACGCGACAGCCTGACGCTGATGGGCTACTGGCGGGCCGGACGCACCCTGGAATAGCGGCGACCGAATAGCGACGACCAGGATCGCACCCGCCCTATTTCCGGGCCCACCCACCAAAACCGCTGTCGCACATCTGTAAATCGATGTCATGACAGCGGATTCCGCCGTCGCTCCGCCGTTAACGACCGAATCCGGTCTCCAGCACCCGCACAAACGACACAAAAAACCCCTCTGCCTCGCGCATCCTGACCCCGACTCCAGAGTCACGGACAGACCTACGCACTTGCGCCGCCCTACAACCAATAACAACACCCAGGGACCACACCTATGCTCTCCATGCGAAAACGCTTCGGCGTCCTGCTGTTCTCGCTGTGTGCCACTGCCGTCCAGGCCAAGGAATGGACAGAAATCCGCTTCGGCGTCTTCCCCGAATACCCACCCTTCGAATCCGTCGCCGCCGATGGCAGCCTGCAAGGCTTCGACATCGAGCTGGGCAATGCCATCTTCGCCAAGCTGCAGGTCAAGTGCACCTGGGTGCACAACGAGTTCGACGGCATGATCCCGGCGCTGCGTGCGCGCAAGTTCGACGCCATCATGTCATCGATGGCGGTCACGCCCGCGCGCCTGAAGCAGATCGATTTCACCGACCGTCTGTTCCTCAGCCCCACTTCGGTAGTGGCGCGCAAGTCCGCCACCTTCGGCGACACCCCCGAGTCGCTCAAGGGCAAGCAGGTTGGCGTGCTGCAGGGTTCGCTGCAGGAGGCCTATGCCCGCGCCGTGCTGACTCCGCTCGGCGCGCAGGTCAAGGCCTACCAGTCCCAGGACCAGAACTACGCCGACCTGCAGAACGGTCGTCTCGACGCTACCGTCACCGACCGCCTCGAAGCCCAGCTGAATTTCCTCTCCAAGCCTGAGGGCGCCGATTTCAAGAGCGGCCCGGCGATCAAGGACCCAAGCCTGCCGCTGGACATCGCCATGGGCCTGCGCAAGACCGATCCGGAGCTCAAGGCCCTGCTCGACAAGGGTATCGCGGCGATCCACGCCGATGGCACCTACGCCGAAATCCAGAAGAAGTACGTGGGCGACCTGGACATCTACAACGAGTGATCGTCGCTGCCAGCGCTGGCCCCGACTTGCCCGCGAAGCGGCCAGCGCAGACAGCTTCAATCCCCAAGCCATCCCGTCGCACGAGACCCCTCTCATGAACGACTTGCTTTCTCTGCAAGGCTTCGGCCCGTTGCTGGCCCAAGGCACCTGGATGACCCTGAAGCTGGCATTCCTGTCGTTGCTGCTCAGCCTGCTGCTCGGCCTGGTCGGCGCCAGCGCCAAGCTGTCGCACTCCAAGCTGCTGCGTATCCCGGCCACCCTCTACACCACACTGATCCGCAGCGTCCCGGACCTGGTGCTGATCCTGTTGCTGTTCTACAGCATGCAGATCTGGCTCAACGACCTCACCGAAGCACTGGGTTGGGACTACGTGGAGATCGACCCCTTCGGCGCCGGCGTGCTGACCCTGGGCTTCATCTACGGCGCCTACTTCACCGAGAACTTTCGCGGCGCGATCCTCAGTGTGCCAGCGGGTCAACTGGAGGCAGCCACCGCCTACGGCCTGAGCCGTGCCCAGCGCTTTCGCCTGGTGCTGTTCCCGCAACTGATGCGTTTCGCCCTGCCAGGCCTTGGCAACAACTGGCTGGTGTTGCTCAAGTCCACTGCACTGGTGTCGATCATCGGCCTGGCCGACCTGGTCAAGGCCGCGCAGAACGCCGGCAAGACCACCAATGACATGCTGTTCTTCCTGTGCGTGGCCGGGTTGGTCTACCTGCTGATCACCACCCTTTCCAATCGTCTGTTCAAGCACCTTGAGCGGCGCTACAACACCGGCGTGCGGGGACTGGCACGATGATCGAACTCCTTCAGCAATACGGCATCGCCTATCTGTACAACGATGGCAGTGGCCTGTCGGGCCTGGCCATGACGCTGTGGTTGTTCCTGGCGAGCATGGTCCTGGGTTTCGTCCTTTCGCTACCCCTGGCGCTGGCGCGGGTGTCGCGCCACAGCTGGCTGCGCGTGCCGGTGCAGGTGTACACCTTCGTGTTCCGCGGCACACCGCTCTATATCCAGTTGCTGATCTGCTACACAGGCCTCTACAGCCTGGAGGTGGTACGCGAACACGCGGTGCTCGACCAGTTCTTGCGCAACGCACTCAACTGCACCCTGCTTGCGTTCGTGCTCAACACCGGCGCCTACACCGTGGAGATCTTCGCCGGGGCGATCCGCAACCTGCCCGCCGGCGAACTGGAGGCGGCCCAGGCCTATGGCCTACGCGGATGGAAGCTGAACCTGTTCCTGGTACTGCCGGCGGCCCTGCGCCGCTCGCTGCCGGCCTACAGCAACGAGCTGATCCTCATGCTGCATGCCACCTCGCTGGCCTTCACCGCCACCGTCGCCGACATCCTCAAGGTGGCGCGCGACGCCAACGCCGCGACCTTCCTGACCTTCCAGGCCTTCGGCGTGGCTGCGCTGCTGTACATGTTGCTGTCCTTCGCCCTGGTCGGCCTGTTCCGACTCGCCGAGCGCCGCTGGATGCGCTTCCTTGATCCCGTACGAGGCTGATTCCATGACCGCCACCGCACTGCCTTTGAACTTCGAACACGCGCCCTCCACCCAGGCCCATGCGAGCGCGATCAAGCTCAGCGTCGACGGCCTGCACAAGCACTACGGCGAGCACCAGGTGCTCAAGGGCGTATCGCTGCAAGCCCGCAAGGGCGACGTGATCAGCCTGATCGGCGCCAGTGGCTCGGGCAAGAGCACCTTCCTGCGCTGCATCAACTTCCTCGAACAGCCCGATGCCGGCAGCATCACCCTCGACGGCCAGACCCTGCAGATCCGCCCCGGCACCCGCACACCGCCACCTGCACAACTGCAGAACCTGCGCACACGCCTGGCGATGGTGTTCCAGCATTTCAACCTGTGGAGCCACCTGACCGTGCTGGAAAACATCTGCCTGGCGCCGCGCAAGGTACTGGGCATCAGTGCCGCCGAGGCCCAGGCGCGAGCGCGCACCTACCTGGACAAGGTCGGCCTGCCCGCGCGCGCCGCCGAGCAATACCCTGCATTCCTCTCCGGCGGCCAACAGCAGCGGGTGGCGATCGCCCGCGCACTGGCCATGGAGCCGGAGATCATCCTGTTCGACGAACCGACCTCGGCGCTCGACCCCGAGCTGGTCGGCGAAGTGCTCAAGGTGATACAGACGCTCGCCGAGGAAGGACGTACCATGCTCATGGTCACCCACGAGATGGGCTTTGCCCGCCAGGTGTCCAGCCAGGTGCTGTTCCTGCACCAGGGACTGGTGGAGGAGCACGGCAGTGCCGACATCCTGGACCACCCGCAGAGCGCGCGCCTGCAACAGTTTCTCTCAAACCGTTTGAAGTGAAGTCACGCCGTATGGATAGCAAGGCCACCCGCTCCCCCGCCAACCCGCCGCTGGACCGCATCGATGAAGCGATCATCGATGTGCTGCGCCACCACGGCAGGATCACCTACGAGAAGCTCTCGACCCTCGTGCACCTGACGCCCAGGCCTTGCCTTGAGCGGGTGCGCAAGCTGGAGCGCCGAGGTGTGATCCGCGGCTACGGTGCGATCATCGACCTGCAGCAGGTGTCGCCTGGCCTGTCGCTGCTGGTCCTGGTGGCCTTGTCCAACCAGAGCGGACGTTCCGCCCAGCGCGCCTTCGAGGCCACCGTGCGGGCCTGCCCGCAGGTCTATGAATGCCAACTGATCAGCGGCCATTTCGACTACAGCCTGCGCATGCGCTGCCGCGACATGGAGCACTACCGGGTGCTGACCGAAGCCTGGATGAACGACGACGAACTGCATATCGACAAGCTGGTCGCCCACCCGGAACTGGCGTCGGTCAAGAGCCTCGCACCACAAGCCTGACCCCTTCAAAATCCCCCATTCGCTGATATCGGGCCGCCTGTCGGCCCGGTATCCAGCGACGCCACACCCGTCAAAATTTATTTTTCCCTCCAACACCCCACGCAGAGCGCCTGCAGTGCACCAGCCTGCAACTGGTCAGACCGGTAAGTCCAAAAGCCCTTGCCAAGCTCGGAAATTCGCGCTTACATTTACCCCGCACTGGACAAACCGGTAAGACCACAATAATTAAGTCCTGCGCTCTTTCGCCCGCCATCCCCTGGCGTGCATCGAAGCAGGGACACCGAATCAGAGATCCCTCCCATGCTCAAATGGTGCTCGCGTTCGATCTTCCTCCAAGTTGTCCTGGGCCTAGCCCTGGGCGTTATCTGCGGTCTCAGCTTTCCCGAAGTTTCCCTGCAGCTCAAACCCCTCGGTGACGGCTTCATCAAGCTGATCAAGATGCTCATCGGCATCATCGTGTTCTGCGTGGTGGTCAGCGGCATCTCCGGCGCGGGCGACCTGAAGAAGGTCGGACGCATCGGCCTGAAGTCGGTGATCTACTTCGAAATCCTCACCACCATCGCCCTGGTCATCGGCCTGGTGCTGGCCTTCTCCACCGGCATTGGTCAAGGTGCCAACATCCACCTCGACCAGCTCTCCAGCGCCGATGCCGGCGCCCTGGCCGATCGCGGTGCGCACATCCACGGCGCCACGGCGTTCTTCATGGAGCTGATTCCGACCTCGGTGATCGGTGCCTTCGCCGACAACAACATCCTCCAGGTCCTGCTGTTCGCCGTGCTGTTCGGCAGTGCACTGAACCTGGTCGGCGAGTCGGCCTCGGGCATCTCGCGCCTGATCAACGAACTCAGCCATGTGATCTTCCGCATCATGGGCATGATCGTGCGCCTGGCGCCGATCGGCGTGTTCGGCGCCATCGCCTTCACCACCAGCAAGTACGGCCTGGAATCGCTGCAGCACCTGGGCGGGCTGGTGGCGCTGTTCTACATCACCTGTGCAGGCTTCGTGCTGCTGATCCTGGGCACGGTAATGCGCGTGTCGGGCCTGAAGCTGATCCCGTTCATCAAGTACCTGCGCGAGGAACTGACCATCGTCCTCGGCACCGCCTCCTCCGACGCCGTACTGCCACAGGTGATGCGCAAGCTCGAACACCTGGGGATCGGCAGTTCCACCGTGGGACTGGTGATTCCGACCGGCTACTCGTTCAACCTGGACGGTTTCTCGATCTACCTCACCCTGGCCATCGTGTTCATCGCCAACGCCACCGGCACGCCGCTGGCCATGACCGACCTGCTGACCATCCTGCTGGTGTCGCTGGTCACCTCCAAGGGCGCCCACGGCATCCCGGGCTCGGCGCTGGTGATCCTGGCCGCCACCCTGACCGCTGTGCCGGCGATCCCGGTGGTCGGCCTGGTGCTGGTGCTGGCCGTGGACTGGTTCATGGGCATCGGCCGGGCACTGACCAACCTGATCGGCAACTGTGTCGCCACCGTGGCCATCGCCCGTTGGGAGAAGGACATCGACATGGAGCGCGCCAACAACGTGCTGGCCGGCAAGCCCGGCTTCGCACCGGTAGCGCGCAAACCGGGCCAGGCCCATCAGCAGGAATTCTGACCGTGCCAGGGCCGGGGTTCAGCGCCGGCCCACAGGCGCCAAGACTCAGGTTTCAATCAGGGAGCGAACCGTGATCAGCTCATCGACCGTCGTCAACTCCGTGGTGGAAAAGCTGCGCAAGGCCCTGGCCCGCGGCCAGTGGCGCAGCGGCGAAATGCTGCCAGGCCAGCGCGAGCTGGCCGAACAATTGGGCATCAGCCGCCCCAGCCTGCGTGAAGCGGTGACCGTACTGGAAACCCTCGGGCTGGTGCGTTCGATGCCTGGCAAAGGTGTGCTGGTGCTGGACGCCGACGCCACGCTGGTACAAAGCACCGATAGCGTCGGCGCTGCCAGCCTGGCCGATGTGCTGGAGCTGCGCTACACCCTCGAGCCCTTCATCGCCGGGCTGGTCGCGCAATCGGCGGGCAACCAGGACATCGGTCAGCTGCGCCTGACCCTGATGGACCTGCGCGAAGCCGTTGACGCCTGCGACAGCGAGGCAGGCGTAGCCGCCTACATCGCCTTCCACGAGGCGCTGTTCGCGCTGACCACCAACCCGATCTTCCAGAGCGTGGTGCAGCAGACCAGCAACGCGCTCAAGCAGAGCGCGGCCATGCTGCGCGACTCCCCCGAACACCTGGCCGCACGGCTCGACGAGAACGAGGCGGTGGTGCGCGCCATCCGCGCACGCAACAGCGCCCAGGCCAGCGCCCAGATGCGCCGGCACATCCTCGCCGAAGGCCAGCGCATGGGCATCGAACTGAACATCCCGGACGACCATCCGGACCCGCATCTTTGACGTCAGGAGAGCGATCATGACCGCCTTCGCCCACGCCGACCCGTGCCTGCCCCAGTTGATCAAGACCGGCGAAGGCCGCCTGGGAGCCGAACAGATCTACCCGCGCCTGTTCGACGCCATCCTCGAACAGCGCCTGCCACCTGGCAGCGCCCTGCCCGAGCAAGCGCTGGGCAATGCCTTCGGCGTCAGCCGCACAGTGATCCGCCGGGTGCTCGGGCGCCTGGCCGACCAGCAGGTGGTGGTGCAGCGCCCCAGCCACACCGCACACCTGGCCGCGCCCGATCCACAGCAGGCGCGCCAGGTGCTCAGTGCACGGCGCCTGGCTGAAACCACACTGATCGGCCTGGCCACCCAGCGCGCGCGTCCGGGGCAGATCCGCCAACTGCGCCAACTGGTCGAGCGCGAGCGCCTGCACCACGAACGCGGCGAGCGCTGCACGGCCATCCGTCTGGGCGGCGAATTCCACCTCAAGCTGGCGCAGATGGCCAACAACGCACCCTTGGCGCGCTTTCTCAATGGCCTGGTGCCGATGACCTCGCTGATCATCGCCCGCTACGAGTCGCCCTGCTGCGAGCACTGCGCCTGGGAAGAGCACGCAGCAATCATCGACGCGGTGGAAGATGGCGACAGCACCGCGGCGCTGGCGTTGATGCACCAGCACCTGGACCGCCTCGAAGCCAAGCTCGACCTCGATCAGAGCGTGCGCGCGTAACGTTTGCGGTAGTCCGCCGGGGTGACCCCGACATGCCGCACGAAAGCGCGGCGCAGGGTGTCGACATTGGCGAAGCCACAGAAGGCGGCCACCTGCTTGGGCGGCTCGCGTCCGCCCTCGAGGCGCTCACGGGCGGCATTGACCCGTGCCAGTTCCACCCAGGCGGCCGGGGTCATGCCCACATCGGCCTGGAACAGCCGGGCGAAGTGCCGCGGGCTGAGACCCGCCCGCTGCGCCAGGCTGGCGATGCTGTGATCCTCGGCCGGATTGGCGGCCACATAGCGCTGCAACCCCTGAAGCACCGAGCGCCCGACCGGCGACGAGGCGCCCTGGCGACTGAACTGCAACTGTCCGCCCGGACGCTTGAAGTACATCACCAACTGCCCTGCCACCTGCTTGGCGAGCTCTCGCCCCAGGTCCTCCTCCACCAGGCTCAACGCCAGGTCCAGCCCGGACGTCACCCCCGCCGCAGTGCGCACCTTGCCGTCATGGACCTGGATCGCATCGGCGTCCACCTGCACCTCGGGATAGCGCTCGGCCAAGGCCTCGGCGACGGCCCAGTGCGTGGTGATGCGTCGGCCATCGAGCAGGCCGGCAGCCGCCAGGGCGAAGGCGCCAGTACAGACTGATCCGTAGCGTCGACAACTGGCGGCGCGCCCCCGCAGCCAGTCGAGGATGCCGCTGCGCAGGTGCTGGCTGGCCGCCTGCGGCGTACCGGCGATCAGCAGGGTGTCGATGGGCTCGTGGGTGTCGCCGATCCAGCCATCGGGCAGCAGGCGTGCGCCGGATGAACTGACCAGTGGGCCGGGTTCGCAGGCCAGCAGGCGCAGGCGATACACCTCGCGACCGGCCTGGCGGTTGGCCTCGGCGAAGACATCGAGCGGGCCGCTGGCATCGAGCAACTGGACGCCGGGCATGGCAAGGATGGCGAGGGTCAGCGAGGGCATCTGGAGATCCTGTAGGCACGCAAAAGGGTGGGTAGCGACAGCATAAAACCCCGACCGACCCCATGCGCAGGCCATGTCTGTCGCAGACCGACAATGGCAGGATATGGCGCATAACGTCAATTGAGGACAGCCACCCGCCCCGCCACACTGACTCCACCACCACACCACCCCAGGAGTCACCCATGTCCACCTCCATCGCCGGTATCCAGGTGCCTGACAGCGCCATGGCCCGTGAAATCACCGAACTGGTCCGCGACACCGCCTCGCCGCTGCTGTTTCACCACTCCAGCCGGGTGTTCTACTTCGCCGCCCTGGCCGGCAAGCGCCTGGGCCTGAAGTTCGACAGCGAACTGCTGTACTGCGGCTGCATGTTCCACGATATGGGCCTGACCCATCAGCACAGCAGCGACTGCTGCCGCTTCGAGGTCGACGGCGCCAACGCCGCCCGTGACTTCCTCAAGGGCCATGGCATCGCCGAACGCGACATCGAGCGGGTCTGGACCGCCATCGCCCTGCACACCACACCGGGTATTCCCGAGTTCATGCACCCGCTGATCGCACTGGTGACCGCCGGTGTCGAGACCGACGTCCTCGGCCTGCACCACGAGGGGCTGAGCGCCACCGAGCGCGACGCCGTGGTCCAGGCCCACCCTCGCGGCGAGCAGTTCAAGGAAGCGATCATCCAGGCCTTCTACGATGGCATCCGCCACAAGCCGCAGACCACCTTCGGCAACGTCAAGGGCGATGTCATCGCCGACAAGGAACCGGGTTTCCATCCCGGCAATTTCTGCAGTGTGATCCGCCAGTCCTGCTGGCCGAGCTGAGGCCTCGCTGGCCAAGGCTTGCCGGGCGCCTTACCATGCGCCCGGCAAATCACACGCCAGGAGGTTTTATGCAACACACCATCGCGCCAGTTGGCGCAGAGCAGTTCGAGCGACTGACCGAACTGTGGGAAGCTTCGGTGCGGGCTACGCACGATTTTCTTCCCGAAGGCTACATCGAACGCCTGCGCCCGCTGGTGCGCGACCAGTACCTGGGCTTCGTCCAGCTGCGCGCAGCATACGATGAACAGGGGCAGATCCTCGGCTTCGCCGGGGTACATGAGGGCAAGCTGGAGATGCTCTTCGTCGATCCGATCTACCGCGGCCAGGGCATCGGCAAGACGCTGTTGGCTGACGTCGTCGCCGAGCTGGGCGTGCGTGAGGTCGATGTCAACGAACAGAACCCGCAGGCCGTGGGCTTCTACCTCAGCCAGGGCTTCGTCCAGACCGGACGCAGCGAAGTCGATGGGCAGGGCGATCCGTATCCGCTGCTGCATCTGAAACGCGAGGGCTGAACATGGCTTTCGCACTGCAAAAAGGGGCCGCTCTGCGGCCCTTCCCGCTCCTATAATCAGAAGACCTCATCCAGCCTCTACCCAGGGAGGCTACCGGCGTGAACCCGCGCATCCCCCTCTTGCTGCTGTGCCTGCTGCTGGCCCTGGCTGGCTGTGCCGGCAAACGCACCCCACCCGCCCCGCCCCCGGCCACGCTCACCCCCGCCCTCTGGCAACAGATCGACCAGGACCTGATTAGCGCCTCGGTTGCCGCCACCGGCTCGGCCAGCGACTATGCCCGTCGCTCGATGCGGGTCTGGCGCGAACAGGTGCAGCAACGCACCGAAAGCGACTTCATCCCCTGGTTCACCGGCTACTGGACCCAGCAATGGCTGACCCTCAAGGTTGCCTGGTACAAGATGAACAGCGGCAACGGCAGTGACCCGCCGGAAAAACGCCTGGCGCTCTACCTGCAGGCGCAGTACCACGAGCGGGTGATCGAACCGGTCGCCGAGCAGATCAACCCCGAAGGCATCCGCGACCGTGCCAGCGCGCTGTACCTGGAACTGTTCGCCCAGCAGTTGCCGACAATCATCCAACGCTACAACGCCCCGCCCGATCAGGTCAGCCAGCGTCTGAATCACCTTGCGGCCATCGCCCTGGGGCCGCCCGCGGCCAGGGATGCGACGCTCTACCAACTGCTGCGCGCCCAGTCACTGGACCAGCAGCCCGCCTGGCAGGCGCTGCGCCAGCACCTGCACGACCAGGCTGCCAAGGCTCCCGGGCAAACCGAGGTGGGGCTGTCGTCGGTGGCCACCCGCGCCAGCGAAAAACTCGGCGCCACCCTGGCTCCGCGCGGCATCGCCAGCGCGGTGGCGGCCGCAGTAGGCAAGGCCGCCGGGGCGATGATCTCGGTGGCGGTGGCCGGTTTCGGCATGATGACCCATGACCGCGAACAACCGCAGATGGTCGAGCAACTGCGGGTGATCCTCAACGTGGCGCTGAACGAGGAATGGCGCGAGCTGATGGAAAACCGCCAGAGCGGCGCGCTCTCGGGGGTGTACTACCTGTCGGGGCAGATCGAGGATGGCCTGTTGTCGGGCACAGGCCGGCCCTGACGCCTCAGGCCACTGCCATGGCCGAGGTCGGCAGACCGAAGATGCGGTCGAACGCCCAGTTGTAGGCGAAGGTGTAGCACGGCACCAGCACGATGAACGCCAGGTCCACCACGAACGCCTCGACCAGGCTCATGTCCAGCCACCAGGCAATCAGCGGAATCAGGTACAGCACCAGCGTCAGCTGGAAGCCCACCGCGTGCGCCACACGACGTGCCAGGCTGCGCCCACGCTTGGCCTGACGGCTTTCCCAGTGTTCGAACAGGCTGTTGTAGACCAGGTTCCAGAACATGGCGATGGTGGTGATCATTACCGCCAGGGGGCCGGTGTGCGAGGCCGGGGTATCGGAGAGATAGGCCAGCCCCAGGGTCGACATGCCCAGGCCGATCAGTTCATAGAAGGTCACGTAGACCAGTTTGCGCTTGACGCCTTGCACCGTGGTTACCTCGGAATGCAGTGAATGAAGGCGACGAGATTGAATCAATATTCTTGACAGAAAAAGTCAGCACCTTTCAGATTGACTGAAAGGAGAACCGCATGAACTTTTCCAGCGACAACATCCAACTGTTCCTCGCCGTGCTCGACCGCGGCTCGTTCTCCGCTGCCGCACGAGTGCTGGGGCGAGTGCCATCGGCGGTGAGCATGGCCATCGGCAATCTCGAGGCCGAACTCGGCTACGCGTTGTTCGAGCGCGGAGCGCGCGAGGTCCGCGCCACAGACCGCGCCCGCGCTCTGGAGCCGCACGCACGGCTGATCGCCGAGCAACTGGGGTTACTGCAAGTGCATGCGCTTGAGCTGTCGCGAGGACTGGAAAGCAGCCTGGCCATCGCCGTGGTGCCGGACATCGACCCGCGTCCGCTACTGGCCGCCATTGCGCGGCTGGGCGAACGCTATCCGCTGCTCGACATCGAACTGCTCAGCGCACCGCAGGAGGACGCCCTGCACCTGCTGGACAGCGGCCGCGTCGGGCTGTGCCTGGCCTTTGCCGGATTGCAGGTCGATCCGCAGCGCAGCTTCCAGCATCTGGGCAGCGAGTCGCTGGTGGCAGCATTGTCGCCCAACCATCCAGCCCTGCGTCAGGGGCGCATCCGCGACCTCGAAGACCTGGTCAGCCTCCGTCAGATCCTGGTACACAGCCGCGACCTGCCGCTGCGCGACACCCGCTCGCTGATCGGCACCACGCACTGGCGCACCGACAGCGTCGACCTGGCCCTGCAGATGGTCGAAGCAGGCCTCGGCTGGGGCGACCTGCCGGCAACACGGGTCGCCCCCTTGGTGGAAGCCGGGCGGCTGGTGCGCCTGGCGTTTCGCAACACCCGCAACGAACTGCAGTTGCCGGTGCATGCGCTGTGGCTCAAGCAACAGCCCCTCGGGCAGGCCGCGCGGGCGCTGGTGGAGCTGCTGGCTGGCGGTTGATCCGCACATGGCCGCTCGTCGGCCAGAACAACGTCTAACTCAACCTTTTGACCGGCAGGCCGATACCGATCCCGACAGGCGCCGCTACGCGCCAAAAGTGCATGGCGGCCTCCCCAGCATCGGCTCAAGGTCTCGAAACATGAACCTGAAGTTCCGCCACAAGATCCTCCTCAGCGCCTGCGGTGTCGTGGTATTGGCATTCGCATTGTTCACCCTCTACAACGACTACCTGCAGCGCAACACCATCCGCCAGAACATCGAATCCTCGGTCCAGCAGGCCGGCGCGCTCACCGCCAGCAGCGTGCAGAACTGGATGGGCGGACGCATCCTGATCCTGGAGAACCTCGCCCAGGACATCGCCCAGCAAGGCACCGGCAATCAGGTCGCCGGGCTGGTCGACCAACCCTCATACACCGGCAACTTCCAGTTCACCTACTTCGGCCAGAACACCGGGCTGTTCACCCAGCGCCCCGACGCACAGATGCCCGAAGGCTACGACCCGCGCAAACGCCCTTGGTATACCGCCGCGGTGAGCGCCAACCAGACCCTGCTGACACCGCCCTACCAGGCATCGGTGGGCGGCCTGGTGGTGACCATCGCCATACCGGTCAAGGCCCGCAACAATGGCGAGCTCCTCGGAGTTGTCGGTGGCGACCTGAGCCTGGACAGCCTGGTCGACATCATCAACGCGGTGGACTTCGGCGGTATCGGCCATGCCTTCCTGGTCGACCGTGAAGGCCAGGTAATCGTCAGCCCCGACAAGGACCAGCTGATGAAGAACCTCAAGGACATCTACCCCGGCAGCGGCCTGCGGGTCGAGCCGGGCATGCAGGACGTGACCCTCGGCGGCGAAGAGCGGATCGTCTCCTTCACCCAGGTCAAGGGGCTACCCTCGGCGCAGTGGTACATCGGCCTGTCCATCGACAAAGACAAGGCCTACGCCGCCCTCGGCCAGTTCCGCAGTTCGGCCATCATCGCCATGATCATTGCCGTGGCCGCCATCGCTGCCGTGCTCGGCCTGCTGATCCCACTGCTGATGCGCCCGCTGACCACCATGGGCCGCGCCATGCACGATATCGCCGAAGGCGAAGGCGACCTCACCCGTCGCTTGCAGGTGCAGCACAAGGACGAGTTCGGCGAGCTGGCCATGGCCTTCAACCGCTTCGTCGAGCGTATCCATGCCTCGATCAGCGAAGTGGCCTCGGCCACGCGGCAGGTGCACGACCTGTCCGAACAGGTGATGAGTGCTTCCAACGCCTCGATCAACGGCTCTGAGGAACAAAGCCTGCGTACCAACAGCGTGGCGGCAGCGATCAATCAGCTCGGCGCCGCCACCCAGGAAATCGCACGCAATGCCGCCGATGCCTCGCAGCACGCCAGCGGCGCCAGCGATCAGGCCAACGACGGGCGCCAGGTGGTGGAGGATGCGATCAATGCCATGACCGCGCTGTCGCACAAGATCAGCGAGTCGTGCGAGCAGATCGAAACCCTCAACGCCAGCACCGACGAGATCGGCAAGATCCTCGACGTGATCAAGGGCATCTCCCAGCAGACCAACCTGCTGGCGCTCAACGCCGCCATCGAAGCCGCGCGCGCCGGGGAAGCGGGCCGAGGCTTCGCCGTGGTCGCCGACGAGGTGCGCAACCTGGCACACCGCACCCAGGAGTCGGCCGAAGAGATCCACCGCATGATCACCAGCCTGCAGGTTGGCTCGCGCGAGGCGGTGCACACCATGAACGCCAGCCAGGTCTCCAGCGAGCAGACCGTGCAGGTGGCCAACCAGGCGGGCGAGCGCCTGGCCAGCGTGACCCTGCGCATCGGCGAGATCGATGGCATGAACCAGTCGGTGGCCACGGCGACCGAGGAGCAGAGCGCGGTGGTCGAGAGCTTGAACCTGGATATCACCCAGATCAACGCACTCAACCAGCAAGGGGTGCAGAACCTCAACGAAACCCTGCGCCACTGCGATGCGCTGACCCAGCAGGCGGGACGCTTGAAGCAGTTGGTGGGCAGCTTCAGGATCTGAAACTGCTTCACTGCACTTGGAGGAGCAGCTGTCTTATTCAAAATCTGACAGCCAGCTCAATCCCTGTGGGAGTCACTGTCTTACTCAAAATCTAAAGGTCAGCCCAATCCCCTGTGGGAGCGGGCTTGCCCCGCGATCACCGGCGCAGCCGGTGCCATGCTCCGCGGTGTTCTTTTCGCGGGCAAGCCCGCTCCTACAGGAGACCTGTCGCGCTGCCGCGTTATAACCTAATAACCAACAATTCTATTTGGCTATAAAGAACAATCTATATCCTGCTGCCATCCGACAACGGGCTAGCGGGCAGATTGAGTAGCGTATGGATGTAGGTTCTTTCGGTTTCACCATTGCCGGGCTGGTCGTGGGCTTCATCGTTGGCATGACCGGCGTCGGCGGCGGTTCGCTGATGACGCCGATCCTGCTGTGGTTCGGTATCAATCCCGCCACCGCCGTGGGCACCGACCTGCTCTACGCGGCAATCACCAAGGCCAGTGGCGTCTGGGTGCATGCACGCAACAAGAACATCGACTGGAAGATCACCGGCTGGCTGAGCCTGGGCAGCGTGCCCGCGGCAGCGCTGACCCTGTGGTTCCTCAGCACCCTGCATGCCGATACCTCGGCACTCAACGCCATCATCAAGCAGGGCCTGGCGGTGGTGCTGATCCTTACCGCCCTGGCGATCCTGTTCAAGTCGCGCCTGCAGGCCTTCGCCAGCAAGCATGCAGGCGACCACTACCATCTCAGCGACCGCAGCCTGAACCTCCTCACCGTGATCACCGGTGTAGTGCTCGGGGTCATGGTCACCCTGACCTCGATCGGTGCCGGCGCCCTGGGCACCGTGGCGCTGTTCCTGCTCTACCCGTTCCTGGTGACCCGGCGCCTGGTCGGTACCGAAATCGCCCACGCCGTGCCACTGACCCTGGTCGCGGGCCTGGGCCATGCCGGCATGGGCAACATGGACTGGTCGCTGCTCGGCTACCTGCTGCTCGGCTCGCTGCCGGGCATCTACCTGGGCAGCCACCTCACAGGCCGCATCTCCGATCGTGTGCTGCGTCCCTGCCTGGCGGGCATGCTGCTGCTGATCGGCTACAAGCTGGCCTTCTGATCCGCCCCTCAGGCCGGGCCCAGGCGCATGCGCCAGACCTCGGTTCGGCTGAGTTCGAGCCGTGAGCACGGCGGGACATCGATACGCTGGTAGACCCCGAGCGAACTGCCGAGCACTTCGACCATCGCGGCGCGCATCACCATCGGGTGCGTGACCGCCCACCAGTCGCCCGGCGTGTCGAATACCTCCAGCCACTGCGCCACGCGCTTGTGCAGCGCGGCGAAGGACTCTCCACCATGGGGCGCCGCGTCCACGTCGACCTGCAAGCACGCCAGGGCTTCGCTCTGCTCGCGCTGCAACTGCTTGAGCGCAACGCCCTGCCAATGCCCCATGTCACAGTCGGCCAGCGCCGTCTCGATACGCACCTCGGGGGCGAGCCAGGCGGCGGTTTCACGGGCGCGCAGTTCGGGTGCGCTGAGTACTTGCACTCCGTCGGGCACAGCCTTCAACAGCGGGGCATCGCCCAGTACGGGATCGTCGGCCAGCGCAAATCGCCCGGTTTTCTGGGCGTGGGTCAGGGCATGACAGATCAGGGTCAGACGGACGGCTTTCACCTTGGAGTTTCTCTGGCAAATGAGGATTAGGGCATCGAGGAACGCTGCGCTAGGATCGTCAGTCTAACCCAGGCAATTAGCCATCAGAGTCGATTCGATGACCATCACCTCCCGCCCCCCTCCCGGTCCTGTCCTGCTCGCTCTGCGTGAAGGTACACAAGCCTGTCACAAGGCCCTGGAGGCGCGCCTGCCGTTTTTCAGCGAAGGTTTCGACCATGACGCCTATCGCCGCCTCATCGAGGCGTACTACGGCTTTCACGCACCGCTCGAAGCATTGCTGGCAACGCACCAGGGCAGTGAGCGCAACAAGGCTGGGGCGCTGTGCCGCGACCTGCAGGCGCTCAAGCTGAGCGCCGAGCAGATAGACGCGCTGCCGCTGTGCCGGGACTTGCCAGCCATCACCGATGAGGCCAGCGCGCTGGGTGTGATGTACGTAGTGGAGGGCTCCACCCTCGGTGGCCAGGTGCTCAGGCGTGCCATGGCGCAGCGCCTGGGTATCGACGCCGACAGCGGCGGTGGTTTTCTCGATGTGTATGGCAGCGCCACCGTCAGCCAGTGGCGCGGCTTTCTCGAACGCCTGGATCGGCACCCCCTGCCACCCGAAAATCAGGCCCGCACCGTGGCTGCGGCGGTCGCGACCTTCACCTGCTTCGAGCGCTGGCTGGAACAGCGCGCGGTGTTGTTGCACGCAGTTGACCGCTAAGTGCCACCATTAATCGACCTGTTCACGCTTCGTCTTCTGAAGTAACCAGTAACAACAAGGAAGTCGAAGCATGACCGATATGTCACGTCGCGCGCTGGTCGGCATGGGCCTTGCCCTGCCCTTTCTGGGTAAGCTCGGTGCGGTACAGGCCGCCCCCTCCGACCACGACCTGGTGCAGATCAATTTCAATGAAAGTCCCTGGGGGCCGAGTGCTTCGGCACGCCAGGCCATGGTCGAGGGTATCGCCCAGTGCGGGCGCTATCCGTACAAGGCGCAGTACCGCCTGATCGATCTGTTCGCGGCGCAGCATGGGCTTGAACCAGATCAGGTCCAGGTGTTCTGCGGCTCCAAGCTTGCACTGCAGCATGCGGTAATGGCCTTCACCCAAGGTGGCAGCCTGGTGATTGCCGAACCCTCCTACGAAGCACCTGTAGAAGCGGCCCGGAGCCTTGGCACCCAGGTGCATGCCGTGGCGCTGGACAAGCACCACGGCCATGACATCGACGCCATGCTCGCTGCCGACCGTGCACCAGGGATGATCTACCTGTGCAACCCCAACAACCCTACCGGCACCCTGACACCGCGACGTGACATCGAGCGCCTGCTGGCGAACAAGCCCGCCGGTAGCGTGGTGGTGGTCGATGAGGCCTACATCCATTTCAGCGATGCGCCAAGCTGTGTCGACCTGGTCCGCGAACACCCCGAGCTGCTGGTGTTGCAGACGTTCTCGAAACTCTATGGCATGGCCGGCGCGCGCCTGGGGCTGGCGGTCGCCCAGGCATCACTGCTGCAGCGGCTTGAGGTGTATGACGGCGAAAACGTCGCTGCCGCCCCAACCCTGCTGGCGGGGCTGGCAAGCCTTGCAGATCGTCAGTTGGTAGCGACCCGCAAGGCCCACAACACGCAACTTCGCCAGGCGACCATCAGCTGGCTTGGCAAGCGCGGCTGGCACTGCACGGAGAGCCAGGCCAACTGCTTCATGATCGACCTGCGCCAGTCCGCCCAGCCTATCGTCGAGCGCCTGGGCAAGGAGGGCGTGCTGGTAGGCCGGGTGTGGCCGAGCTGGCCGAACTGGATGCGGGTGAGCGTGGGCAACGAGGCAGACATGCAGCGGTTTCGCGAGGCGTTCGCCAAAGTGGTGACCTGAAAAACGTCACACGCCCTGTAGGAGCGGGCTTGTCCCGCGATCACCGGCGAAGCCGGTGCCATGCAGTGCGGTAAGACAGTTACCCCTACACAGGGACCACCTGTGTCTTGATATCAGAACGAAATATTCAACGCCGCAAACAGCGCCCTGCCCGGCTGGTTGTAGGTGTTGGCACCGGCGCTGCTGGCGTTGCCGCCGCGCAGGATCTGCTTGTCGAACACGTTGTTCACGCCCACCCGCACATCGTAGTTGGCGTTGAACTTGTACCCGGCACTCACATCCACCAGCCCATAGGCTTCGACATCCTTTTGCGCCGACTCGTCATAGCGCTCCTGGGTGCGGTAGTTCCAGGTCGGCGACTTCTGCTTGCCGAACCAGGTACCGGCCAGCTGCAGCGACAACTTGTCGGTCGCGCGCCAGTCCAGGGTGGTGTTGACCGTGTACTCGGGGATCACCGACAGCGGCTCGCCGGTCTCACGGTTGTCATTGTCGAGCATCCAGGTCAGGTTGGTGTTCCAGTCCAGGCTCGGGGTGAGCTCGACGAACAGGTTGCCCTCAAGGCCTTCTACCCGTGCCTTGCCGGCGTTTTCCCACTGGGTCACACGACTGCCGCCATTGATCGCGTAGACCACGTCGGTGCCGCCAATGATCTTGTTCTGGTAGTCGTTGCGGAAATAGGTCGCACTGGTACGCCAGGTGCCGCGGTCATACAGCAGGCCGATCTCCTTGTTGATGCTGATCTCAGGCTTGAGGTCGGCGTTGCCCTGCAGGTAGCAGCCGCCGGAGTTGGTCTGCTGCACGCTGCAGCCATTGCCGCGGCTGTAGAGCAGGTAGCTGGGGTTGGACTGGTACAGGTTCGGCGTCTTGTAGGCACGGGCGATGCCGCCCTTGAAGGTCAGTTCGTCGGTGATCTTGTGCGACAGGTTCAGGCTGGGGCTGAAGTTGTCGCCGAAGGTCTCGTGGTGATCGAAACGCAGACCCGGCGTGACGGTGGTCGCGCCAATGATGATGTTGTCCTCGACGAACAAGGCATGGCTGCGCGCCTGCATCTTCGAATCGCTGCGGTCGAAGCCTGCGATCACGTCGTTGCCAACGCCTGTCGGGTCGGAGCTTTGCGGACGGAACGAGCCCTGGTCGTTGAGGGTTTCATAGAGGTACTCGCCGCCAACGGTCAGCACGTGCTCCGTGGCGCCCACGGCGAACGGCAAGTTGACCTCGCTCGACAGACGCGTGTTGCGCAAGCGCGAGAATGCCGCATCGTTGCCGTCGATCGCCCCTTCGGTACGCCCGGCCATGCCCTCGTTCAAGCGCCAGTTGCGCACGTACTCATAAGCCAGCACGGTCTTGCTGGTGCCCCAGGTGAAGTCGCCCAGGTGCGTCAGGTCGTAGGTGTTGCGCTGCATCACGTTGGTCTCGTGGCCATACAGGCTGGAGATCAGTTGCGCGTTGCCACCGCCGTTGCTGTTCATGGTGTCGCCAGCGTAGATATTGCCCTGGCGGCTGTAGCCTGCGCTCATCTCCAGGCGATGCTCGTCGTTGAGCTTCCAGCTCAGCAGGCCGTTGATATCCTTGTTGCGCACACCCTCGCGCCCGGCCACGGTCGAGCTGCCAGCGTGTGCGGCGTTGATGTCCAGGTCGTCGGCGTCGGTCTTGGCCAGGCCGCCGTAGAGACGGAACCCCAGGTTGTCGGTCAGGCCACCACCGAGGTTGAAGTTGGTCCGGTGGCTGGCGCCCTCGGCGCTGTCCTCCGGCATCAGGGTATACAGGCTGACGCTACCCTTGAGTGCTTCGCTGGGGCGCTTGGTGATGATGTTGACCACCCCGCCCATGGCGCCCGAGCCATAGCGCGCAGCTGCGGGGCCACGCAGGATCTCGATGCGCTCGACCGCTTCGGCCGGCACCCAGTTGGTCTCGCCGCGGGTATCGCGGTCGCCGTTCCAGCCATAGCGCACCGAGTTGCGTGCACTCGATGGCTTGCCATCGATCAGGATCAGGGTGTTTTCCGGGCCCATGCCGCGCAGGTCGATCTGCCGGTTGTTGCCACGGGCGCCGCTGGCACTGTTGCCGGTGAGGTTGACCCCCGGTTCGCGGCGGATGATGTCGGACAGGTCATTGGCCGGCGGGCGGCGCTTGATGTCCTCTTCGGTGATGACCGACGATCCCAGCGCCTGGCGTGCCTCACGTTCGGCGGTCACCAGCGTGTCTTCGATGACCAGCGCCTGCTCGGCGAATGCTGAAGTCGTTGCCACAGGCGCGGCCAGGGCAACGATGGCCAGCGCCAGGCGGTGCGGGGAAGGTCGGGTGTGCATCGGTACATCTCCTGAAATCGTGTGCGAGAAGCAAGCCGCGCCCCGGTCGGCAGGCCCCTCGCCCACCGGCCCGGCAAAAAGGCGGGTCCGTCAGGGATGGCGAATATAACGATTCTCAAATAGGTTTAAATCTTATTTACGAAATTTACAGATTGCCCGTAAACCCGCCTGGCAGACACCCGCACCCGAGGCGGGCTAGACCAGCACCGCGCCCAGAGCATTGATGGCCTGCACCAGCTGTGGTGCGTCACCCTGTACCCGTACCGCCAGCCCTTCGATCTCGCGACGGACCGGATACTGCTTGCGCAGCAGGTCGAATGCCGCACGTTGCTCGGTGGGATCCTCGCTCAGGCTGCGACGAAAATCCGCATCGTCGCGACGCGGGTCGTAGACCGCACGGCACAGGGTTGCCAGCGCCCAGGCCGGGTCGGCGCTGGCATCGAAGTCCAGGCGTGCCAGCGCTGGCGACGGCAGCAGGTCGGCCAGGTGCACCTGCTCCGGCAAACCTTGCGAACGGCAGAAGGCCTGGTAGATCTGCGCGGTCCCGCGCTGCTTGCCATCGAGGCTGTAGCCGGCGATATGCGGCGTGGCCAGGGTGCACAGGTCGGCCAGCGCCAGGTCGACCTGCGGCTCGCCCTCCCAGACATCCAGCACCGCGTGGACATCCTCGCGGTCCAGTAGCAGCTCGCGCAGGGCGTCGTTGTCCACCACCGGCCCGCGGCTGGCATTGATCAGCCAGGCACCTGGGCGCAGGCGGGCCAGTTGCCGCGCACCGAGCAGATGCCAGGTCGGATGTTCGCCGCCGCGTTGCAGCGGGGTATGCAGGCTGATGGTGTCACACTGTTCAAGCAACCTGTCCAGGCTGACGAAGTCGCCCTCTTCGCTGGCTGCGCGCAGCGGATCGCACACCAGCACCTGCCAGCCCAAGCCCCGCAGTACACGGACCAGACGCCCGCCCACCTCACCGGCTCCAACCACGCCATACACCCGCTTGGGCAGCTCCACGCCATCGAGCTCGGCCAGGGTCAGCAGGCTGCCCAGCACGTAGTCCACCACGCCGCGGGCGTTGCAGCCAGGCGCGCTGCTCCAGTGGATGTCGGCCTGAGCGAAGTATTCGAGATCAAGGTGGTCGGTGCCGATGGTGCAGGTGCCGACGAAGCGCACCTTGCTGCCTTCGAGCAGTTGCCGGTCGACGCGGGTGACCGAGCGCACCAGCAGCAGATCGGCATCCCTGACGCAGGCTGCATCGATGGCCCGGCCAGGGTAACGGCGGATTTCACCGAATCCGGCGAAGAAGGCATCGAGCAGCGGGATATTTTCGTCGGCAACGATCAGCATGGGCGCTCTCCTTTCAGGGGAGCGCAGTGTAGGCGCTGTGGCCTGTGCGATCCAGCTCAGTCGGCCTTCTTGCGAATCCAGTACAGGTAGGTGCCGGCGTCTTCCTGCTGTTGCACCAGCTCATGGCCGAGGAAGGTGCAGAACTTGGGGATGTCGCGGCGGGTCGAGGGGTCGGTGGCGATGACCTTGAGCAGGCCGCCAGCAGCGAGGTTGCGCACGTGCTGATGCAGCATCATCACCGGCTCCGGACAGTTCAGGCCGGTGGCGTCGAGGGTCGCGTCTGGAGTGAAGTCGGTCATGGTGGGCTCCGCAAATTGTGGGGTATTGTCGCGCAAACCGCGTGCAGGTCAAACAGGGGCCGCAGTACGGCCCCGATCGTCTCAACGCGGCTTGAGGTCGAGCCGGCGAAGGTGGCAAGTGACCTCTTCGCGGTCGTGGTACAGCTGTTTGCAGGCTATCGACACCTTGACCTTGCGCGCCTTGAACGAGGCCTCGATGCGATCGAGCAGCTTGCGCACCTCGGCGTGACGCTGCTTCATCGGCAGCTTGAGGTTGACCACGGCCTCGCGGCACAACCCCTCGCCCAGCCAGGTTTCGATCAGCGAGGCCGTGCGGGCGGGCTTCTCGACGATGTCGCAGACCATCCAGTCAACGGTCTGCTTGGGCTTCCAGGTAAAGCCATCGGCCATCAAATGCTGCACCAGCCCCGTATCCATCAGGCTTTCAGCCATCGGGCCGTTGTCGATGGCGGTGACCAGCATGCCACGCTTGACCAGCTGGTAGGTCCAGCCACCCGGTGAAGCGCCCAGGTCGACGCCGGTCATGTCGTCGTTCAGGCGTTGGTCCCATTGATCGCGCGGGATGAACTGGTGCCAGGCTTCCTCAAGCTTGAGGGTCGAGCGGCTCGGCGCCTCGCGCGGGAACTTCAGGCGCGGGATGCCCATCGGCCACAGCGCCGAATTGCCCGCTTCGGCCAGGCCGAGAAACACCCGTCGGCCACTGATGAACGTCAGCAGCAGGCGTGGCTTGCTGGCATCCTCGACCAGACGCCCCGCCTTCTCCAGCGCCTTGCGCAGCGGCACCTCGAATTTGCGGCAGAAGGTCGACAGCTCCTTGCCGTCGTTGCTGTCGAGCACCTCCAGCCACAGGCTGCCACACACCGGCAGGCCCGCCAGGTGCTCGAGCAGCACACTGATCCGGTCAGTTTCCGGCAGCTCGACGAAGTCGCCGCGCGCCCATTGGCGCGGGAAGATCAGCCGGTCGAAGCGCAGCTCACGCATCAGGCGTTCGGCACCGCCTTCGTCGAGGCAAACGAATTCGGCGCTGGCGCTCTGCGGCTTGCCCTTGGCATAGCCGGCCACGCCCAGGTGCGCGGCGTGTTCGCTGATTTCGGCGCAGACCTCGCCCTCGAAGCCGGGCCGGCAATGCATGAACAGGGTATTCATCTCTTACTCCACATCACTGGCGCAGACAGCGCCAGGGCGGCGAATGATAAAGGAAGTTCGGAACCTGCGACATGCCCCGCAGGTCCAGAACAACGTCAGGCCCGCCAAAGCGGTCTAACCTGATTGTTCAGCCTGGCCCGTGCCGTGCGGGCCGATACAGAGCGGTGATACCGGTAACCACGACTGCCGGGCACCGGAGCACAAGGAGTTGGCAATGCCCTCGCTCGATAGCCTGAAAACCCTCAAGACCCTCCAGGTGGCCGACCGCGCCTACCACTATTTCAGCCTCACCGAGGCCGCCAGCCAGTTGGGCGACCTGCAACGCCTGCCCATGTCGCTCAAGGTCCTGCTGGAAAACCTGCTGCGCTGGGAAGACGGTGAAACCGTCACCGGCGACGACTTGCGAGCCCTGGCCGGCTGGCTGCAAGAGCGACGCTCCGACCGCGAGATCCAGTATCGACCTGCGCGGGTACTGATGCAGGACTTCACCGGCGTGCCCGCCGTGGTCGACCTCGCCGCCATGCGCGCGGCCATGGCCAAGGCGGGCGGCGATCCCCAGCGGATCAACCCGCTGTCGCCGGTTGACCTGGTGATCGACCACTCGGTAATGGTCGACCGCTACGCCACCGCCGAAGCCTTCGAACAGAACGTCGACATCGAGATGCAGCGCAACGGCGAACGCTACGCCTTCCTGCGCTGGGGCCAGAGTGCCTTCGACAACTTCCGCGTGGTGCCACCGGGCACGGGGATCTGCCACCAGGTCAACCTGGAATACCTTGGCCGCACCGTGTGGACCCGCGAGGAAGACGGGCGCACCTACGCCTTCCCCGACACCCTGGTCGGCACCGACTCGCACACCACCATGATCAACGGCCTGGGCGTGCTCGGCTGGGGTGTCGGTGGCATCGAGGCGGAGGCGGCGATGCTCGGCCAGCCGGTGTCGATGCTGATCCCCGAGGTGATCGGTTTCAAGCTCACCGGCAAGCTGCGCGAAGGCATCACCGCCACCGACCTGGTGCTGACGGTCACGCAGATGCTGCGCAAGAAGGGCGTGGTCGGCAAGTTCGTCGAATTCTATGGCGACGGCCTGGCCGACCTGCCGCTGGCCGACCGCGCCACCATCGCCAACATGGCGCCGGAATATGGCGCCACCTGCGGCTTCTTCCCGGTCGATGACGTCACCCTCGACTACCTGCGCTTGTCCGGTCGCCCCGACGAGACCGTGCAACTGGTCGAAGCCTACTGCAAGGCCCAGGGTCTGTGGCGCCTGCCTGGCCAGGAACCGCTGTTCAGCGACAGCCTGGCGCTGGACATGCACGAGGTCGAAGCCAGCCTCGCCGGGCCCAAGCGCCCGCAGGACCGAGTGGCGCTGTCCAAGGTCAGCCAGGCCTTCGACGGCTTCATCGAACTGCAGCCCAAGCCCTTGGCCAAGGAGGTCGGACGCCTGGAAAGCGAAGGGGGTGGCGGTGTTGCCGTGGGTAACGCCGACCAGGCCGGCGAGATCGACTACACGCACAACGGCCAGACCCACAAGCTGCGCGACGGCGCCGTGGTGATCGCGGCCATCACCTCCTGTACCAACACCTCCAACCCCAGCGTGATGATGGCCGCCGGGCTGGTCGCCAAGAAAGCCATCGAGAAAGGCCTGGCTCGCAAACCCTGGGTCAAGAGTTCGCTGGCGCCAGGTTCGAAAGTGGTCACCGACTACTTCAAGGCGGCCGGCCTTAGCCCCTACCTCGATCAGTTGGGCTTCGACCTGGTCGGCTATGGCTGCACCACCTGCATCGGCAACTCGGGCCCGCTGGACGAGGCCATCGAGAAGGCGATCGGCAGCGCCGACCTGACCGTGGCGTCGGTGCTGTCGGGTAACCGCAACTTCGAAGGCCGGGTGCACCCGCTGGTCAAGACCAACTGGCTGGCCTCGCCACCGCTGGTGGTGGCCTATGCCCTGGCCGGCAGCGTGCGCGTGGATCTCACCCAGGATGCCCTGGGCACTGGCAAGGACGGCCAGCCGGTATACCTGCGCGATATCTGGCCCAGCCAACAGGAAATCGCCGACGCGGTGGCCAAGGTCGATACCGCCATGTTCCACAAGGAGTATGCCGAGGTGTTTGCCGGTGACGCCCAATGGCAGGCCATCGAAGTACCCCAGGCCGCTACCTATGTCTGGCAGGACGACTCCACCTACATCCAGCACCCGCCGTTCTTCGACGATATCGGCGGCCCGCTGCCGGAAATAGCCGACGTGCACGGGGCGCGCATTCTCGCGCTGCTCGGCGACTCGGTGACCACCGACCACATCTCTCCAGCCGGCAACATCAAGGCCGACAGCCCTGCCGGTCGCTACCTGCGCGACAAGGGCGTGGAGCCGCGCGACTTCAACTCCTATGGTTCACGTCGCGGCAACCACGAAGTGATGATGCGCGGCACCTTTGCCAACATCCGCATACGCAACGAAATGCTCGGCGGCGAGGAAGGCGGCAATACGCTGCATGTGCCCAGCGGCGAAAAACTGTCGATCTACGATGCCGCCATGCGCTACCAGGCGCAAGGCACGCCGCTGGTGGTGATCGCCGGGCAGGAATACGGCACCGGCTCCAGCCGCGACTGGGCCGCCAAGGGCACCAACCTGCTGGGGGTCAAGGCAGTGTTGGCCGAGAGCTTCGAGCGTATCCACCGCTCCAACCTGGTAGGCATGGGCGTTCTGCCCCTGCAGTTCAAGGCTGGCGACGATCGCAAGCGCCTGGGCCTGACCGGCAAGGAGCGCATCGATGTGCGGGGGCTCAGTGGCGCACAGATCCGCCCGGGCATGAACCTGCAGTTGCGCATCCTGCGCGAGGATGGCCAGCAACAGGAGATCGAGGTGCTGTGCCGGATCGACACGCTCAATGAAGTCGAGTACTTCAAGTCGGGCGGGATTCTGCACTACGTGCTGCGACAACTGATCGCCGGTTGAAGGGAAGGCATCGCGGGTTCGCCCGCGATGCCTCTGCGACGTGTCCTGGCGCCCTCGGGGTGAGTCAAAGCATCATATCGATTTGCCACCTACCGGATTTCCGATGTCGCCTGCCCACTGGATCGTCCTCGCCCTGCTTGGTCTGGGCTATGCCCTGGCCCTGTTCCACGGCCACCTGGGACTCGCCGCCCTGCCCGCCTTGCTCGCCCTGTGTTGTACCGCACTGCTGGTGCGACGACCCGCAGGCTGGCAACGAGTGCTCGGGCACGGCTTGTTCATCGTCCTGGCCCTTGCCCTGGCGTTGCACTGGTTGCCCGGTTTCCAGGGGGCAAAGGTCATCGACAAGGTGGTGTTCAGCGAGGGCGCGCTGCCGTTCTCCATGTACCTGAACCTGGACAAGCCGCTGATCGGCTTCTGGATTCTGCTGGCTTGCCCCTGGATCCTGAGCCTGCTCGGGCGCGGTCTACTGCCAAGCCTCGGGCTGGTATTGCCGCTGACACTGCTGGCTTGCCTGGGTGGCGCCTGGTCGCTTGGGATAGTGGGTTGGGCGCCGAAATGGCCGGAACAGACCTGGATCTGGGCCCTGAACAACCTGCTGCTGGTCAGCCTGACCGAAGAGCTGCTGTTCCGCGGCTATATCCAAGGTGGGCTGCAACGCCTGTTCAGGCACCAGGGGCTTGCATTGATCGTGGCCGCGCTGTTGTTCGGCCTGGCGCATCTGGGGAGCGGCTGGCAGTGGTTCTACCTGGCAAGCCTTGCAGGCATCGGTTACGGCCTGGCGTATCGACTCGGCGGCTTGAGCGCTGCGGTCTTGTGCCATTTCGCTGTCAACCTGACCCATTTCGCACTGTTTACCTATCCGATGCTGGCCCCAGGCTGAACAACGAGTCATGATCGGACCATAACGTCATAAATCGTTAAAAATGCTGACATCTTGAGTGCAAATGCAACCAACGAGCCGCTTCCCTAGCTGATGGCTCATGGCCACTTATTGCTCCAGATCAAGCAAGTTAAATATTCATTCAATAAAACCATGGGCTTGCCGATACCTGTCGAAAGCCTTGCGGATTGAACAGCCAATGCGTAACAACCAGCCGATTACCCAGAGAGAACGGACTTTCCCTGCCCAGCAGCGGTTGATTTCCACCACCAACGCCAAAGGCGTGATCACCTACTGCAACGATGCTTTCATCGAAATCAGCGGTTTCTCACGCGAAGAGCTCACGGGAGCGCCACACAATCTGGTACGCCACCCTGACGTGCCCCCAGCAGTGTTCGCCCACATGTGGCAGACCCTCAAGCAGGGCCTGCCGTGGATGGGGATCGTCAAGAACCGCTGCAAGTCGGGCGACCATTACTGGGTCAATGCCTACGTCACGCCGATCTTCGACAACAACCAGGTCGTCGGTTTCGAGTCGGTGCGGGTCAAGCCCACGGCCGAACAGATCCGTCGCGCCGAAGCGCTTTACCAGCGTCTGAACCAGGGCAAGTCGGCAGTGCCGCGTCGTGACAAGTGGTTGCCGGTACTGCAGGACTGGCTGCCGTTCATTCTCATCAGCCAGATCGGCTTCCTCATCGGCAACTGGCTCGGCCACTCCTGGGGCTTTGCCCTGGCTGCTGCCGTTTCTGTTCCCCTCGGCCTGCTTGGCCTCACCTGGCAGCAGCGCGGCCTCAAGCGCCTGTTGCGTCTGGCCGAACAGACCACTTCCGATCCGCTGATCGCGCAGATGTTCACCGACAGCCGTGGCGTGCAGGCACGCCTGGAAATGGCCATGCTCAGCCAGGAATCACGCCTGAAAACCTGCCTCACCCGGCTGCAGGACAGTGCCGAGCACCTGAGCGAGCAGGCGCGCCAGTCCGATGTGCTGGCGCACAAGAGTTCTTCGGGGCTGGAGCGCCAGCGCGTGGAGACCGAGCAAGTCGCCGCTGCCGTCAACCAGATGGCTGCCACGACACAAGAAGTGGCGAACCACGTGCAGCGCACCGCCGATGCCACCCAGGAAGCCAATCGCCTGACCAGCCAGGGCCGTCAGATCGCCGGGGAAACCCGCGAAGCCATCGAACGCCTCTCCGCAGCGGTGGGTGAAACCGGCCAGACCGTCACCCAGTTGGCCAAGGACAGCGACGAGATCGGTGGTGTGGTCGATGTGATCAAGGGCATCGCCGACCAGACCAACCTGCTTGCGCTCAATGCTGCCATCGAAGCGGCCCGCGCCGGCGAAATGGGCCGGGGCTTCGCCGTGGTTGCCGACGAAGTGCGCCAGCTGGCGCAACGTACCGCCGAATCCACCGGACAGATCCACGGCCTGATTGCCAAGCTGCAGCAGACTGCCAGCAATGCCGTGCAAACCATGGAGACCGGCCACCGTCAGGCCGAGGAAGGCGTCGAGCGAGTGATGCAAGCCGACCAGGCGCTGGTAGGGATCAGCGAAGCGGTGGCCAACATCACCGACATGGCTACCCAGATCGCTGCTGCCACGGAAGAACAGACTGCAGTGGCGGACGAGATCAGCCGTAACATCAGCACCATAGCCGATCTGGCCGACCAGACGGCAGAGCAGGCGCAGCATTCGGCACTGCTCAGTGAAGAACTGACCAGTACGGCTGGAACGCAGTACTCGCTAGTGGAGCGGTTCAACCGCTGAGTGACAAAAAAGGGGCTGCGTGAGGCAGCCCCTTTTTTTACCAGTCCAGACTCAAACGGCTCTGGAAATACCGCTTTTCACCCGTCAGCGGATCGTCGAACCCTAGACTTTGCGCCAGCAGTTTCAATGGCCGCTCGTAGTCGTCCTCGCCCTCGAGCAATGTCGGATAGAACGGGTCGTTGCTGATCGCGGCGCCCAGTGCCGCCATGTGCACTCTCAACTGATGGGTCTTGCCGGTCACGGGCGAGAGCCCGTAACGCCACAGGTTACCGTTCTTCTCCAGGACTTCGGCCAGGGTCTCGCTGTTCGCCACCCCTTCGACCTCACGCATGCGAAAGAACGGCTCACCATGCTCCAGCCGACTACGGTGCACCAACGGAAACTCCCGCGTCGGCAGCGCAGCAGCGATGGCCTGGTAGCGCTTGTCGATGCGCCGCTCGGGAAACAGCCGCTGATAGGCGCTGCGCGACTGCGGATTGGACGAGAACAGTACCAACCCCGCCGTATGCCGGTCGATGCGGTGCAGCGGCACCAGGTGGGGATTGTCCAGACGACGGATCAGGCGTCGCAGCAGGGTGTGCTCGACATATTCGCCCGTGGGTGTGACTGGCAGGAAATGCGGCTTGTCCGCCACCACCAGGTGCTCATCGCAATGCAGGATCGTTTCCTCCACGGGAATGGGCCTTTCATTGGGGACTTCACGAAAGTAATGCAGACGCATGCCACGGCGGTAAGGCAGATCGGCCGCCACTGCCCTGCCCTCGGCATCGAGCACTCGCCCTCGACTGAAGCGATCGAGCCATTGGTCACGGCCAATGCCCTTGAAGTGATCGCACAGGCAATCGAGGACCGTGATCCAATCGCCAGGCGGCAAACAAACGGTACTGGCTTGCTGGTGAGCTGGGTCGAACGGCGTGGACATGGCAGGCTCTGTAATCAATGAGCGGGCATTATCGCCAATGCCCGCTCACTCAACCAGCCTCGCCAACTTGCTCACAACGCGACTTGAGCCAGCGCAACACCTGCACCGCCTCCCAGCGTCCGGCATCATAAAGGGCGTAGACCACCCCCTCGTAGCCAACGACATCCAGCGGGCGATGAAAGCCTGCGCGCTGGAACAGTGCCTCGATCTCGGCAAAGCAGGTATTGAAATGGACCTTGCCGAACGGAGTACGGTCGTCGGTCACCAAGCCCTCCATGCGCAGCTCGAGCACCGCATCGCACACCGCTTCCGGGGGCATGCGGTTGACGCTGTACTTCAGTTGCTCGACATTGTGCATCGCCTCACCCCAAATACTGTATCTTTATACAGCATACGAATACCGTGGCCATTCCGTCAATTCGCAACAGCTCATTGCAAGCCTGGCAGGTGGCCGGTCCCCTTGCGAACAGTCATTACCTGGCGCCTGGGGTTGTCGCGTGAAATGGCCAGGTGAACCCAGGTGTCGAATTCCAGGATCAGTTGATCGAACACAATGCAACTGTCGCGAATGCATTCGGCCAGTTGCCGGGGCGTCATCGTTTTCACGCACATGTCGGCGGCCAGGCCGAGGCAATGCGCACTGTTGCGCACGCCGCCCACAAGCTGGTTGACGGTTTCATTGCGAAAACCGCTGGTGATCTGGATCGGGGAGTCGATCAAGGCTCGCACCTCTTCGAGCACCC
Source organism: Pseudomonas sp. MNR3A (assembly GCF_009650575.1). Lineage (NCBI taxonomy): Bacteria > Pseudomonadati > Pseudomonadota > Gammaproteobacteria > Pseudomonadales > Pseudomonadaceae > Pseudomonas > Pseudomonas sp. MNR3A. The sequence goes on along the minus strand of NZ_VZZS01000008.1, from coordinate 42,781 downwards.
CGCACAGCAAGCGCAGATTGGCCAAAGCCTCGGGATCGGGATCGTTGGGTATAGCGTTGTGCGCGGCGGCCAGCGAAAACGTCATCTCTTCGAGCGTGAAGTTCGGCGTAAGAAACATGATGTGTCCCCGGGTGATCGGCTGTATCGGGCCAGCATCATCGACCAGGACCACACCGGACGGGATGAAGGAAACGCTCCCCCCTACCTGTCACTTGAGGAACGCCGCCACCTGCTGCGCGTCGAACGGCCAGAGCAGTTCGGTGCCGCTGTCGCAGCGACGCAAGACAGGGATGATCAAGCCGTAACGCTCGAACATGGCTTCATCATCGGCGATATCAACCAATTCGACCCACAGCCCGTGCTCGACGAACGGCATCAACACAGCCTCGGCGACTTCACACAAATGGCACCCCAAGGTGCCGAACAATTGGCATTCAGGCAGCATTATCAGTTCCCGGGCCCAGTGAAGAGACGCTCATTCTAGGCCCGCCGGGAGCCGCCTGCATCTGCTGCTCAATCCTGACTGGTAGCGCCGATACGGTGCAGGGACAGGTCCGCCCCCTGGAACTCCTGCTCATGGCTCAAGCGCAAACCATGTACCGCCTTGACCAGCCCGTACACGGCAAAGCCACCAGCCAAGGCCACCAGTACGCCTGCCAGGCTGCCAAACAACTGGCTCGCCAGGCTGACACCGCCCAGCCCTCCGAGCGCCGACTGGCCGAAGATACCGCACGCCAAACCGCCCCAAACGCCGCATACACCATGTAGCGGCCATACGCCAAGTACATCGTCGACTTTCCAGCGATTCTGCGAGGCAGTGAAGCACCACACGAACAGTGCTCCCGCCACCAGCCCGGTCACCAGCGCGCCAACCGGGTGCATGAGATCGGAACCGGCACACACCGCCACCAATCCGGCCAGTGGGCCATTGTGCAGGAAGCCCGGGTCATTGCGCCCGACCAGCAAGGCCGACAGCGTGCCGCCGACCATCGCCATCAGCGAATTGATCGCCACCAGGCCGCTGACACCCTCCAGGGTTTGTGCACTCATGACGTTGAAGCCGAACCAGCCGATGATCAGGATCCACGACCCCAGCGCGAGGAACGGGATACTGGAAGGAGCGAAAGCCACCAGCCGTCCATCACGGTACCGTCCGCGACGGGCACCGAGCAGGATGACGGCAGCCAGCGCCAGCCAGCCGCCCATGGCATGCACCACCACCGAACCGGCAAAGTCATGGAACGGTGCGCCAAACCGGGCTTGCAACCAGGCCTGGACGCCCAGGTTGCCGTTCCACACCGCCCCTTCGAAGAAGGGGTAGACGAAGGCCACGATCAGCGCGGTGGCACATAACTGCGGGGCAAAACGTGCACGCTCGGCGATGCCTCCGGAGATGATTGCCGGAATCGCCGCAGCGAAGGTCAGCAGGAAGAAGCACTTGACCAAGGCATAGCCATGATCGCTGGCCAACTCCGCAGCCGGCTGGAAAAAGCTGACGCCATAGGCGATCCAGTAGCCGATGAAGAAATACACCAGCGCCGAGACGGCGAAGTCGCTGAGAATCTTGCACAGGGCATTGACCTGGTTCTTGTGCCGCACGGTACCGACCTCGAGAAAGGCGAAACCCGCGTGCATGGCCAGGACCAGAATGGCCCCCATGAGGATGAACAGGGTGTTGGAGCCATGGACGAGTGAGTCCATCGCGCTATGCATGTTTTCCATGGAATGGGCAGACCTGCTGAAAAGTGCACCAGGACAGTTCAGAAACCTTGCTCGCGCACCTGATCGGTGCCTGCCGTGCGCCCCGTTTTGGGGGAGCGGCTACACAGGGAGTGGTTTTTTCTTGGGTTTGTCGTGGATTGGGTTAAGGTTTATCGGTGTCGGCCAGGGCCTTGCACGCATACGGGGCAGCGCCCGGCATCGACGCCCCGCGACACGGCAGAACAAAGCAAACGCCGTACCAGCGACAAGTGGTGAACCTTCCGCCACACTCATCACTCGAAATAGCCACACACATCGACAGGGAGAGACCCAATGGCCAGCAAATCGGCAAAGACTGCACAAGAGATCTTGATGGCTGACTTCCAGGCACTGGTGCGCGACACCGAGAAATTGCTCGCCGACACCGCCAATCTGGCGGGCGACCAGGCCGACGAGCTGCGTGGCCAGATCCACGATCGCCTGCAGCAGGCCCGCGAAAGCCTGCAACTGACCCAGGACTCGGTCCGCGAGCGCGGTCAGGCAGCGCTGGGCAGTGCCGAGGAGTACGTACAGGAAAACCCATGGCAGGCCATCGGCATCGCAGCCGGTGTCGGGCTGCTGGTCGGCCTGCTCGCCAGCCGCCGCTGAGGAGGACGCATGGACAACGACGCCATCGGCGCCGGCGCTTCCGGCAGACGCCTCGGCGCGGCCATCCTGGGGCTGCTGCACAGCCACATCGAACTGTTCGGCATCGAATTGCAGGAGCAGAAAGGCCGTACCCTTCGCCTGCTGCTGTTCGCAGGCCTGGCACTGGTATTCGCCCTGCTCCTGCTGACCGCGCTCTCCGGGCTGATCCTGGTACTGCTGTGGGACAGCTACCGATTGGCCGGCATCGTCGGCCTTTGCGTGTTCTACAGCGCCGCGGCACTCTTTTGCGGCCTGCGCCTGAAGGCCGCTGTGTTCGATGAATCTTCACCGTTCAACAGCACCCTCGAAGAACTCGCCAAGGACCGGGAGCGCCTGTTGCCATGAGCCTGCCTGAACTGCCTAATACCCGTAATCCTCGCGAACTGCGCAAGGCGCTGCTACGCCTGCGTCTGGAAATGCACCGCCAGGAGATCCGCCACGAGTCCCGTCAACTGCTCGAGCCGGTCCAGCGCCTGCGCGGCATGGGCGCATCGGTCCAGGATGGCCTCGGCATCAAGCACGCCCCGCTGTGGGGCCTGGGTGTCGTGGTCGCCATGGGCTTTCTGACCGGAAAGGGCGTGCGCAGCGGCAACCTGGCGCGCCTGGTGCGCCTGGGTGGCAGCCTGGCCCCTCTGGTGCGCCTGTTCCTGCAGAACGGCCGTCATCGCTGAAACGAGGCGCCCGCCGCTTGCGCGGGCGCCCGTGACACGGGAAGCTATGGCCACCATCTGACGGGAGATCGAGCCTTGGACTGGCATACCCTGCTCAACCGCGAACGCCTCGGCAAAGCCTTGTACAGCCCCGAAGAACTGGGCCGCAGCCCATTCCACAAGGACCATGACCGCATCATCTTCTCCGGCGCCTTCCGCCGCCTGGGGCGCAAGACCCAGGTCCACCCGGTGTCCAGCAACGACCACATCCACACCCGCCTCACCCACTCCCTCGAAGTCAGTTGCGTAGGCCGCTCGCTGGGCATGAGGGTCGGCGAGACCCTGCGCGCCAACCTGCCCGACTGGTGTGCACCAAGCGACCTGGGCATGATCGTGCAATCGGCCTGCCTGGCTCACGACATCGGCAACCCACCGTTCGGCCACTCCGGTGAAGACGCCATCCGCCACTGGTTTCAGCAGGCAGCGGGCCGTGGGTGGCTCGACGACATGAGCGACGACCAACGTGCCGACTTCCTCAACTTCGAAGGTAACGCCCAGGGTTTTCGCGTGCTCACCCAGCTGGAATACCACCAGTTCGACGGCGGCACCCGCCTGACCTACGCCACCCTCGGCACCTACCTCAAGTACCCATGGAGCGCCCGTCATGCCGACGCGCTGGGGTACAAGAAACACAAGTTCGGCTGCTACCAGAGCGAACTGCCGCTGCTGCAGCAGATCGCTCACAAGCTGGGCCTGCCACAGCTCGAGGAACAACGCTGGGCTCGTCACCCGCTGGTGTACCTGATGGAGGCCGCGGACGACATCTGCTACGCGCTGATCGACCTGGAGGACGGCCTGGAGATGGAGCTGCTGCAGTACGCCGAGGTCGAGGCGCTACTGCTGGACCTGGTCGGTGACGACCTGCCCGACACCTATCGGCAACTGGGCCCGGCGGATTCTCGTCGGCGCAAGCTGGCCATTCTGCGCGGCAAGGCCATCGAGCACTTGACCAACGCCGCCGCCGAGGCCTTCGTCGAACAGCAACAGGCACTGCTGGCCGGGCATCTGGCAGGGGACCTGGTCGAGCACATGCACGGACCGGCCAAGCACTGTGTGCTGCAGGCCAAGGATATCGCGCGCAAGAAGATCTTCCAGGACAAGCGCAAGACCCTGCACGAGATCGGCGCCTATACCACGCTGGAGATCCTCCTCAATGCCTTCTGCGGCGCAGCGCTCGAGCAACACGGTGGGCGCACGCCGTCATTCAAGAGTCGTCGTGTGCTGGACCTGATCGGCAACCACGCCCCCGACCCACACGGCACCCTGCACAACGCCTTCCTGCGCATGATCGACTTCATCGCTGGCATGACCGACAGCTACGCCAGTGAAATGGCTGGAGAAATGACAGGACGCTCCAGCCCTCATTGACAGACAACGAGGGACGGTCAGCCGCAGCTTGCCGTCCCTCTTGAAAGAAACTTCCTACGCAACCACTGCGCCATTAAATACTCAGAAGAATAATTTGAGATTTAGTGACTTTCTCGTCTTGACTCCTTACAAAACTCATACATATCCAAGCTGCGTGTAGTACTTGGACGTAGGTCTTTTCCCATATATGGCGTTACGCCTAGCCTCTCATGCGCGAAGGCGGTCAACTGCGATAAGGTTTTGTTTGCATCTGACAATCGCCGACTGGGAAGTTGATATGAGCTCCATATTTATTGTTGATGACCACCCCGTGATTCGCCTGGCCATTCGCATGTTGCTGGAAAATCAGAGCTACAAGGTCATTGGCGAATCTGACAACGGCGTCGAGGCCATGCAGATGATCCGTGAGACCCAGCCTGACCTGGTGATCCTCGACATCAGCATCCCCAAGCTCGACGGTTTGGAAGTCCTGGCACGTTTTCAGACCATGGGGCTGCCACTGAAAGTGCTGGTACTGACGGCACAGTCGCCTGCGTTGTTCGCGATCCGTTGCATGCACTCAGGCGCTGCCGGATTCGTATGCAAGCAGGAAGATCTGAGTGAATTGCTCAGCGCAGTCAAGGCCGTACTTTCTGGTTACAACTACTTCCCCAGCCAGGCAATGAACCCCCACCAGGAAATATCCGCTCGTGACATGGATCTTTTCCGACAAGTTAACGACAGAGAGTTGATGGTTCTTCAACTTTTCGCACAGGGGCGCAGCAACAAGGAAATAGCCAAAGGCATGTTCCTCAGCAACAAGACTGTCAGCACCTACAAAAAACGCCTGATGCAGAAGTTAAGGGTCGATACCTTGGTCGACCTGATCGAAGTGGCCAAGCGCAACGCGCTGGTCTGAGGTGGATCATGCCGAGGTACATCGCCTGCGTGCTGCTGACCCTGCTCAGCCTGGGTTGCCAGGCTCAAACGAAGCAGGAGCCCGCCCCCAGGAAACTCAACCTGCTGGTCCGCTCCACCTCCGAAGCAACCGTGCCAGCTTTTTCGACCGCGCAGCAGCAATGGCTGCAATGCCGCACCAGCCTGACACTGGGAACCTCCGCGCCCAACAATCCGCCCTTCGACGTCACCAATGGCAGCGAATATCAAGGCTTGACAGCGGAGTATGCCGGCCTGATCGGCAGGGCACTGGGGCTGGAAATAAAGGTGCTGCGCTTTAATCATCGCCAGGACGCAGTGGAAGCACTCAAGGCCGGGCGCATCGATCTGCTTGGCAGTGCAAACGGCTATGAGGCCGCGGTCGAGGGGGTGGCGCTGTCCAAACCCTACGCTGTAGATCGCCCCGTTCTGGTCACCCGCGAAGACGAGACACGCCCCCTCGACCTGGGGCTCGCCGACTTGCGCCTGAGCACGCTCTATCATTACCTGCCGCTCGAGGATATACATGCGCTTTACCCGCAAGCCCAGCTGAAAACCTTCGGTTCCACCTCCGAAGCGCTGAACGCTGTCGCATTTGGCCAGGCCGACGTCTTTCTCGGCGATACCATTTCGACTCACTTCCAGCTTACCCGCGGTCATCTGCCACAACTGCGCATGAGCAATTTCGGCAAGCACGAAGCCGTGGGCTTCAGCTTTGCCGTGCGTGCCCAGGATCAGCTGTTGATGGGCCTGATCAACACCATCCTGGACAGCCAGCCGGCCAGCGTCAGGAATTCGATCTTCAAGCGCTGGAGCGCGGGCAGCGACCTGCTGCTTACCGATCGTCGGCTGCAACTGACGCCGCGCGAGCAGCAATGGCTACATGATCACCCGAGCATGCGCGTGGTGGTAAACGATACCTCGGCTCCCCTGTCATTCTTCGACGGCAACGGCCATTTCCGCGGTATCACTGCCGACCTGCTGGAGCTGGTTCGACTGCGCACCGGCTTGCGTTTCGAGATCCAACGCGCTACCGGGATAAAGGAAATGATCCAGTCACTCGCGCAGGGCAGTGCTGACCTGATTGCTGCACTTGCCATCGCATCGCCTGCCCGAACAGACCTGCAACTCAGTCGCCCGTATCTCGAGAGCCCCTATGTACTGGTTACCCGCAGCGGCCGACCGTACACGTCGCTGGAACATCTGAATGGCCGCCGGGTCGCCGTTACACGACATACCTCCCCCTCCGTCCTGCTGGCGACGGCACACCCGAAGATCCGACTGATCGAGACCGAAAGCACTTTCTACTCCATGGCCCTGCTGGGCAGCGGCGCCGTGGACGCAGCCATCACCACGCTGCTGGATGCCAACCACGCCATCGCCGCCAACAACGATCTGGTGATCCGCAGCACCGTCGGCAACGACCCGGCCACCTTCTCCATGGCCAGCGTCAAGGACGCCAGCCCCCTGGCCTCCATCCTCGACAAAGCCTTGCTGAGCATCACGCCTGAAGAGCTGGGTGTCATCAACAGTCGCTGGCGCGGTTATGCATTGCACGATGGTGGCCAATGGCGCGAGTACCAGCGTCTGGTGCTGCAGGTCGTGCTGGGGATCGGCATCCTGCTGTTACTGGCGCTGGCCTGGAACGCCTACTTGCGACGCCAGATACGGCAGCGTCGCCGGGCAGAACGCGCCTTGAACGATCAGCTCGAGTTCATGCGCGCCCTGCTCAATGGGACCCCTCACCCGATGTACGTACGCGATCGCGAAGGACGGTTGCAAAGCTGTAACGACAGCTATCTGGAGGCCGTCGACGCGAGTGCCGACGCGGTCATGGGCAAACTGCTCCATGAAAGCCTGTTCAGCAACTGCGACTATACCCGGCAGATCCAAACCGACTATCTGCAAGTAATGGAAGCAGGCACGCCGCTGATCATCGACCGCCCCCTGCGCCTTAAAGACCGCGAACTGACCATCTACCACTGGATCCTTCCCTACCGCGACTCGCTGGGCGAAGTGCAAGGCATCATCGGCGGCTGGATCGACATCAGCGAACGCCGCAAGCTGATCCAGGACCTGCGCCTCGCGAAACAGCAGGCCGACGATGCCAACCGGGCCAAGAGCACCTTCCTGGCGACCATCAGCCATGAAATCCGCACGCCGATGAACGCCGTCATCGGCATGCTCGAACTCGCGGCCAGACGCGCCGATCAGGGGCAGTTGGACAAAGCGTCGATCGAGGTCGCCTATCATTCGGCCAGGGACCTGCTCGGGCTGATTGGCGATATTCTCGACATCGTCAGAATAGAGTCCGGGCATATGTCCCTGAGCCCCGAACCGATCGATCTGGCATCCCTGATCGAATCGGTACGACGGGTATTCGAAGGTCAGGCCCGAGAAAAAGGCCTGCTGCTGGAAGTGGTCATAGATCCCTCGGCACGTTGCCACGCCCTGCTCGATCCACTGCGTTTCAAGCAGGTGCTCTCCAACCTGGTCAGCAACTCGATCAAATTCACCAACGATGGCCATGTACGCATCAAAGCCTCGGTGCAGGAAAGCGAGCGCGACATGCTCGAGCTGGAAGTGCGCGACAGCGGGATCGGCATTCACGATGACGACTTGCGACGGTTGTTCACCCCCTTCGTACAGGTCGACCCACAGAGCGAAAGCGCCCGTGCCGGCACTGGGCTGGGCCTGGCGATCTGTCGCACCCTGTGCGAAATGATGGGCGGCCAACTGGCGATCAAGAGCCTGCAGGGCGTGGGTACCCAGGTACGACTGCTGATGCCGCTGCAGCGCGTGGCACCGCCCCCGGACAGCGTCGTGCGGCCCCCGCACATAGAGGCACCCGACACGCGGCTCAGGGTTCTTGTCATCGACGACCATCCCGCCAACCTGCAGTTGATGGCCCAGCAACTGACCTACCTGGGGCTCTGGCATGACAGCGCCCGCGACGGTCAGGAAGGGCTGGAAAAATGGCGGCACACAGACTTCGACGTGCTGATCCTGGACTGCAATATGCCGCGCATGAATGGCTACCAACTGGCAGAAGTCCTGCGCAGTGAAGAACGCCAACGAGGCAAGACGCCTTGCACCATTCTCGGCTACACCGCCAACGCCCAACCGGAAGTGCGCCAGCGTTGCCTGAACGCCGGCATGGACGACTGCCTGCTCAAGCCCATCAGCCTGCAAACCCTCGGCTTGCATCTGGCCAGCGTGAGCCCCTCGCAACGGCGGCAATCACAAGAACCTTTCGACCTCGACGCACTGGCGAAGATCGTCGGTGACCGCTGCGAGGACCGGGCAAGAATGCTGGCTACACTGCAACTGAGTCTCGAGCAGGACCTCACTCTACTGATGGCCCTGGACCCCGAGCACGACGCACAGGCCATCGTCGACCAGGCGCACAAGATTCTTGGCGTGGCACGCATGTTGGACGCAAAGGGATTGATGGAGGCTTGCCAGGCGCTGGAAACAGAGGGTATGTCGTCGACGCAACTGAAACTGCGTCGCCAGGCACTGGCGCGGCAGATGCGCCGCATAGAAAAGGCCTTGGCCGGTCAGCGTTGCCGACCAGCCAAGGCACAGTGACGCGGGATCAGGAAGCCGAGTTGATCGGCTTGTCCGGATACCAGGCATCCAGCAGCGGGCTGACTTCGATCTTGGTGAGCTCGCTGCGGCCTTTGAGCCACGCCTCGACAGTGGCGCGCTGCTCTTCGCTGACCGAGCCACGCTTGGCCAGGCAGACCAGGCCGAAGTCATCACCACCGACATAGTCCAGGCCGTTGGCGTCCATGGCTTCTGCCAGGAAAGCGTCGAGGAAGGCATCGATGGCTTCGTCGGACAGGTCTTCCTTGAAGTCCAGGTTCAGTTCGAAACCCAATTCCTGGAATTCATCCACGCACAGCTTCTTGCGCAGACGACGGGAACGGTTGGTAGCCATTGAAACAATCCTCTTGAGTAATTACGCGCGGCACTTTACCAGTTTCCGCGCCAGAGCGGCGCTTTTGTGTCGAACCTGCCCACAAACAGCACGCTTGGGGCATAATGCGCACTATATTTCGCCAAGGGGCCATCATCTCTTACAGCCCCGTCGTCCCTTTCCCTCGCCCGCAGGGTTACAGCACTCATGATCAAGACGCTTCGCCCACTGCTTTTCGCCGGCCTGCTCCTTCCCATCGCCTTGCCCAGCCAGGCTGCCGCCGTCAACACCAGCTTGCCACCGAAGGTGCAGCAGGCACTCAAGACCAACAAGCTGCAGGACAATGCCCTGTCGCTGGTGATGCTGCCACTCGATGGACCGGGCACGCCGACCATCTTCAATGCCGATGTCTCGGTCAACCCGGCCTCGACCATGAAGCTGGTGACCACCTACGCCGCTCTCGAATTGCTCGGCCCGACCTTTCAGTGGAAGACCGAGTTCTACACCGATGGCACCCTGAACAACGGCGTGCTCAACGGTAACCTCTACCTCAAGGGTGGCGGCGATCCGAAACTGAACATGGAAAAGCTCTGGTTGCTGATGCGTGACCTGCGTGCCAACGGTGTGCGCACCGTCACCGGGGACCTGGTACTGGACCGCAGCCATTTCGTTCAACCCACCCTGCCGCATTTCGACGATGATGGCGGTGACGTCAACAAGCCCTTCCTGGTCAAGCCGGACTCGCTGCTGGTCAACCTCAAGGCCCTGCGCTTCGTGGCCCGCAACGATGGCGGCAAGGTCGTGGTTTCGGTCGAGCCGCCCATCGCCAGCATCCGCATCGACAATCAGGTCAAGGCCGTGGCCTCCAAGCAATGCACCGGCGATGTACGCTACAACCCCGTGGTGCAGCCCGATGGCGTGAGCGTCACGGTCAGTGGCCAGCTCGGCGACGGCTGCAACTCGCAAACTTATCTGGCCCTGCTCGACCACCCCGCCTATGCGGCCGGTGCGGTCAGAGCGATCTGGAACGAGCTCGGCGGCAGCATCCAGGGCCGTGACCGCATCGGAAACGTGCCCAAGAGCGCACGCCTGCTGGCCCGGGCCTTCTCGCCAGACCTGGTCGAGGTGATCCGCGATATCAACAAATACAGCAACAACACCATGGCCCAGCAACTGTTCCTCAGCCTGGGCGCGCAATTTCGCACCGATGCCGACGGCGACGATGCCCGCGCGGCACAGCGTGTCGTGCGCCAGTGGCTGGCCAAGAAAGGCATCACCGCACCGCACCTCGTGATGGAAAACGGCTCTGGCCTGTCACGCGCCGAACGTGTCAGCACACGTGAAATGGCGGCTTTGCTGCAAGCCGCGTGGAAGAGCCCCTATGCGGCCGAATTCATCAGCTCGATGCCATTGGTGGGCATGGATGGCACCATGCGCAAGCGCCTGAAGCGCACCGCCATGACCGGCGAGGCGCACATCAAGACCGGCACCCTCAATACCGTACGCGCGATCGCAGGCTTCAGTCGCGACAGCAACGGTCATACCTGGGCCGTGTCGGCGATTCTCAATGATCCAAAGCCGTGGGGCGCCTCCCAGGTACTGGATCAGGTGTTGCTGGAGCTCTACCGCCAGCCCAAGGTCGGCACCGGGACTGTCGGCGTAGTGCCCTGACAGAAAGGGAAAACCGGGGCTGTCACGCAGCCCCGGCCACCTCAAGGCAACTCCGCCTCCACGCGATCGCGCCCGGCCTGCTTGGCCGCATAGACCCCCGCATCCGCTCGCAGCAACAAGGCATCGGCCCCTTCACCGACACGCCATCCCGCTACGCCGAAACTGGCCGTCACTCTGCCGACCCCCTCGACCGGCACACCGCGTACCCCCTGCCACAGCTCCAACGCAAGCTTGCGGGCTTGCTCGGCATTGCTACCCGGGCACAGCACCATGAACTCCTCGCCTCCCAGCCGGCAGAACACATCGGTCCGCCGCAAGCGATGGCCAATCCGCTGGCAAAGGCTGCGCAACACGCGATCGCCGACAGCATGGCCAAACTGGTCGTTGATGCATTTGAAGTGGTCGATATCGAGCATGATCACTGCCAGGTCCAGATCATCACGCTGGGCCCGCTCCAGCTCGACCTTGAGTCGCTCCTGGAAGTAACGCCGATTGTGGATGCCGGTAAGGACATCAGTCACCGACAATGCACGCAACTCCTCCTCCACCCGCTTGAGATCGGAGATGTCCGTCAGATAGCCATGCCAAAGGGTACAGCCCTCCTCCCCGATCTCCGGCGTTGCCTCCCCCCGCACCCAACGCAGACCGGCGCGGGGCAGGCAGACGCGGTACTCCTCGCGCCAGGGCGTCATACGCTCGGCCGACTGGCGCACCGAACGGCGCACCCGATCAAGATCGTCCGGATGAATGCGCTCGAACACCGTCGATGCGTCTTGGCGCAGCAGCTGCAGATCCACTTCATAAATGTCCAGCAGCCCGGCGCTGGCGTAGGGAAAACACGAATGGCCGTCGGCATCCAGACGATATTGGTAGATGCCGCCCGGGACCTCGGCACTGAGCTTCTCCAGCAGCCGGTCACGGGCGGCCAACGCTTCATGAACACGACGACGCTCGGTGACATCGATGCAAATGGCCAGGTAACCCACCCACAAGCCTTGCTCGTCGAGCACCGCCGTCACCAGCATGTTGGCCAGCAAATGACTGCCGTCCTTGCGCACCAGGGTCCACTCCCCGGGCTCCCCTGTACCTTCCTGCACGGTTTCGGCGAACATCGCCTGGCCTGCCGTGATCTCGCGCCCGTAGCGCAGGCTCAAGGCATGGGCACGCTGGCGCAGTTCGTCCGGCTGGACCAGATCCTCCAGCGCCAGGTGACCGAGCGCTTCGTCGGCCGAGTACCCCAGCATGCGCTGGGCTCCCGCATTGAAGGTGCTGATCACGCCCCGCAGGCTGGTGGCAATGATCGCTACCTGGGTCGCGGCATCCAGCACGCTGCGTAGCTGGTTGTGAGTCTCACGCAGCGACTGCTCGCTCACGCGCAGTGCTGCCGTGCGCTGCTCTACCAGGGTCAAAGCACGCTGACGCTGGCTGAACAGGCTGTAGAGCAAGGCGCTGAGCAACAGGCTCAACAAGCCACCGAGCAGTGTCACGGTGAACACCGCCGAGGAACGGTTGGCCTGGAGGAAGGCTTCGCTGGGGCGAATATCGAGCTGATAGTGATGGTCGGCCAGATGCAGCAACTGGCTGCTGGTCAAAGGCAATGGCGCGCCAAGGTTGCCCGAATCGTACAACGTCTCATGGCCCTGGCTGCCCGACAGATCGAGGATACGTACCACGAGGTTGTCGTCCGACGCGGTCGGCAGCCCCTCGCCAATCAGCTGACGCATGCTCAACAAGGCCATGACATAACCGGCAGGCGGCCCGCTCGGCGCCGACGCGGTGAACACCGGTGCGACGATCAGCAGGCCACGGGTGTAGGCCGGCTCGACATCGATCATGTCCAGTGGGGAGGAGACCGCCAGGCTGCCGGGCGTGGTGGCGCGATCCAGCGCATCCTGGCGCTGAGGCTGGCTACGCAGGTCGAGCCCGTAAGGCTGGTCGTGCTGATGGGTGGCCTGGGTGTAGAGCACCGGGTAATAGAAGGCCCGTGACGGCGATGCCTGCCAAAGGCCTTGGGCATCGAAATCACGAATCTGATAGGGGCGCCCCAGCCAGGTGCTGGCGCGGCGCTCGAAGGCATCGCGCTCGTCGGCTTCGACCCGCGGCGCCCAGGAATATGCCTGGGTACGGTGCAACAAGGGGCGGGCGTAACCGTCGAACTCCTCGGGGAGAATGTCACTGGAATAGGTGAAGAAGCGCCGCAGACCGTCCAGGCGCTGTTCCTGATCCTCGAAGCGTTCGGCGATACGGCTGTAGCGCTCACTGGCCAGCAGCTCGAAGCGCTGACGCAACTGCTGCTTGTAGAAGGCGTGGGCGGCGAAGGCCAGCGCAGCAGTGAGCAACCCGCCGGCCACCAGCGCGAACAGCGCAACGGCCCAGGCCGAGAGCGCCTCGCTGATCAGGCCGAACATCTTCGCACGCACCCTCGACATAGAGCATTCTCACCACGTCAGCGTCCTGCGAATTGTTCGGCCCTGAGCTGATTTATAGCCATTAGCCATCAGCCCTGCAATGCACTTCTTCTCTTCAGCGTAGCTGCAGGCGCCAGGCGCGGTGGATGCGGTTATTGCGGGCAAAGTCCGGATCCAGGGTCTGTGCGCTGATCTCTTCCACCGCATAGCGCTCGAGCAGGTGCTCGTCGAGCTGGAACTTGCGGAAGTTGTTGGAGAAGTACAACACGCCCCCCGGCGCCAGACGCGCCATCGCCAGGTCGAGCAGACGCACGTGGTCACGCTGCACGTCGAACACCCCCTCCATGCGCTTGGAGTTGGAGAAGGTCGGTGGGTCGATGAAGATCAGGTCGTAGCTGTCCTGGGCATTCTCCAGCCAGGCCATCACATCGCTCTGTTCCAGGCGGTTGCGCTCGGAGAAGCCATTGAGCGACAGGTTGCGCCGCGCCCAATCCAGGTAGGTTTTCGACAGGTCGACGCTGGTGGTACTGCGCGCACCACCCTTGGCCGCATGCACGGTGGCGGTAGCGGTGTAGCAGAACAGGTTGAGGAAGCGCTTGCCCGATGCTTCGCGCTGGATACGCAGACGAATCGGACGGTGATCGAGGAACAGGCCGGTGTCCAGGTAGTCGGTCAGGTTGACCAGCAGCTTGACGCCGCCTTCGCTGACTTCCTGGAAGCGCCCTTCCGTGGCCTGACGCTCATACTGGCGTGTGCCACCCTGACGCTCGCGGCGCTTGAGCACCACGCGCTGAGGATCGACACCCAGGGCCTGGGGAATCGCCGCCAAGGCATCGAGCAGGCGCGCCTGGGCCTTGTCCGGGTCGACCGAACGCGGCGCCGCGTACTCCTGAACGTGCACCCAATCATGATACAGGTCGACCGCCAGGGCATATTCGGGCATGTCGGCATCGTACAGACGGTAGCAGTCGACCTGCTCGCGGCGGGCCCACTTGCCCAGCTGCTTCAGATTCTTCTGCAAGCGGTTGGCGAACATCTGCGCGCCTTCGGAAAGGCGTGCCGGTTCATGGGCCACGGCCGGTGCCGCACGCGAGTCGCCGGCCTGATCATCGGTCGGGCGACGCTCACCCGTCACGAACTGGTCGGGCTGGACCTTGAACAGCAACAGCTTGCACGGCAGCGCACCGTTCCAGAACGCATACTGCTTGTGGCTGCGGATGCCCATGCGCTTGCCCAATTCGGGTGCGCCGGTGAACACCGCCGCTTCCCAGCCCATGCAGGCCTGGCGCAGGCGCTCGCCGAGGTTCTGGTAGAGGTAGAGCAGGCTCGCCTCGTCCCCCAGACGCTCGCCATAGGGCGGGTTGCTGATGACCAGGCCTTTCTGGTTCTGGTCCGGGCGCGGCTCGAAGCTGGCGACTTCGCCCTGGTAGATCTTCACCCAGTCACCCAGGCCTGCGCGCTCGACGTTGTTGCGTCCGGGCTGAATCAACCGCGGATCGGCCTCGTAGCCGCGAATCCACAAAGGCGGCTTGGCCAGGCCCGCCTGGGCACGGGCCTGGGCCTCGTCATGCACCTTGCGCCACAGCGCTGGGACATGGCCCTGCCAGGCACTGAAGCCCCAACGCTCGCGCTTGAGGTTCGGTGCAATATCGGCGGCAATCATCGCAGCTTCGACGAGGAAGGTCCCGACACCGCACATGGGGTCGGCCAACGCGCCGCCCTCGGCGGCAATACGCGGCCAACCGGCGCGGATCAACACCGCGGCAGCCAGGTTTTCCTTGAGCGGTGCAGCACCCTGCTGCAGGCGGTAGCCGCGTTGGTGCAGGCTGTGGCCGGAAAGGTCGATGGACAGGATGGCTTCGCCGCGGTCCAGGCGCAGGTGGACACGCAGGTCGGGGTCGATCTTGTCCACGGATGGGCGCTGGCCTTCACGGTTGCGCAGCTTGTCGACAATGGCGTCCTTGACCTTGAGCGCACCGAAGTGGGTGTTGTCGATGCCCGATCCATGGCCACTGAACTCCACCGCCAGGGTGCCGTCGGCGGCCAGGTGGTCCTGCCAGTCGACACCGTGCACGCCATCATAGAGGTCGTCGGCGTTTTTCATGGCGAAGCGCTTGACCACCAACAGCACGCGGTTGGCCAGGCGCGACCAGAGGCACAGCCGGTAGGCAGTTTCCATGTCGGCCGCGCCGCGGATCGCCGAGGTGTGCTCGCGCACGTCGGCCAGGCCCAGGCCGCGGGCTTCTTCCGCAAGCAGCCCTTCCAGGCCTTTGGGGCAGGTGAGATAGAGTTCGAGTGAGTCCGACATGTAGATTCCAGAGCCTCTGGGCTGTGTGCTGGCAACGCGACGCATCGCTGTTGCCTGAGTTTGCCGGATACCCTTCCAGCAGGTATCCGGGTGGCGTGCCGATCATTCGGCAAACCGGGCCACCCGATCGACATCCAGCGCCAGGTGGCGCAAGGCGGTTTGATCGTCGGGCAGTGTGAAAATTTCGTCTAACGAAGGCATCGATGTGACCCTTCGTCGCATTACCAGATGTTGCGTCAGTTCGATGGCGCCAATGGCCAAATGATTTCAATCATCGGCAAACCCTCATCATAGCGGGACAAAACCTAAACAAGGTTGAGTCGCATTTATTTACTTATCCCCTCACCCCTGGAAAGGTTACGTCCTTATGACAAATTGATCATTCACACTGTGACCCGCATTGGTTAGAACTGACCTCAGGCCGCTTCGCAACGAGGCGGCACTTTCAGCTCGCCACGCCGGCAGCGAGCGCAAAACCGGCAGAAAGATTCTGCCCGGCCTCGGAGAGGCCGACGGGACATTACAGTCAACAAGTGAGGGCAACACCCTATGAGAAGACTTAAGCGTGATCCGTTGGAAAGAGCATATTCACGTGGCTACCAATACGGGGTAACCGGCAAATCCCGCGAACTTTGCCCCTTCAATCTGCCATCCGTTCGCCAGGCATGGATCAACGGTTGGCGTGAAGGTCGCGGCGACAACTGGGACGGCATGACCGGCACCGCTGGCATCCAGAGACTCAACGAAAATCACGCCGTTGGCTGAACGAGGACACTGAATTCGAGTCACCATGCACGCCCCATCCGGGCGGCGGGCTGCGGCCCAGGGGCCCCTTGAAGGGGCCCTTTTTATTGGGCCGCGTCTTTGTTAGCGGGGCAGCGCCGCAATTGCATCCACCGCTTCGCGAATCAGTGCAGGGCCCTTGTAGATGAAGCCCGAATAGATCTGCACCAGGCTCGCACCGGCCGCGATTTTCTCGGCGGCATGGCGACCTTCGGTGATTCCGCCCGCAGCGATGATCGGCAACTTGCCGCCCAGTTCAGCAGCCAGCACCTTGACGATGTGAGTGCTCTTCTCCAGCACCGGCGCCCCGGAAAGCCCACCCGCCTCGCCCCCGAACGGCAGCCCTTCGACCCCTTCGCGACCCAAAGTGGTATTGGTCGCGATTACCGCATCCATGCCCGACTCGACCAGGGCTGCCGCCACCAGCGCGGTTTCCTCATCGCTCATGTCCGGTGCGATCTTGATCGCCAGCGGCACGCGTTTGCCGTGCTCGCTCGCCAGCTGCTCACGACGCTCGGCCAGCGCGTCGAGCAGTTGCTTGAGCGAATCACCGAATTGCAGGCTGCGCAGGCCGGGAGTGTTGGGCGAGCTGACGTTGACCGTGATGTAGCTGGCCTGGGTGTAGACTTTTTCGAGGCAGATCAGGTAGTCGTCCTGGGCACGCTCGACTGGCGTGTCGAAATTCTTGCCGATGTTGATGCCCAGCACGCCGTCATAACGCGCCGCGCGCACCCGTTCCAGCAGGTGATCCACACCCAGGTTGTTGAAGCCCATGCGGTTGATGATCGCAGTCGCTTCCGGCAGGCGGAACAACCGTGGCTTCGGATTGCCAGGCTGTGGCCGCGGGGTGACAGTGCCGATCTCGACGAAGCCGAAGCCGAGCTGGGCGAAGCCATCGATCGCCGCGCCGTTCTTGTCCAGGCCTGCGGCAAGGCCCACGGGGTTGGCGAAGTTCAAGCCCATGACGGTCACCGGCACCGAGGCCGGGCGCTTGCACAGCAGGCCATTGAGGCCAAGGCGGCCACCGGCGCCGATGAGGTCGAGCGACAGGTCGTGGGAGGTTTCCGGGGAGAGCTTGAACAGCAGCTGGCGGGCCAGGGTATACATGGGCAGGCAGGACTCGGGGGTGAGTGAGGGATGCGATTATAGCCAGCGCGCCGTCCGCGCGACAGGGCCTTGGCACATGGGTTGCTTCGAAGCGCTGGCAACCCGATCGGTACGGGTGAGGATATTTCGTGAACACAGCCCCTCCGACAACACCCTTGGCCTGGGTCAACGGCAGCGATGCACCCGAGAAACCCAGCCTGAACATCGGTTTCATGGCCCTGACCGACTGCGCCTCGGTGGTGGTCGCGGCCACGCAGGGCTTCGCCCAGCTCCAGGGTCTGACCCTCAATCTGCAGCGTCAGGCCTCCTGGGCCGGGACCCGAGACAAACTCGCCAGCGGCGAACTGGATGCTGCCCACTGCCTGTACGGGCTGGTCTACGCCATGCACCTGGGCATGGGCGGTGCCGTGGCCAATGATATGGCGGTGCTCATGGGCCTGAATCAGAATGCCCAGGCCATCAACCTTTCCCCGGAACTGCAGCGCAAGGGCGTGACCAGCCCTGAAGCACTGGCACGGCTGGTGCACCAGCGTGGCGCACGCCTGACCTTCGCCCAGACGTTTCCCACCGGCACCCACGCCATGTGGCTGTACTACTGGCTGGCCAGCCAGGGCATCCACCCGTTGCACGATGTCGACAGCGTGGTGGTGCCACCGGCACAGATGGTCGCGCACCTGCAGGCCGGGCGCATTGATGGCTTCTGTGCCGGCGAGCCCTGGTCGGCAGACGCCGTGGGGCAGAACCAGGGTTTCACCCTGGCAACCAGTCAATCGATCTGGCCGGACCATCCAGAAAAGGTTCTGGCCAGCACACGCGCTTTCGTCGAGCACTACCCCAACAGCGCCCGCGCACTGATCAAGGCGATACTCGCCGCCAGCCGTTTCATCGAGCAAAGCGCGGAAAATCGCCGAGGTACGGCGCAACTGCTCAGCGGCAGGGCCTACCTGGATACGCCAGTCAGCAACATCGAACCGCGCCTGCTGGGCGACTACCACGACGGGCTGGGCAACCGCTGGCAGGATCGTCACGCCCTGCGCGTGCATGACCAAGGTCGGGCGAACCTGCCCTATCTGTCCGACGGCATGTGGTTCATGACCCAGTTCCGACGCTGGGGCCTGCTGCGCGAGGATCCGGACTACCTGGCGGTGGCCACGCGTGTGCAGCAACTGGCGCTGTACCGTGAAGCAGCCCAGGCCGTGGGCGTGCCCTGCGCAGATGAACCGATGCGCAGCAGCCTGCTGATCGACGGCATCCGCTGGGACGGCAGCGACCCCCATGCCTATGCCCGCAGTTTCCGCCTGCACGCCCTGGATGACGCCCCGCACATGCGGGTTGGTTCGTGAAGGTGGCCACCATGCTGCGTATTCTGCTGATCGATGATACCGAGAAGAAGGTCGGTCGCCTCAAGGCCGCCCTGATCGAAACTGGCTTCGATGTGATCGAGGCGCCGGGGCTGACCATCGACCTGCCTACCTGCGTCGAAACGGTGCGTCCGGATGTCGTGCTGATCGATACCGAGTCACCGGGTCGAGATGTGATGGAACAGGTGGTGCTGGTCAGTCGCGACCAGCCACGGCCCATCGTGCTGTTCACCGACGAGCATGATCCGAGGGTGATGCGCCAGGCGATCCAGGCCGGCGTCAGCGCCTACATCGTCGAAGGCATCCATGCAGCGCGCCTGCAGCCGATCCTCGACGTGGCCATGGCCCGCTTCGAGAGCGACCAGGCGCTCAAGGCGCAGCTGCTGGCTCGCGACCAGCAATTGGCCGAACGCAAGCGCATCGAACAGGCCAAGGGCCTGCTGATGAAGATGAAGGACTGCAATGAAGAGCAGGCCTACACCCTGATGCGTCGCCAGGCCATGAGCCGTCAGCAGAAGCTGATTCAGGTGGCCGAGCAGATCATCGCCATGTCCGAGATGCTTGGCTGAGTCGATGTTGGCCCGGCTCTTGCTCAGCCAATAGCTCAGGTAGCCAACGGCGGTTGCCACATCATCCCGACAAAGACGTCGCTCTCCCCTCCACGCTGATGGACCGGGTAGCGACGTCTTTTTCATTTGCGCCCTGCGCAGGCAGGGCATGACAACCGTTGCAAGCCGCGCGAGGTGTTCAATGAATACGAGCTTCTGGAAATCCGGGCATGTGCCTACGCTGTTTGCTGCCTTCCTCTACTTCGACCTGAGCTTCATGGTCTGGTACCTGCTCGGTCCCTTGGCGGTGCAGATCTCCGCCGACCTGCAGCTGACTGCCCAGCAACGGGGCCTGATGGTCGCAACACCGATCCTGGCCGGTGCCATATTGCGCTTTATCATGGGCATGCTGGTCGACCGACTGTCTCCCAAGACTGCCGGGCTGATCGGCCAGGTCGTGGTAATCGTCGCCCTGGCCTGCGCCTGGTTCATGGGCATCCACAGTTACGAACAGGCGCTGCTGCTGGGCGTGTTCCTCGGCGTTGCAGGTGCCTCGTTCGCCGTGTCGCTGCCGTTGGCGTCGCAGTGGTATCCACCTCAGCACCAAGGCAAGGCCATGGGCATCGCTGGTGCGGGTAATTCCGGAACGGTGTTCGCAGCCCTGCTCGCCCCGGTGCTGGCCGCAGGTTTCGGCTGGAACAACGTGTTCGGTTTCGCCGTCATCCCGCTGGTGATCACTCTCGTGGCCTTTGCCCTGCTGGCACGCAACGCCCCACAGCGCCCCAAGCCCAAGGCGATGGCCGACTATTTCAAGGCCCTGGGCGACCGTGACAGCTGGTGGTTCATGTTCTTCTACAGCGTCACCTTCGGTGGCTTCATCGGCCTGGCCAGCGCCCTGCCGGGCTACTTCAGCGACCAGTATGGCCTGAGCCCGATCACCGCCGGCTACTACACGGCGGCCTGCGTATTCGCCGGCAGCCTCATGCGCCCGCTGGGCGGGGCCCTCGCCGACCGTTTCGGTGGCATCCGCACCTTGCTCGGGATGTACAGTGTGGCGGCGGTGTGCATCGCTGCGGTCGGCTTCAACCTGTCCAGCGCCGCGGCAGCCCTGGCCCTGTTCGTCAGCGCCATGCTTGGCCTGGGCGCTGGCAACGGTGCGGTGTTCCAATTGGTGCCGCAACGCTTCCGCCAGGAAATCGGGGTCATGACCGGCCTGATCGGCATGGCCGGTGGTATCGGCGGCTTCCTGCTGGCGGCAGGCCTGGGTGCAATCAAGCAGCACAGCGGCGACTATCAGCTTGGCCTGTGGCTGTTCGCCAGCCTGGGGTTGCTCGCCTGGTTCGGCCTGTATGGGGTCAAGCGTCGCTGGCGCACCACCTGGGGTTCGGCTGCCGTAACGGCGGCGCGGGTCTGACCGCATGAGCTTGCAACTGGCGTTCGCCCAGGCCAGCGCCACCGGCCCGCGCCCGGAAAACCAGGATGCCCTGCGCCTGGTCACCCCGGCCGCAGAGCTGGCCGCCAGCAAGGGCTACCTGTTCGCCATCGCCGACGGCGTCAGCCAGTGCGCCGATGGTGGCCTGGCCGCCAGGGCCAGCCTGCAGGCCTTGGCACTGGACTACTATTCCACCCCCGCCACCTGGGGGGTGGCCCAGGCCTTGGATCGGCTGCTGCTGGCGCAGAACCGCTGGCTGCGTGCCCAGGGCAACGGTCAACCGCTGATGACCACGCTGACCGCCCTGGTGCTGCGCGGCAAGCGGTTCACCCTCGCCCATGTCGGCGACTGCCGCGCCTACCACTGGCACGACGGTCGCCTGTCGTGCCTGAGCGATGACCATGTCTGGGACCAGCCAGGGATGCATCATGTGCTCAAGCGCGCCTTGGGTCTGGACCAACACCTGCTGGTCGATTACCGGGAGGGTGAACTGCAGCCAGGCGAGTGCTTCGTGCTGCTCAGCGATGGTGTCTGGTCAAGCCTGAGCGATCAGCAGATCCTGTCGATCCTGCGTGAGCAGCCTGACTTGCAGGTGGCCGCCGATACCCTGGTCGCCACCGCGCACCTGTGTGGCAGCCAGGACAACGCCAGCGCATTGCTGGTCAGGGTCGAACAACCGGGCTCGGCGAATCTGGGCGACACCCTTGCGCAGTTGCAGGAATGGCCGATACCAACCGCCCTGCGTACGGGCCAGCGCATCGATGGCTGGTGTGTTGAGGGGCTGCTCGCCCAGAGCCGACAATCCTTGCTCTACCAGGTCAAGGATGCCCAGGGCCAGACATGGTTGCTCAAGACCCTCCCACCGGCCCGCGAAACCGATCAAGGCGCCGCCCAGCGGCTGCTGCTCGAAGAATGGTTTCTGCGCCGGGTTGCTGGCCGACACTTCCCCGAGGTGAATGCCGCCAGCCAGCGCCAGCACCTGTACTACCTCATGCGCCAATATCCCGGACAGACGCTTGCCAGCCTGTTCGCCGAGCATGGGCCCTTGCCACTACCACAATGGCTGGAACTGACGCGCCAGTTGCTGCAGGCGGTGGGCGTGCTGCACCGGCGCAACCTGCTGCACCGCGATATCAAGCCGGAAAACCTGCACCTGGGTGAAGATGGTCAACTGCGCCTGCTGGATTTCGGCCTGGCGTATTGCCCAGGGCTGTCAGAGGATCAACCGCACGATCTGCCCGGCACACCTTCGTTCATTGCCCCGGAAGCCTTCGATGGTGAGCCGCCGACACCCCGTCAGGATCTCTATGCCGTTGGCGTGACCCTGTACTACCTGCTGACCGGGCACTATCCGTATGGCGAAGTCGAGGCGTTCCAGCGCCCACGCTTCGCAACGCCAGTCAATGCTGCGCGCTATCGTCCCGACCTGCCGGAATGGTTGCAGCGCAGCCTGGAAAAAGCCGTCTCGGTGGACCCTGCACAACGTTTCGAAACTGCCGAACAATGGCTGCTGCTGCTCGAACGCGGTGACCGCCAGGAGTTGGCCATGCGCCCTCGCCCCCTGCTGGAGCGCGAGCCGCTGAAGGTCTGGCGAACCTTGGCGCTGTTGTCGATGGTGTTGAACCTGGTGCTGCTGTACATCCTGCTTAAAGGGTGAGCCTGGGCGGGATCATTCGCGGGCAAGCCCGCTCCTACAAATGCAGGGCACCGAGATGCAGGCCCGCTTCCCAAATCCCAGGCAAAGAAAAACCCGGCCGAGGCCGGGTTTTTCGTGAAGCTTCAAACCAGTTACTTGGCCTGGGCTTCTACCTGAGCTTCTACGCGACGGTTAACGGCGCGGCCAGCTTCGGTGGCGTTGTCAGCAACTGGACGGGTCTCACCGTAGCCAACCGAGTCAACACGGTTGGATTCGATGCCGTACTGCTGGGTCAGAACCTGCTTGACAGCATTGGCACGACGCTCGGACAGCTTCTGGTTGTAAGCGTCTGGACCTACGGAGTCAGTGTGACCTTCAACCACGGTGGTGGTTTGTGGGTACTGCTTCATGAAGTCAGCCAGGTTCTTGATGTCGCCGTAGCTGTTAGGCTTGACGACCGACTTGTCGAAGTCGAACTTCACGTCCAGCTCAACGCGGACGTTTTCAGCGGCAGCCGGGCAGCCGTCGGCGTCAACGGTAACGTTGGCCGGGGTGTCAGGGCACTTGTCGACGTTGTCGCAGACGCCGTCGTTGTCGCTGTCGGTGCAGACTTCGGCAACCGGAGCAGGAGCAGGAGCTGCGGACTGCTTCGGGCTACCGCCGAAGTTCAGGCCAACGCCGACGCTCGGTGCCCACTCGGTGTCACCTTTGTCGATGTTGTATTGGGCTTCAACGCCGGCACGGGCGTAGAACATGTCGGTGATGTACCACTTGGCACCAGCGCCCAGGTTGGCGAAGGTGGAGTGGTCACGACCGCCACGGCCGGTCTGGCCCAGCGACTGGTGGGAGAAACCAGCCGAAACGTACGGACGGATAGCGTCGTACGGGTTGTTGAAGTGGTAAACGGCATCCAGGGCGGTGTTCGAGCCCTTGATGTTCTTGCCGTCGTCGCCACGAGCGTTGTGAACTTCGTCGTAGCCCAGACGCAGTTCAACGTCGTCGGTCAGGAAGTAACCGATCGAGCCGCCGAACAGGTTGCCGTCGTTCTTGAAGTCGCGCTGGCTGTCGAAGAACTCCTTCTTGTAGAAGATCTCGGTTTCGACGGCGCCTTGGCCTTGTGCCATAGCGCCAATCGAGGTGGCGGCTACGAGCGAACCAATGGCCAAGCCCAAGGTATTTTTCAATTTCATCCGTTAAATCCCCATCTGGTGATAGTTAAGCAGCCCCACCAAAATCCGGGGGGACAACTCGACGGCAAGTCTAGCAGACCTTGCCGATTCGTTTGAGCCATTTGCATAAGACTAAGTTTCAGCCGAGTCCGCAAATTTCTCACGAAGCTTGTCGAGCGCACGCTTGTAACGCATTTTCGTGGCGCTCAGGCCCATGTGCATGATGTCGGCGATCTCCTGAAACTCCAGCTCTGCGACAAAACGTAGCACCAGAATCTCCCGGTCGATCGGGTTCACATACACCAGCCATTTATCCAGCCCGCCTTTTTCTTCAGGTTTCGGAGCCTTGTCCTCGGACGCCTCTTCGACGGGGTCCAGGCTCAGGGCATCCATCAACCTTCTCTTGCGACGCTCCTTGCGGTACTGGGTGATACATTCGTTGTAGGTGATGCTGTAGAGCCAGGTCTTGAACTTCGATTTGCCCTCGAAATTCTTCAGGCCGTACAACACTTTCAGCATGACCTCCTGACAGACATCGTCAGCATCCCGATCGTTCCCCAGATAACGTGCACAGACGTTGAACAGGGTCCGCTGGTAGCGCCGCATGAGTTCCTCATAGGCGCGGGTAACATGAAACAGCTCCTCATGCGAACGCGCCACCAACTCCTCGTCGGTGAGCTCGCGGGGGTCGTAACGCATGGGCGGCGAATAGACTTTATTCAAAACGGATCTGGCCGACAGTCAGGTCAATGTCGCCGCTCAGCCCTTGGGCCGATTTTTGCGGCGGCATACATTAACAGCTTTGTGCGGTTAGCGGCTATTGACGCGCTGCTCGAGCAGCACCCGATTGGACAGCGACACCAACTCGCCATCATCGGTCAGCAGCGTCGTCTTGACCGTCCCGATCTCTTCGATATGCCCTTCGACCTCTCCA
This sequence comes from Pseudomonas sp. MNR3A, assembly GCF_009650575.1. Taxonomy (NCBI): domain Bacteria; kingdom Pseudomonadati; phylum Pseudomonadota; class Gammaproteobacteria; order Pseudomonadales; family Pseudomonadaceae; genus Pseudomonas; species Pseudomonas sp. MNR3A. Next base: position 18,121 of record NZ_VZZS01000008.1, on the reverse strand, counting down.
ATCCGCACCTGCTGGCCAACCTGATACAACTCGCGCACGTAGATCCCGGCAAGGATCTGTCCGGCGATTTCCCGGCTGCCCAGGCCCATTGCCAGGGCCACGGCCAGACCAACGGTAATCAATCCGATGACGATCACATGGTTGAGCAGGTCGGTCTTGACCTCAAGCTGGCTGATCGCCACCGAGATCGCGATGATGATGACCAGCCCCTGGGCAATGCGCCCGACGCCCGCTGCGTATTCCAGGCCGATGCCTTCGGCAGCGCCGCGCACCAGGCCGTTGACCAGTTGCGCCAGCAGTACACCGGCCAGCAATACCAGCGCCGCACCAAATACTTTGGGCAGGTAGAGGGCAAGCATGTCGAGGGTGGCGGAAACCCGCTCCAGGCCCAGCGATTCGGCGGCGGAAACCAGGAAGATCAGTAGGATGAACCAGTAGACGATCTTGCCGATCAAGGTCGAGATCGGCACCTGGATACCGACTCGGCCGAGCATCTTGGTCAGCCCGGTCCCGCTCATCAGGCGGTCGAGACCGAACTTGGCGAGCAGCTTGGACAGCAGTGTGTCGAGCAGCTTGGCCACCACGAAACCGAGCAGCACCACGACCAGCGCGCCGAACAGGTTGGGGATGAAGTTCGCCACCTTGGTCCAAAGGGCAGTCATGGCGGTGACCAGGCTCTGGGTCCAGAGATCGAGTTCCATATTCAATCGGCCTTATCAGCTTTCTGTCTGCCAGCGGCAGGGGTACGGCGCACCGGCGCGACATGCGCCGAGCCATTGTTGACAGCGATCAGCAGCGCCTGGCTCCAGCGGCCCAGCAGGCTGAACAGATCGCCCGCGCCAACCTGACGGTTGGCGGTTTTGAGCACGCGCCCCAGGCAGGCATCGTCATCTCGGTCATGGCCGGACGGCGACGCCTTGAGCAGGTCGCGCAGGGATTCTTCAAACGGATCGTGCATGGGCACCTCGCGTGATGTCAGTCAAAGACGAGAGCTCTGGCCAACGGGTCACACAGCGATGTGGGACGAATGTTTCAAAATACATACGTGATCGTCGCTCAGACCCAGCGCAACTTGCGCAACAACCACCATTGCCCTGCGGCCAGCCCCAACACCACCAGGCAGGCGAACAGGAAGCCGTAGGGGTTCTCGGCCCCTGGAATACCACCGACATTGATGCCGAGCAGGCCGGTGATGAAGCTCATCGGCAGGAAGATGCAGGTGATGATGCCGAAGCGGTACATGGTCCGGTTCATCCGCTCGCTGCGCCGCCGGTCCTCGCCTTCCAGCACCAGCGCAGCGCGCTCTCGGGCCAGTTCCAGCTCCTCGAGATAACGGATCAGGCTGTTGTTCAGCTCGTTCCAGTAATCGGCATCGGCGTCGGCGAACCAACTCCACTTGTTGCGCGAAAGCTGAGCATAGATGTCACGCTGCGGCGCCAGGAAGCGACGCAGGCCGGCGGCACGACGACGAATCTGCTGCAGGTTGCCCTGGGCCGGGCTATACCGTTCGTCGGATTCTACCTTTTCTTCCTCGAGATCGACCGCTTCGGACAGGTCGCTGACCAGTGCCTGGACCTTTTCGGTCAACAGTTCACCCATCAGCAGCAGCAGTTCGGAGGCCGATTTCGGCCCCCTGCCCTCATCCAGTTGCTGCAAGACTTCATCGCTCGCGCGCAAAGGCCGCAGCCGCAACGAAATGACGCGCTGCGCTTCGGCGAAGATGCGCACCGAGACCATGTCTTCCGGCTCTGCGCCAGGGTTGAGGTTGACCCCGCGCAGAAACAGCAGCAACTGCTCGTTGGCCAACGCCAGCAGGCGTGGGCGAGTGTTCTCCTCGAGCAGAAGGTCGCAGGCGAACTCGCTCAGGCCGCTGTCGTGCAGCAGCCAGGTGCGGGTTTGCGGATGACTGCGGTCCCAGTGCAACCACAGGCTCTCTTGCGCCTGCAATTGCAGGTTGTCCAACTCGGTACGGGCAATGGCGCGCGCGCCTCCCTTGCCGTCGAGCACCAGGGCATGGACCAGCCCCCACTGCGCGTTGTCTTCCTCGAACATCAATGCTCCATCAGCGCGCGCGGCGCATCACTCCGGCATTTTCAGGGGGCTTGGCGAGACGATCACGCCATTGTTGTCGGCGTAGATGTATTCGCCGGGGCGAAAAGTGACGCCGGCAAAGCTGACCACGACGTCGAGGTCGCCAATGCCGCGCTTGTCGGTCTTCATCGGATGGCTGGCCAGGGCCTGCACGCCGACATCGGTCTGCACCAGCACATCCACGTCACGCACACAGCCGTAGATCACCAGGCCTTCCCAGCCATTCTTCGCCGCTTTTTCCGCGAGCATGTCGCCCAGCAGCGCCCGGCGCAGCGATCCGCCGCCATCGACCACCAGGACCTTGCCCTTGCCGTCGAGCTCGACCTGCTCCTTGACCAGGGAGTTGTCCTCGAAGCACTTGATGGTGACGATCTGGCCGCCGAAGGAATCGCGGCCGCCGAAATTGCTGAACATCGGCTCCAGCACCTGGACCAGGTCCGGGTAGGCGTCGCACAGGTCGGGCGTTACGTAATGCTGCATGAGAAGCTCCTGTCAGTCACAACGAAAGCGGGTATCGGCCAAGGCTACACCCTGAAGGCCGTTGCAGTCATCCGGGACCAGGCAGTCAGTTCGGCGCTACGACTTGCCCGCGAATGACCTGCTTACTCAATTGTGGCGGGCGGCGCCTGAACGTCGCTCAGCCAGCGCGCCACCAGCGGCCACACCTGCGTCTGCGCCGCCTTGCTCACCAGCATGTCGACATGCCCGAAGGCTTCGAAGCCCTCTTCACGGCCCAGGCGCAGGAACTGCTTGCGTTCATCGCCCCACTGCTCGAACAGTTTGCGACAGGCCCACACCGGATCCTGGAAATCCGCCGCACCCGCGACCGCCAGCAGCGGTACATCCATCTGCGCCAACCCCGCCCACCAGTCTCGGTCCTTGACTCCGAAACGGCCGAACAGGCCATGCCAACGCAAGCTTTCCAGGGCCAGCCCGATCGGCTCGTCCTCCGGCCCACGCTTCAACCTGGGGCCGGAGAGCTGGGCAAAACGCTTGACCAGCAAGCGCGCCCCCCACGCCACGGGCGGCACTTTCAACGGCCAGTAGACCCGGCTGACCTGGGTGCCGAACAACGCCACGCTGGCCACGCAGGCGCTGTCCAGGTAGCCGCCACCCAGTGCGGCCGCCAAGGTGGTGCCGCCCAGCGAATGGCCAATCCAGTGCGGCGCCTGGCCGGCCATTTCCTGGACGAAGGCGCCGATCACCGGCAGGTCGAAACGCGCGTAGTCGGCCACGGTGTTCTGTCGCCACTGGCGGTTGCGCGGCGACAGGCCATGCCCGCGCATTTCCGGAATCCACACGTCGAAACCGGCACGTGCGAGGAAAGCACCCAGGCCAATGCCCTTGGGCGAGTACCAGAAACGACGATTGGAGAAACTGCCGTGCAGGAGAATCACCGGCACCCCGGGGGTGGCGTGCTGATCGGCAAGCCCGAGACGGGTCAGGGCCAGTTCGACACTGGCGTCGGGGCTGTTGCCCGCCTTGATCCGGTAAACGTCTTCACAGAGGTCGCCGCGGCGCTCGGCACTGAGCAGGGCCACGGGAAAAAGGGTGCTGCTGCTTTGCATGGATTCACAGAATGAAAAGGGGAAACAGGAAGGGGAACTGCCACGCTGAACCTGGGCTGCAGCGCATTCGCGGGCAAACCCGCTGCCACAGGGCTCGGTGGCAGCGGGTTTGCCCGCGAAAAGGCAGAAACGCGAAGCGCGTCAGGACGCGCCCCGCGCGGGTTACATCAAGCGGCGCCCTGACCTTCGGCCAGGAAGAACCAGGTCTCGAGTACCGAGTCCGGGTTCAGCGAGACGCTCTCGATGCCCTGCTCCATCAGCCACTTGGCGAGGTCAGGGTGGTCCGATGGGCCCTGGCCGCAGATGCCGATGTACTTGCCAGCCTTGTTGCACGCGGCGATGGCATTGGCCAGCAGCTTCTTGACCGCAGGATTTCGCTCGTCGAACAGGTGGGCGATGATCCCCGAGTCGCGGTCCAGGCCCAGGGTAAGCTGGGTCAGGTCGTTGGAGCCGATCGAGAAGCCGTCGAAGTATTCCAGGAACTCTTCGGCGAGGATGGCGTTGGACGGCAGCTCGCACATCATGATCACGCGCAGTCCATTGTCGCCGCGAGCCAGGCCATTCTCGGCGAGCAGGTCGACGACCTGGCTGGCTTCGCCCAGGGTGCGCACGAACGGCACCATGATCTCGACATTGGTCAGGCCCATCTCGTTGCGCACGCGCTTGAGGGCGCGGCACTCGAGCTCGAAGCAGTCACGGAACGACTCGCTGATGTAGCGCGAGGCACCGCGGAAGCCCAGCATCGGGTTTTCTTCTTCAGGCTCGTAGAGCTTGCCGCCGATCAGGTTGGCATACTCGTTGGACTTGAAGTCCGACAGGCGCACGATCACCTTTTTCGGGTAGAAAGCTGCGGCCAGGGTGCTGATGCCCTCGACCAGCTTCTCGACATAGAAGCCCACCGGATCGCTGTAGCCAGCGATGCGCTTGTCGACGCTCTCTTTCAGCTCAGGCGGCAGGCCGGCGTAGTTGAGCAGAGCCTTGGGGTGCACGCCGATCATGCGGTTGATGATGAACTCCAGGCGCGCCAGACCCACGCCCGCATTGGGCAGTTGGGCGAAATCGAAGGCGCGGTCGGGGTTGCCGACGTTCATCATGATCTTGAACGGCAGCTCCGGCATGGCATCCACCGAGTTCTGCTTGACGTCGAAGCCCAGCTCGCCCTCGAAAATGAAGCCGGTGTCGCCTTCGGCGCAGGATACGGTCACGCCCTGGCCATCTTTCAACACCTGGGTGGCGTTGCCGCAACCGACCACGGCCGGGATACCCAGCTCACGGGCGATGATCGCGGCGTGGCAGGTGCGTCCGCCACGGTTGGTGACGATGGCGCTGGCGCGCTTCATGACCGGTTCCCAGTCCGGGTCGGTCATGTCGGAAACCAGTACGTCGCCTGGCTGCACCTTGTCCATCTCGGACACATCGTGGATCACGCGGACCTTGCCGGCGCCGATACGCTGGCCAATGGCGCGACCTTCGACCAATACCGTGCCCTTCTCTTTAAGCAGGTAGCGCTCCATGACATTGGCGCTGGCGCGGCTCTTCACGGTCTCGGGGCGAGCCTGCACGATGTACAGCTTGCCGTCGTCACCGTCCTTGGCCCATTCGATGTCCATCGGGCGCTGGTAGTGCTGCTCGATGATCATCGCCTGCTTGGCGAGTTCGTTGACCTCGGCGTCGCTCAGGCAGAAGCGCGCACGCTCGGCACGGTCGACCTCGACAGTCTTGACCGAACGACCGGCCTTGGCTTCGTCGCCGTAGACCATCTTGATCGCCTTGCTGCCCAGGTTGCGGCGCAGGATGGCCGGGCGGCCTGCCTGCAGGGTGTTCTTGTGCACGTAGAATTCGTCAGGGTTGACCGCACCCTGCACGACGGTTTCACCCAGGCCGTAGGCGCCGGTGATGAACACCACATCGCGGAAGCCCGACTCGGTGTCGAGGGTGAACATGACGCCAGCGGTGCCGGTTTCCGAACGCACCATGCGCTGCACGCCGGCCGACAGGGCGACCAGCTTGTGGTCGAAGCCCTGGTGCACGCGGTAGGAAATGGCGCGGTCGTTGAACAGCGAGGCGAACACTTCCTTGGCCGCGCGGATCACGTTGTCGACGCCACGGATATTGAGGAAGGTTTCCTGCTGGCCGGCGAACGAAGCATCCGGCAAGTCTTCGGCGGTCGCCGAAGAGCGCACGGCCACGGCCATGTTGTCGTTGCCGGCAGCCATTTCGGCGAAGGCGGTGCGGATTTCGGCGTCCAGACGTGCCGGGAAATCGGCCTCCATCACCCACTGGCGAATCTGTGCGCCGGTCTTGGCCAAGGCGTTGACATCGTCGACATCCAGCGCGTCGAGCGCGGCATGGATGCGGTCGTTCAGGCCACTTTGTTCGAGAAAGTCGCGATACGCCTGAGCCGTAGTGGCAAAGCCGCCCGGCACCGATACGCCGGCACCGGCAAGATTACTGATCATCTCGCCCAGGGATGCGTTCTTGCCCCCCACATGCTCCACATCATGGACGCCGAGCTTATCGAGGGAAACTACGTACTCTACCAAGGTGATCTCTCCACTAACTGTATTGGAAAAGCTCAAGGGCGCCCGCCTGTCGACTCTGCGGCTGGGCCGGGACGCTTGTGGCCTGGACCTGGAAAATAAGTGAGAATGCCGAACGACCGCGTTCGGCAAACCGAACCTATCATATCCAGAAACATTCGGCAGCTTAAGGCCTCAGGTGCAAATGAAACGATCCGCGTTCTTCATCTCCGACGGTACCGGCATCACGGCCGAAACACTGGGCCAAAGCCTGCTGGCGCAGTTCGAAAGCATTCCCTTCGCCAAATTCACCCGCCCCTACATCGATACGCTCGACAAGGCGCGCGCCATGGTCCAGCAGATCAATGCCGCGGCCGAGCGCGACGGTGTGCGCCCCATTATCTTCGATACCATCGTCAACCAGGACATCCGCGAGGTCATGGCTACGTCCAATGGCTTCATGATCGACATCTTTTCGACGTTTTTATCCCCGCTCGAGCAGGAATTGACCGCCCATTCGTCGTATTCCGTGGGCAAATCACACTCGATCGGTGGCAATTCCAACTACATGGAGCGCATCGAGGCAGTCAACTTCGCCCTGGACAACGACGATGGTGCGCGCACCCATTACTACGACAAGGCCGACCTGATCCTGGTGGGTGTGTCGCGCTGCGGCAAGACACCAACCTGCCTGTACATGGCCATGCAGTTCGGCATCCGCGCCGCCAACTACCCGCTGACCGAAGACGACATGGAGCGCCTGCAGTTGCCAGCGGTGCTGAAAAAGCACCACAACAAGCTGTTCGGCCTGACCATCGACCCCGACCGCCTGACCGCCATTCGCCACGAACGCAAACCCAACAGCCGCTATTCGAGCTTTGCCCAGTGCGAATTCGAAGTGCGCGAGGTGGAGAACCTGTTCCGCCGGGAGAACATTCCCAACATCAACTCCACGCATTTTTCGGTGGAAGAGATTTCGGCGAAGATTCTCGTGGAGAAAGGCGTGGAGCGGCGGTTCAAGTAAGATCGGCGGAAGCCTTTTAGCGGGCAAGTCGCAGCGGCGAGCCACAGCCCACAGGGCCGCTAGAGACGAACAAAAAAGCCCCGGCATTGCTGCCGGGGCTTTTTCATTTCAGGGCCAAGGTCAGGATGGAATCACCACCGACTGCCCACTCAGCGCCAGGTCGACCAGCTCGCGGTTGGCCACCGCGTACATCGCATAGTCGGTGCCTGTGGCGTTGCGCAGGTCGTCCAGCATGGCGCGCCAGCGCTCGACCATCACCCGGTGCTGCTCGGCCCACAGGGCCACGCGGGCGTCCATGTCGTCCGGTGCATCGGCCATCTGCAACACGGAAATGGTGATCGCGCGCTGCTGCAGGTCGATGTCGTCGCGGAACGCTTCGCGGGCCAGGGCCTGCCAGTTGTTCTCCACTGGCAGGTTGCTGATTTCCTGCAGGTACCAGGTCAGGTCGAGCGCGCTGCCCACGGCGAAGAACGCCTTGGCCACCTGCGCCGGATCGTGACCGGTGACATCCGAAGCTTCGATGATCGGCAGCAGAGTGTACAGGTGAGTAGTGCCTGCCACCATGCGCGCCAGCAACTCCGGCACCCCGGCTTCGACGAAGCCCTGGTAGCGCGCCTGCCAGCGTTCGCGGGTCGGCCCTTCCAGCAGTTCGTCGAGCTTGAGCCCCAGTTGCGCGATCTTCGGCCCGAAATGGGCAGCGTCACGACCGGCATCCTGCTCGTTGCGACGGCTGCGCAGGAACCAGCGGGTGGCACGACGTCCCAGGCGCATCAGCTCGTCCATGAGGGTCAGCTGGATCTCGGCGGGCACCTGGTAGTCCAGGGCCTCGATCTGGCGGAACCAGTGCGGCAGGTGGAAGATGTCGCGCACGATCACATACGCACCGGCAACGTTGGCCGGGCTCATGCCGGTGGACTCCTTCAGGCGCTGCACGAAGGTGATGCCCATGTTGTTGACCAGGTCGTTGGCGATCTGGTTGCTGACGATCTCGCGCTTGAGGCGGTGACGGCGCATGGCCTCGGCGAACTTGCTGACCAGTGACGGCGGGAACGCCGTCTCCATGTCACGGGTCAGGTAGTCGTCGTCCGGCACCAGCGACTTGAGCAGTTGCTCCTTGAGATCGATCTTGCTGTACGAGATCAGCACCGACAGCTCGGCACGGGTCAGGCCCTGGCCGGCCGCCAGGCGTTCGGCCAGTTGCTCTTCGGTCGGCAGGAACTCGATGGCGCGGTCCAGCTTGCCCCGCGACTCGAGGTCGGCCATCAGGCGCTTGTACTCGGCGATCCGCTCGCGGGCGCGGCGGGCCGCAAGCGACAGGGCCTGGGTCTGCTTGTAGTTGTTGCCGAGCACCAGCGAGGAAACTTCCTCGGTCATGCTGCCCAGCAGCTGGTTGCGCTGCTTCTCGGTCATGTCGCCAGCCTGCACCACTTCGTTGAGCAGGATCTTGATGTTGACCTCGTGGTCGGAGCAGTCCACGCCACCGGCGTTGTCGATGAAGTCGGTGTTGGTGGCGCCGCCATGCAGGCCGAACTCGACGCGACCGAGCTGGGTCATGCCAAGGTTGCCGCCCTCGCCCACCACCTTGCAGCGCAGCTCGTTGCCGTTGACGCGCAGGGCGTCGTTGGCCTTGTCGCCGACATCGGCGTGGCTTTCGCTGCTGGCCTTGACGTAGGTGCCGATGCCGCCATTCCACAGCAGGTCGACCGGCGCCTGCAGCAATGCATGCAGCAGTTCGGTCGGGGTAAGGCGGTCGGCTTCGATGGCGAAGCGTTCCTTCATCTGCGGGCTGATGGCGATGCTCTTGGCGCTACGCGGGAAGATCCCGCCGCCTTCGGACATGATCGCGCTGTTGTAGTCGGTCCAGGCCGAACGCGGCAGCTCGAACAGGCGCTTGCGCTCGGCGAAGCTGGTGGCCGGGTCCGGATTCGGGTCGACGAAGATGTGCAGGTGGTTGAATGCGGCTACCAGTTGCAGCTTGTCGGACATCAGCAGGCCGTTGCCGAACACGTCGCCGGCCATGTCGCCGATGCCGACCACGGTGATCGGATCTTCCTGCACGTTGATGCCGCGCTCACGGAAGTGGCGCTGCACGCCCACCCAGGCGCCACGGGCAGTGATGCCCATGCCTTTATGGTCGTAGCCAGCCGAACCACCGGAGGCGAAGGCATCGCCGAGCCAGAAGCCGTAGTCGTTGGCGATGCCGTTGGCGATGTCGGAGAAAGTCGCGGTGCCTTTGTCTGCAGCTACTACCAGGTAGGGGTCGTCGTCGTCATGACGCACCACGTTGGCCGGCGGCACCACCCCACCGTCCTTGAGGTTGTCGGTGATGTCGAGCAGGCCACTGATGAAGATGCGGTAGCAGGCGATACCCTCGGCGGCGATCTCGTCGCGGCCGCCACCCAGTGGCAGGCGACGCGGCAGGAAGCCGCCCTTGGCGCCGACCGGCACGATCACCGAGTTCTTCACCTGCTGCGCCTTGACCAGGCCCAGCACTTCGGTGCGGTAGTCTTCCTCGCGGTCCGACCAGCGCAGGCCGCCGCGGGCGACGTTGCCAAAGCGCAGGTGCACGCCTTCGACCCGCGGCGAATAGACGAAGATCTCGAATTTCGGTACGGGCTTGGGCAGCTCGGGAATCAGGCGCGGGTTGAACTTGAAGCTGAAGTACGACTTGCTCTGGCCAGCGGCGTCGGGCTGGTAGAAGTTGGTGCGCAGGGTGGCCTTGATCAGGTCCAGGTAGCGACGCAGGATGCGGTCCTCGTTGAGCACCTGGACGTCGTCCAGGGCGGTGAGGATCGCCTGCTCCAGGCGCTGCTGCTTGTCGTCCAGGTCATCCTGGCCGAGCTTGCGCGCGAGGTAGAAGCGGGTCTTGAACAACCGCGTCAGCTCGCGGGCGATGTCGGTGTGGTTGTTCAGGGTGCTGGCGATGTAGCCCAGATCGAAGCCCAGGCGGATCTGCTTCATGTAGCGGGCATAGGCGCGCAGCAGTGCCACATCGCGCCATGGCAGGCCAGCGGTGAGCACCAGGCGGTTGAACGCGTCGTTCTCGGCGTCGCCCTTGACGATGTGGATGAAGGCATCCTGCAGGGTGTCGTTGAGCTGCTGCAGGTCCAGGTTCAGGCCTTCGCTGTAGGTGAAGGCGAAGTCATGGATCCAGAACTCGCGACCGTTGGCGTGGCGCAGGCGGTACGGGAATTCACCCAGCACGCGCAGGCCGAGGTTCTCCAGGATCGGCAGCACGTCGGACAGCGCCAGCGGCGTGTCGGCGTGGTACAGCTTGCAGTGCAGCTGGCGCTCGCCCAGTTGGGTGAGTGGCTGGTAGAAGCTCATGGCCAGCGGCTTGGCTTCGGACAATGCCAGCACATGCTGCATGTCCACCACCGCCGAATGCGCAGCGAAGCGCTCGCGGTAACCCGCCGGGAAGCCCTTGGGGAAGTCGGCGAGGATGTTGGTGCCCTGGGCTTCGCCGAAGTTCTCCACCACCAGCGCCGAGAAGTCGTCCTGCCACGAGCGGCAGGCCTGGATCACTTCGTTTTCCAGCTGCTGCGGGTCGATGTCGATGCGGTTCTTCGGGTCGACCCGCAGGATCAACTGCACACGTGCCAGCACCGACTCGGAGAAGAAGGTCCAGAACTCACAGTCGGTAGCCTTCAGGCGCTCCATCAGCACCTGCTGGATCTTCTGGCGCACTTCGGTGGAGTAGATTTCACGCGGTACGTAGGCCAGGCAGTAGCAGAAGCGTCCGTACGGGTCCTTGCGCAGGAACACGCGGATCTTGTTGCGCTCCTGGATCTGCACGATCGACATGACGGTGTTGAACAGCTCGTCGATCGGGGTCTGGAACAGGTCGTCGCGCGGCAGCACTTCGAGCACCTGCGTGAGTTCCTTGCCCAGGTGCGCCTTGGGATCGAAGTGCGAACGGCGCTCGATCTCGGCGACTTTCCCGCGGATGTACGGGATGGTGTACACGCTTTCACCGTACACCGTCGAGGTGTACAGGCCCATGAAGCGGCATTCCTTGATGACCTTGCCATCGGCATCGATCTGGCGAATCGACACGTAGTCCGGGTAAGCCGGACGGTGCACGCGGCTTGGTTGCGAAGCCTTGGCGAACGACAGCAGGCGCGGCTCGCGCAGGTAGCTGACGGCGTAGTCCTCGATGCGCAGGTCTTCATTGCTCAGGCCGCTGCGCAGCACGCGCGGCAGGCCGAGGAAGGACGATTCGTCGTAGACCAGGCTGCCGCCGGCAGCGTCGGACTCGACCACGAACTCTTCATAGCCGAGGAAGGTGAAGTGGTTGTCCAGCAGCCAGGTGAGGAAGCTCTGCACCTCGGCCTTGTCGTTCTGCGCCGGGCCGAAGGCGTTTTCGCCCACCAGCGCCAGCAGGTCGCGGACCTTGGCCTTCATCGGGTCGAAGTCGGCGACGACGACGCGCACATCGGCCAGTACCAGCTCCAGCTCGCGGGTCAGGCTGGTCAGCTCGGCGGCATTGGCGCAGCGGTCGATCTCCAGGTACATCAGCGACTCGTGGCTGACGCCTTCACCCTGGGTGCCCTTGGGCAGCAGTTCGAGCAGCTCGCCCTTCGGCCCGCGGCGGGCGCTGAGCACGGTGGTCTGCAGGGTGTGGATGCTGTAGCCGCGGCGGTTGAGTTCGGTGCGTACCGAGTCGACCAGGAACGGCAGGTCATGGTGCAGGACTTCGACCACGGTGTGCGTGGACTGCCAGCCGTGGCGTTCGTAGTCAGGGTTGTAGACCCGCACTTGCGCAGTGTTCGGGTCGAAGCGCTCGATGGTGCGCCAGGCAGAGAGGGTGCAGCCGGCCAGGTCGGACAGCCGACGCTGGGTGAGTTCGTCCAGAGAGATGATGCCGAAGAACTGTTCGGCGAACAGCGCCACTTGTGGCAGGGACTGCTCGCTGATGTGCTGCGCCAGGGCCGCCTGCAGTTGATGCTGGAAGTCGGCTTTGCTGGCTGCGGTGAAAAACGCCATCTGTGGTACTCCGCTTGGGCTTTGTTATAGGTGAAGCGTCGTGTACGTGCGCCATGTACGGATCAACGATAGTCAACCCGTAGCAGGAAGACGGTAAAACCAAGGCGTAGGACGCTTCCTTCGCGTCCATGTTCCAGGGATGGGCAGCTGCAAAGACGACTGCCGGTGGCTGTGTCTTTACGGTTGTCCATCAACTGGGCAGCTTAACGACTGAGCGGTCATCCCGGCTTGCAGCGCTGCGACATATTCGGTCAAAGGGCGGTAACATTGCGTTTATGCGCAAGGCCCAGACTGGCACAATCGCATTTCATTTCCTTGAACCGAGCTGCCCATGCAACTGAAAACCGCCCTGCTCTTCGCCACCCCCTGCGATGACGAGGAAGACAACATGGCGACCCTGTGCTGCCACAGCGACAAGGGCCAGATGTTCCTGCTCACCCGCTATCCGGACGAAGACACCGTCGATCTCACGCTGGACGACGAACCGTCGACGCTGGACGGGCTGAAAGTGACCTTGAGTGCCGAGCGCCTGCTGATCGAGGTTTCACCAGGGGATCGGGATGCACTCAGGGGTGATGAATCGCTGGAGATCCTGCTTACGTCGGCCGGAAGCGATCTGGAGGAAGTGGCGCTGACGCTGCGCAATATTCTCGAGGGAACGGGGACGTTCGTTTCCGAGATCTGAGACGGCGCTCCCGTTGCGGGTCAGCCCGCACAGGGGTAAGCAAGCATCGACAGCGCACACAACAAAGGCGACCCAAGGGTCGCCTTTGTGTACTTGCCGATCAGCGCGACAACCTCACCCATTTGATTTAGCGAGAACAGTCCACATGCAGCCAGTCATACAACACCCTTGGGATATAACCCCAAGCGAGGCTATCGATCTACAGATACGACTATCTAAACTTGTAGTCAAGCAAGATCAGCTTGGGCCTATTTCTAGTATCGCAGGCATTGATGTCGCCTACCACAAAGAAAACGATACACTCATAGCCTCTATTGTTGTGGTTGACGCAGAAAGCCTGGAAATCATCGAAGAGCATGCATGGTCGGGTACGACTTCGTTTCCCTATGTGCCTGGTCTTTTTTCGTTTAGAGAACTACCTTCTATCGTAAAGCTCTTATCGGCTATAACCCACCGACCTGACCTGATCATCTGCGACGGGCAAGGTATAGCTCACCCTCGTCGGTTTGGCTTGGCATCGCATTTGGGGGTACTTTATGACATACCTACTATTGGATGCGGAAAAAGTCGCTTCATTGGTGAATACGCACCTCCGCTTAATGAAAGGGGATGCCAATCAGGCCTGTTCGACGGCGACAAACTGATCGGGGCCGCGCTCAGGACTCAAAAAAATGTAAAACCCGTGTTCGTTTCAATCGGCCACCGAATCTCCCTTGAAACTGCCTGTCACTGGGTATTGAATGCAACACGCCACTATCGACTACCAGAAACGACCCGGCTTGCAGATCGATACGGAAGGCAATTCTACGAACAGAACAAACACCCCATCACCCTTCCAAACTAACCTTCCGATTATTTAAATATACGTCACATTCGGGACAAAGTACCTGAAACTGGACGCACCCTTCACGCCACCAGTCAACGCAATCCTTAGCGACCACAACTTTCAATACACTCAACTGCTGATAATTTTTCAAACACTGCAGAATTTCCGGTGTACCATTGACACCATCCAGCTCTAACTCTCTGATACAGCGCTCATTGCCCCCCATAAAGATGTAATCAACCACAGCCTTGTCAATACCATCTCCAATGAGTGAAACCCGGGACGCATACTTAAGAGAGGAGAGCTCCGCTTTATCACGCAACACAGGAAACCTTATGCACCCGATCACTTGCGGTAGTTTAGAAAAATAGTCACCCAACAGAGTCAACCGCGTCAGACCTTCCAATGAAAATATCAAGGAAAACATGAAAATATTATTCTGGTGAACCGTCATCGCTTCCAGTCCACCGCCTTCGAACCACCCATAACTCTGTGGAACATCCTCCCCGATCTCGACAGTTCGCAACTGTCCATCTGGGAAATATGTTACTTCCTCTATCACCCAGCCATATTCATACAAGCGCTCGCTGACACATACATCACCACTGAACTCATAGGAAAATCCATTGTAGACACTATCCCCCCAATAAAACTGCTCCCCCGTATAGTCTCGCTCCATTTCGATACTATTACGCACCTCCCCAATAATAAACTCGCTGCGGTAGCCATCAACATAGCGGCCATCTTCATACATACCTCCTCCAACCACATGACCATTCGAGAACTCCAACGCTCCCCCGGTATAGGGTACGCCCCGAAAAGTCCACAATCCGCCCTGGTTGCTTATCGCATTTCTTTTGATAATCATCAGAGCTTCCTTCCGGTAATCACATCGGCATCCTTCAGTAAACCGCTACAGTTCGAGCACGCCTCGAATTTATCCACCTGCCCCGCTTCGGTGCCAGCTTGTAGGTGGCCACTTTCACATCATCAATTGATACCTTGGGGTACCGAGTCCTTATTCCCACTATACTGAAAGGGATCTTTTGACCAGATTACGCTGTTGAGTAAAATGGAGCCCGCTTCAGTGGCACGCCCTGCTGCTTTTGCCCGATTAGTTAGAATAGGAAGAGATCAGAGCCTTTGCGATTATACCTTCCGCGGTGCAACTGGATGCCAGTTCAGCCAACTCATCCATCGAGATCAAATTTGAGTTTAAGTACTCGTAAAAACCCTCTTGAAGCTCTGATTTTTTCACAGCAACAACGCCAAATTCCTCATATGCGCTTTCGAAGGCAACCCATTTGCACGCGCTATCGCATAAAACTATTGGATAACCAACTGTTCCATCAAAAAAATTTTCAAACCTTTTACTCAAATAACGAACATCTTTCTCTAAATCGTTTCCATCGAAGGAAAAACAAGAGTTACTTAATCGCTCATCACCTGAAAACTTTATAAAAACATCTGACTTAAAACTGGAAAGGCTATTCGATACCAATCCCGAAAAAATTTCAGAAAAGCAGAGCAATGGTCTCTCAAAAAACCAAAACAGAAATCCACCACCAACGAAAACATTCGCCGGCAAGTCTTTATTAAAATCTATGACACCTGACAGCCTATCAAGAAAAGAATTCAAATCTTTATCTTCAACGTTCAAAACAGTCACGACTACTCTCCTGAAAACCTGATTTTCGCAGTTGGTTTTTTCACCCCTTCTATAGTCAACGACGCGGACGGCTGCCCTGTGGACGTTGAAGATGGATAGAATCGATAGGTTTTCCCTCCATTAGTTAACACAGTAACTGAGCCATCTTGAGAAATTGTCTTTTTATAACCATTAGACTCAAGAGTCTTTATGGCGCTGCTCTGAGTAATGTTCGCCTCTATCTGTCCTGCACTATTCCGCGTAGCTTTCGGCAAAAACTCAATCGATGTTGCTTTTGTCCCTGCAAGATAGTCCACTGCCCGCTGAACCTGCGCAAGCTCCGCACGTTCAGGTACTCCAACAGGCCTAGACCCGGCCTGTTTACCTGCAGCAGCGCCACCAACAAGCCCCAGGCGGTCCAGCGTAGGCGCCCATTCGTTCAGGACTTTACTCAGGCGCGCATAGCTGTCAATCGAGCGCTCCAATAGAGCTGTCTTGTATGTTTCGCACCTAGCCGTCGTACACTGGACAGACATCAGTGTGTCTATGCTTTGGGCGATCTGAAGCGATTTCTCCTTGGCTCTTTGAGGCCCGTAAGTATTCTGGGCATCCTCTACGTTACGCAAGCTCTCGTCGTCGTATTTCTCTTTTATCCACTTGTCCGTCTGACAGCTTTCGTCCGTACCACAGCCATTCATGTCTTTGGCAAAAGCCAGGACATCCAGGTGTTCCAGATAGTTGTATTGCGTGCCGTTCTTGGCGACCCATGCGGCTTTGTCCAACGAACTGGCATCGGCATCCTCCTGGCTTGCCGCCGCCAGCACCCCGACGATCTGCGAGCTCATGGTCAGCAGGTTTTCATTTCCTCCAACCAGCTTGTCGAGCTGTACCACCAGCGCTTCATTCGCGCCCCCCGCCAAAGCACCCGTTCTGAAGTCACCGCCAGTGGCCTTCGACAGCAAGCCACCCACCATCGCATGGATGGCAATCTTGGGGAGGCTGCCGTTCTCGATGCCGAACTGCTTGGTGTAATCCCCCACCGCATTGAAACTGGCTGCCGCCAGCGTATTGAACAGCGCGCTTTTCAACGCATCGCTGGCACTGCCGCCCTGCCCAAGGGCCTTGCTCAGCAGCAGGGAGGTGCCATTCTGCAACGTCTGGTTGGCTGCGAACTGACCTACGCCTTTGATCGTGTTCAGTTCGGGCCCAAGGACTTTGCCCGTGACTGGGTCAGTTTTCGTTCCCGTCCAGCCATCGAAATAGGCCGCTGTCAGACCTGCAGCCACACCCGAAATGACATAGCCTTTCATCGCATCGGAGGAGGTCACATCCTTGACCACAGCCCCCAGATTGCCTCGATTATTGACGACGCTTACCGAAGCATTGGTCGCAGCGCCCGTGGCAACGGCCCCGACGGCGGCTCCAGCGACACCGCCGTTGGCCCAAGCCGCTGCGGCAGGGCCGACGACGGCCGCCATGACGATCGCAATCGCGAGCTGAGCAGCCGGCCCCAGCCCCGAATTGCTGTACTTGAACGAGTCGTGGATTTCCTTGACCTGACGCCAGTCCACGCCACCTTGTGCTTCGACCTGCTTGAGCCAGGCCAGCTTGGGATCGGCCTTGACCATGGCATCGATGGACTCGCTCACCGTCTGCTGGTTGACCTGGCGCACATCCACATGAATCTTGCCAACGGCATTGATCACCAGGTCGCCTTTGGCGACCAGCTCGCTCTGGCGAACCGTTTCATCCGTACGGCCCTCGCCCTTCATGCTGAACCAGCCAACGTTGGACTTGCTCTTCTCGTGACTCTCCTGATGCAGGTCCTTGACCGCCTCGAACGTCACCGCGCCGCCACTATCAATGGTCAGATCAGCACCCGAGGCGAGCTTCGCCCCCTGGTACAACTGATCGCCGCCGCTCTTGAGCGTCAGGTCGCCACCGCTGCTGACTTCGCTGCCCACCGCCTTGACGTCGGTGACTTCGTCGCGCTGGGTCTGCTTGCTGCCCCAGCCGCCTTTCTTGCTCATGTCGTACAGCGAGTACTGGCTGTCGTTGGCCGCCAACAGCTCCAGCTTGTCGCCCGCCACCAGGTAGGCTTCCTCGCCGGCGCTGACTTTGCTCGCCACGAGGCGCAGGTCACGTCCGGCGTCGATGGCCAGGTCGCCGCCGGCCTTCACCACGGCAGACTGCTGCTCGACGTCATCCTCCTGTCGCTCGTACTTGGTCTTGCCCTTCTTGCCCTTGGCGTAGCTGTGCTCCTCGTTCGCCGCAGCAGCCAGGGTCACGTCGCGGCCGGCCTGCAGGGCCAGGTCGCGGCGTGCCTCGACTTCGCTGGCAACGATGCTCAGGTCCTGACCTGCCGTGGCGGTGAGGTTGCCACCTGCGCTGATCTCGCTGCCGTACTGGGTGATGCTGGTGTCGTGGCCGCTGACACGGCGGCGTTGATACTCGTGGCTGTCGACGCCTTCCTGGCTGACGATGGACAGGTCGCGACCGGCATCCAGCCTGATATCGCCACCCGCCTTGACCACCCCACCCACGTTGCCGATATCGCGCCCGGCGGTGACGGTCAGGTCGTTCGCCGCCTCGATGCGTGCTGCAGTGTCGACCAGGTCCTTGGTCACATGCTCGCCACCGGCCCGGCCTTCCAGGCGGGTAACGCTGCGTTCGTTGATCACATCGCCGGTCAGCGCGGTCAGGCTCACTTCACGACCGGCGATGATCCCGCCCTGGGCGTTGCGGATCGAGTCGGTGGCGAGCATGTCCAGGCG
>NZ_VZZS01000007.1:0-90769 GCF_009650575.1 Pseudomonas sp. MNR3A | reverse complement strand
CGGGGGGAGGAAGCGCAGTGTACTGGAGTACATGAGCATTCCGAGCCCCGTTTCAACGCAGTATGGGCGAGTGCAGATACATTTCAGACAGACCCTAAACATGAAAAGGGTGGCGTAGGCCGCCCTTTTCTATGGTCCCAGCCGTTACACTACAGAACTCGAGCCCTTCATGGCCTGTCACAGCATAGGTCGTGTCGAGGCGACCATTGATTGCTCAGGAGTAAAGCATGCGTAAACTGATTCTCAGCGCTGCGCTGGTCGCCGCCAGCGTATTCGGTATGGCCGCGGTGCAGGCCGCCGAGCCTGTGGCGGGCAAGGAATATATCGAGCTGAGCAACCCGGTCCCGGTCTCGCAGCCAGGCAAGATCGAAGTCGTCGAGCTGTTCTGGTACGGCTGCCCGCACTGCTACCACTTCGAACCCACCATCAATCCCTGGATCGACAAGCTGCCGGCCGACGTCAACTTCAAGCGCGTCCCGGCCATGTTCGGCGGCCCTTGGGATGCCCACGGCCAGATGTTCCTGACCCTCGAAGCCATGGGCGTCGAGCACAAGGTTCACGCCGCGGTCTTCGACGCCATCCAGAACCAGCGCAAGCGTCTGACCGACCCGCAGGACATGGCCGACTTCCTCGCCACCCAAGGCGTGGACAAGGACAAGTTCCTCGCTACCTTCAACTCGTTCGCCATCAAGGGCCAGGTCAACCAGGCCAAGGAACTGGCGAAGAAGTACGAAATCACCGGCGTACCGAGCATGGTGGTCAACGGCAAGTACCGCTTCGACCTGGGTACCGCTGGCGGGCCGGAAGGCGTCCTGAACGTCGCCGACCAACTGATCGCCAAGGAGCGTGCCGCTAAGTAAGCGGCGCAGCCATGGCCCGCTTGCGTACCACGCGAAGTGTTGGCCTGCATCAGCCGCGGGTCAACGAACATCATCTGCAGGCCCCAGGCCTGCCGGAGGATGGTCGCCTGCGGCTGCTCAGCTTCAATATCCAGGTCGGTATCAGCACCGAGCGCTACCGCCACTACCTGACCCGCAGCTGGCAGCACCTGCTGCCGCATACCGGGCGGGCCGGCAACCTGCAGAAGATCGGCGACCTGCTCGCTGATTTCGACCTGGTTGCCCTGCAGGAAGCCGACGGCGGCAGCCTGCGTTCGGGCTACGTCAACCAGGTCGAACACCTGGCCCAGCTCGGTGCCTTCCCCTACTGGTATCAGCAGCTCAACCGCAATCTCGGGCGTTTCGCCCAGCACAGCAACGGCGTGCTCAGCCGGCTCAAGCCCCAGCACCTTGAAGACCACCCCCTGCCCGGTCCGGCCGGTCGTGGGGCGATCCTGGTGCGTTTCGGCGAGGGCGAGGACGCGCTGATCGTGGTGATGATGCACCTGGCGCTCGGCGCCAAGACCCGCGCCCTGCAACTGGGGTATATCCGTGAGCTGATCGGCGGCTATCGCCATCAGATCCTCATGGGCGACATGAACACCCACGCCAACGACCTGCTCGAGCGCTCGCCCCTGCGCGACCTCGGACTGATCGCCCCACAGGTCGAGGCGACCTTCCCCAGCTGGCGCCCGCAACGCTGCCTGGATCACATCCTGCTCAGCCCGAGCCTGACGCTTGAGCGGGTCGAGGTGCTGTCGCAGCCGATTTCAGACCACCTGCCTGTCGCGGTCGAGATCCGATTGCCGGATGCCTTGACTGTGGATACCCTGCCGGTCGTGCGCTGACACACTCAAGAGTTCGCGCTTCGCGCCGAAATCCAGTATTCACATACCCTCTGATGCTATTACCGTTGCGGATCCAGGCATGACCGACGAAGCCGAGCGCTGGAAAGAAAAGTATCTGAAAAGCATCGAACGGCAGGAGAAGCTCGAGCGTCGATGGGAAGCTCGCCTCGACCTGCTGCGCCGTGGCCTGGTCCGCAGCACGCTGGCCGCCGAGGGTAGCGACAAGGTCGTCGACCAGTGCATGAAGGAGATGCGCGAGGTCATCCGCAGTGACAGCATGGACGCGGGGCTCGCCGGGCTTATCCCACGGCTTGAAAAGGCCGTGCTCGAGTCGGAGCAGCGTCGCGAAACGCGGATGAACCAGGTCAGCGATGCGCTGACCTCGCTGGTTTCCCAGTTGCAGGGGCTTGAGCTGCCCGGCGACGTTGCCCGTCCGCTCAAGAAGTTGGCCAAGAAGCTCGACGGCGGTGTCAGCCAGTCGCGTGAGTTGCCGCCGCTGCTTGGCGAGCTCAGCGGTCTGCAGGGGCGCGCGCTGTCGTCGCTGCGCAAGGCGACCGAGGAGGCCCGGCCAGGCTTCCTGCAACGCTTGTTTGGCGGTCGCGAAGAGGGTGCTCAGGCCGAAGCGCCGGAGCCGGAGCACGAACCGGCACCCTCGCGCGCAACGTCACAGAGCCAGGCCGTCGAGCCAACGGGCGAACCGTTGCCTGCGCGCGAACCTGAGCCACGATCCCCAGCCCCAGCCCCGAGCCCAGCCTCTGCGGCACACAGCACGATCGATGCTGATGAACTGGAGCCTCTGCCTGCGGCGCCCCGCTCTGTCGAGCCTGCCCCCGAGGCTCCAGCGCCGGTTGCGCAATTGGCTGGTGCTGCCGAGACGGAGGGGCCAGTTGACGAAGCCCGCGAGCCGGCGAGCATTGTCGAACCCGAGCCAGTCGCTCCCCCCGCCGAGTCCGAGCCTGTCGAGCCGGAGACCGCCGCCGACAGCACGCCAGCGGACGAAGCCCCCGCCACCGAGCCCCCGGAAGAACAACCGGCCGGTGAAGACGGCCCTTACGCCCTGCCTGATGCCGTCGAGCCGCCCTACAGCCAGGTCGCCGCGCACATCGAGGAAACCCTGATCGGCCTGCTCGACGACCTGAGCCTGCCGGAGCGCCACAAGGCCCAGGCCCTGGAAATGCGCGAGCGGGTGGCGCGCGGGCTGAACTGGTACGAGCTGATCCCGGTACTGGACGACCTGGCGGTGCTGATGCTGGCAATCAACGACAGCGGCCAGCATGAGTTCGAAGCCTATCTGCAGCAGATCAACGAACGCCTGGAGACCTTCCAGAGCCACCTGCAGGAGGCCAGCGAGGGGCACGCCGACAACAGCACTGCCGCTCGCGAGTTGGACAGTCAGCTGCGTGAACAGGTCGATGGCCTGCAAACCAGCGTCCAGGGCGCAGTGGACATCGACAGCCTCAAGCACCTGCTGGACCACCGGCTCGAGGGCCTGCTGGTCACCATGGATGACCACCAGCACGAACGCGATCGCCGTGAGCAGGAACTGGCCGGACGCCTGCAAGGCCTGGCCGAGCGAGTGGCGAGCATGGAGCAGGAGGCGCTTGGCTACCGTGAGCACCTGGAAGAACAGCGGCAGAAAGCACTGGTCGATCCGCTGACCGGGCTGCCCAATCGCGCCGCCTGGAGCGAACGGGTCGAGCGCGAGCTTGCCGACTGGCAGGAGAATGGCGGCCACCTGGCCATGGCCATCCTCGACCTCGATCATTTCAAACGCATCAACGACGGCTATGGCCACCTGGCCGGCGACAAGGTGCTGAAGATCGTTGCCGACCAGTTGCGCAAGCGCTTGCGCGGGCGCGACTTCATCGCCCGCTTTGGTGGCGAGGAGTTCGTCCTGCTGCTGCCCCAGACATCCCCTCCCGCAGCGCTGCAGGTCGCCGAAGCGCTGCGTGCGGCGATCGAGGCCTGCCCGTTTCACTTCAAGGGCGAGCGCGTGGTGATCACCACGTCCATCGGCGTCAGCGCCTTCCGCTCCGGCGAGCGTGGCGACCAGGTGCTCAAGCGTGCGGACGACGCGCTATACCGCGCCAAGGACCAGGGGCGCAATCGCGTCGAGCAAGGGTAACGAGTACCGCTACGCCAGCCCTGTTGCTTTCGACATGGGGCGTGCGCTCAGTCCGCTGAGCGGGCATCGTTGGGAATGGGTAATCGGCGATAGCACGTTATACTGTAGCGCTTATACCGACACATGACGTGCCTCCATCCGATGAAAACGTTCGCTACTGCCCTTCTCCTCATCCTGCTCGCCGGCTGCTCCAGCGGTCTGCGTATCGATCGCAGCCACACCTCGGCGAACCAGGACAGCCGCATCCAGTTCGTCGTCCTGCACTACACCAACGCTTCGCTGGAGCGCTCGCTGGCGCTGCTGACCCATGGCGAGGTCAGCAGCCATTACCTGGTTGGCGATGGCAATGCCACGGTCTACCAGCTGGTGGATGAAAGCCGCCGCTCCTGGCATGCCGGCGACAGTCAGTGGCAGGGCCGCACCTGGCTCAACTCCAGCTCGATCGGTATCGAGATCGTCAATCCCGGCTATACCGATACCCCCAGCGGACGTGTCTGGCACCCCTACAGCGAAGCGCAGATCGAGGCAGTGATCGCCTTGGTCAAGGATATCGTCCAGCGCTACAACATCCAGCCGCGCAACATCATTGGCCATAGCGACATCGCACCTTTGCGCAAGCTCGACCCGGGGCCGCTGTTCCCCTGGAAGCGCCTGGCTGACGCAGGCCTGGGGATCTGGCCGAACGCTGCCTCCGTGGCGCGCCAGCAGGTGTATTTCGAGGCCAATCCACCGAGCCCGCTCTGGTATCAGCAACAACTGGCCCGCTTCGGCTATGCCATCGAGCAGACTGGCGAGCTGGATGTCTCGACCCGCCATGTGATCGCCGCTTTCCAGATGCATTTCCGCGCGCAGCGCTTCGACGGCATGCCCGATGCGCAGACCGCGGCAATACTGCAGGTGCTCAACAGCATGCGGTAAATCAGGACCGCCCATCGCACCGCGCCAACTGCTCATCCAGTTGCTATACCTTTGGTATTCAACTGGATGCCGCGCATGTCTTCGCTGATCGCCTCTGTGCGCCAAATTTTCTACCGCCCCTGGCTGTTGGCCTCTCTGGTCGCGTTGGCCAGTGCTGCGCTGCTGCTGGCCGCCAGTGTCGGTGTCACCCTGCAGCAGATGAAACAGAGCGAAAGCGCGCAGATGAATGCCCGTGGCGAGCGTTTTCTCGAGCGCCTCGAGCAAGTGTTCGGCCAGTTGCGCGAGGGGGTCGACCAACTGCAGACGCTGCCGATGCGCGGCTGTGATGCAGCGATGTTGTCTGCGCTGCGTCAGGTGGGCCTGAGCTACCGCTTTGTCTACGAGGCGGTCTATGTCGACGGAGACATCGCCTGCTCCAGCCGCGGTGGGGAGCAGGTCATGCGGCCCATGCGCGCCCCCGACATCCAGGGGCCGACCTACAGTTACTGGCTGAACACCACCACCGAGCCGAACGAAAATCTTGCGGCGTTGATGCTGGGGCGTGGCCATTTCCTGGTGTCCACCTCACGCGGCCACCTGACCGACGTGGTCGATCTCCCGCCCGGTGGCAGCCTGCTGGTAGTGCTCGACCGCGGCAGCCGGGCGATCCCGGTGCTGGGCCCTCCCCAGCCCTGGCCACCTGCGCCGGACTGGCCGCCACCGTCACGCAAGGCGCTGATCGAGCTCAGCGACCGCCTCGTCTACCGGATGCCGACCAAGTCACCGGACTACCAACTCGTCCTCATCGCCCCCCGTGCAAGCCTGCCGCTGAAGCTCAACGGCATGCTCTGGTTGTTGTTCCCCGGTAGCCTGCTGCTCGCCTGCTGCATCGGCTGGCTGGTGCTGCAACTGATCCTGCAGCGGCGCTCGATGAGCTCGGAGTTGCAGCAGGCGCTGCGCCGTGGCGAGCTGCAGGTGCTCTACCAACCGATCTTCGAACTGGACAGCCGCCGTTGTGTCGGCGCCGAAGCACTGGTGCGCTGGCGCCGACCGGATGGCAGCCTGACCAGCCCGGAGCTGTTCATCCCGCTTGCCGAGAACACCGGGCAGATCCGCCCGATCACCGACTTCGTCCTGCAGCGGGTACTGGAGCAACTGGGCCAGTTGTTGCGGGCCAATCGGCACTTGTACATCTCGGTGAACCTGGCAGCGTGCGATGTGATGGTGCCGCGTATCGGCCGGGTCGCAGCGCGGTTGCTGGCCCAGCATCGGGTGTCCGCAACGCAGATCGCATTCGAAGTGACCGAGCGCGGCCTGATCGATGTGGTGGTGGCCCGCGACAATCTGCAGGCGCTGCGCTCGGTCGGGCATCAGGTACTGATCGATGATTTCGGCACTGGCTACTGCAGCCTGGCCTACCTGCAGACCCTGCCTGTCGATTGCCTGAAGATCGACAAGGCGTTCATCGACGCCCTGGGCCACGACGCCGCCAGCAGCGGCGTCGCCCCGCATATCATCCGCATGGCCCATGACCTGCACCTGCGGGTGATCGCCGAGGGGATCGAGTGCGAGGACCAGGCCGTGTTGCTCAACAGCGAAGGGGTCAACTATGGGCAGGGTTGGCTGTTCGCCCATCCGCTCAACGCCCGACAGTTCGCCGAGCTGATCACGCGCGGACGGCGGATGGGCGGGCGGCGAATCGATGATGAGCCTTGAACAGGCGCCTCAGACCGGCAGGGCCATGTAGAACTGCGTCCCCTGCCCCGGCCGAGAGAACACGCCCATGCGCCCGCCATGCAGTTGCACGATTTCCTTGCACAGGGCCAGGCCCAGCCCCGCGCCACCCTTCTTGCGCCCCACCTGCACGAACGGCTCGAAGATTCGCCCCTGCTGGCCATAGGCAATGCCTTCGCCGTCGTCCTCGACGCTGATGATCACCCGCTCGGCATGCCGTCGTGCGTGCAGGCGAATGTGCCCGCCACTGGCGGTGTGGCGGATGGCGTTGTGCAGCAGGTTGTCCAGCACCCGGTCGATCTGCGCAAGGTCGACCTGGATGTGCGGCAAGGGAGGCTCCAGCTCGCTGACCAGTTCGATCTGCTTGTGCGCCGCCGACTCGGCGAAGCGTGCCCGGGCCCGTTCCAGCAGGTCATCGAGTGTGCAGGGCGCCAGTTCCAGTTTCTGCAGCCCGCTCTGGTAGCGAGAGAAATTGAGCAGGTCGTTGATCAGCTGGGTCAGACGCTGCATTTCTTCGCCGATGGTGTCGAGCAGATCGTTTTCCCGCGCTTCGGGCGGGAACGAGACCCGTTCGCGCAGCAGGCCGAAAGCCATATGCATGCCGGTGACCGGGGTGCGCAGTTCATGGGAGGCACGCAGGACGAACTCGCTGCGTACGCGCTCGAATGCACGCTGTTCGGTCACGTCATGCAACACCATCACCGCGCCGAGAATCGGCCCTTGCGGGTGGCTGACGGGTGTCAGACTGAAGGTCAGCAGACGATTCTCTTCGTCCACCTCGATGCTCAGGTCATCCGGTGGCCGGTCCAGGCTGCCGCCGCGCAGCACCTGGCGCATCTGTTGCTCCAGCTCCGGGCGGTTCAGGGCTTCGGCCAGGCTGCTGCCGAGCCGCGAGGCATTCCAGCCCAACTGCCGTTGGGCCACGGGGTTGAGGTGTTCCAGGCGACCTTGGCGATCGATGATCAGCAGGCCATCGTCGATGCTGTCGAGCACAGCCTGCAGGCGCTGCTGGCCGGCCAGCAGCTCATCGACATTGGTGGCCTGGTGCTTGCGCAGGGCGTCGGCCATCAGGCCGAAACGGCGGGTCAATTGGTTGAGTTCGGTGGCTTGGGTCACAGGTAGGGTAACGTCGAAGTTGCCTTGGCCAACCTGGTCGGCTGCCTTGGCCAAGGCCTCGATCGGCTGGCCGAAGCGACGCGCGATGTTATGCGCGGTGATGAAGCCCAGCACCACCACCGCCAGGCCCATCAGGCCCAATGCACCACTGACCAGCAGGGCATGATCGCGAGCGTGTTCTTCGCTGCGGGAAATGTGCTCCAGCGCCTGCTTGTGCGAGTCGATCAGGTCGGTACGGACCTGGTTGAACGCGGCGCCCAAAGGGTCGTCGACGCCCATGCTGCGCGACGGTGAGGTGCTGTCGCGATAGGCCTGGAGGAAGGTCTGGTAGTTGCTGCTGGCCTTGCTGAATCCGGTGCGTTCACCGCCCTGTTCGAGGCCTGCCACCAATAGCGCCTGGAAGTTTTCCTGCAGGCTTGCCAGGCTTTTCGGATCGGTATCTGGATCGAGTATCAGGTTCAACTGCTCGCCCAGGTTCTGCCGCAGCTTGAGCCCGACTTCCAGGGTATGGGTGGTGTCACGCACCAGCTTTTGCTGCACCGCTGCCATCTGCAGCACGCTGATCAGCCCCAGCAGCAACCCCAGCAACGCTACCGTCACCAGTGCCGAGATGCTCAGGAACAGCCGCGTGCGCAGCTTCATGGGCCACTTCACAGGTTGTACTGCTTGCGCTTGCGGTACAGGGTGGAGGCATCGATACCGAGGGTCTTGGCGGCCTGGTCGAGGGTATCGCTGGCTGCCAGGACGGCACCGATGTGGGCGCGCTCCAGCTCATCGAGGCTTAACGCTGCGCCAACCTTCGGGGCGTTGCCGGTGGGCTGCTCGCCCATCCCCAGGTGGCTGATTTCCACGCGCTCCTGCGGGCAGATGATGCTGGCGCGCTCCACCACGTTGCGCAGTTCGCGGATGTTGCCCGGCCAGCGGTAGTTGAGCAGTGCCGCACGGGCCTCGTCGCTGAATCCCCGCGCCGGGCGCGAATACTCCTTCACGAAACGGGCGAGGAAGCGATCGGCGAGCGTGAGGATGTCCTCGCTGCGCTCGCGCAGTGGCGGCAGGTGCAGGGTGATGACGTTGAGGCGGTACAGCAGGTCTTCACGGAAGCGGCTCTCGCGCACCATCTCCTCAAGGTTGAGGTTGGTTGCGGCGAGGATGCGAACGTCCGCCCGACGGGTGACCGGATCGCCGACCCTTTCGTATTCCTTGTCCTGGATGAAACGCAGCAGTTTTGGCTGCAGGGTCAGTGGGAAATCACCGATTTCGTCGAGGAACAGCGTGCCGCCGTCCGCCTGGCTGACCCGCCCGAGCGTGCTCTCGCTGGCGCCGGTGAAGGCGCCGCGGGTATGACCAAACAGTTCGCTTTCCATCAGCTCGGCGTTCAGCGAGGGGCAGTTGATGGTCACGCAGGCCTTGCGTGCGCGCTTGCTCCAGCCGTGAATGGCGCGGGCCAGTTCGCCCTTGCCGGTGCCGGACTCGCCCAGGATGAGGATATTGGCATCGGTGGTCGCCACCTGCCGCGCGGTTTCCAGCACCGCCATCATTTGCGGGCTGTGCGAGTCGAGACCGTCCTTGGGCTTGCGCACTTCACCTTCCAGCGCTTCCAGGCGCGCCGACAGTTGGCGCACCTCCAGTTGCTTGGCGGTGGCCAGGCGCAACTGGTCGGGGCTGCAGGGTTTGACCAGATAGTCGGCAGCGCCGGCCTGGATGGCATCCACTGCGGTATCGATCGCCGAGTGTGCAGTGACGATCACCACGCGCATCCAGGGCGCCTGGATGCGCATCTGGGCCAGCACGTCTAGGCCGTTGTCCTCTCCCAGGCGCAGGTCGAGGAAGCACAGATCGAACACCTGGCGTTGCAACAGGGTCTCTGCCTGAACGGCACTGTTGGCCGTGGCGACGCTGTAGCCCTCGTCTTCGAGGCAGTAACGGAAGGTGCGCAGGATCGCGGACTCGTCGTCCACCAGCAGAATGCGGCCTTGCTTGTCCTGGGCTGGTTCCATTTTTCCTGCGCTCCTATGGGATTGATCTCAGTTAGTGTCGGAAAAATCGGGCAAGTTGCATGGTCGATTCTGAAGGATTCCGTCCTGTGCATGCTAGCTGTTGCTCTGTTTATTGGCTAACAGATTGAAATAAATAGATTTTCCAGCATTCGTGACGCTGGCATGCAGGTTGCGAGGTTGGTTGGATTTGTTACGAAAAGGAGAAGTGCCATGCCTTTGTTCCCACGTCATTGCGCCCTGGCTGCGGGCCTGCTGCTGGCAGTCGGTCCCGTTGTCGCCGACCCGTTGCAGGATGCACGACTGGAGGGGGCCGTGCAGACTGCGGTTTCTCTCAACAAGGTACTCAATCCGTTCCGCATAGAGGTGCAGGTGGAGGGGCAGCAGGCCCGCCTCAGCGGTGAGGTGGAAAATCCTGTCGAGCGCGACCTGGCCGAGCGTGTCGCCCTGGCCACCCGCGGTATCGAGCGTGTGGATAACCGCCTGCAGGTCAATGCCGAGCTGGCGGAGCAGCCGCTTGAGCGGCGTGCCTACGCCCAACGCCTTGAGGACGCCACCTTGACCGCGATCATCCGCGCGCGCCTGCTCTGGAGCCGGGTGACGGAAAAGGCGCCAATCGAGGTCGAGAGCCGCGAGGGCGTGGTGACCATGCGCGGTCGCGTCGACAACGTCGAGGCCAAGGAGCTGGCCGGGGTCATCGCCCGTACCAGCGAGGGTGTGTACCTGGTCAACAACCTGATCAGCCTGGATTCCGCAGCCATGGCCCAGGCCCGTGAAAATCCGCCGACTGTTCCGACAGGGCCGCAGCCCAGCGATGCCTGGATCATCGACAAGGTGCAAAGCAGCTTGCGCTATAGCCGTAATCTCGACGGGCCGAACATCAAAGTCGCGAGCCAGGAAGGCCTGGTGCGGCTGTCTGGCGAGGTGGTCAGCCAGGAGCAGAAGACCATCGCCGTGCAGATTGCGGGGCAGATCCTCGGAGTACGGGGCGTGGATGCCGACCTGCTGAAGGTGGCGAGCAAAGTGGAAGGTTGAATCGTGCAAAACGCACGGCCTGCAACAAGGCATCGTGCAGGATACGTCCTTGCTGTATTTTCTATTTGTGCATAACTAGCTGATTTATAAAGATTTTTTCGAGATGAAAAAGCTGGCATGCAGGCTGCAATAACTCCCTCAAGGTTTGGATAACAAATACAGCAGGAGGAGCCGGCATGAATCGCCAATCAGTCAACCGTTCGCAGGACGCAGCGCTGCCCGTGCATCAGTTTCTGTACCTGGCGATGGCACTGGTACTGACCCTCGCCGGCGGCCTGTTCTATCACAGCTGGCAGACCGCTCGCCTGGCCGACCAGGTAGCTGCTCAGACTGCGTTGTTGACGCAATTGAAGACGAATCACGCCACCACCCTGGTCAAGGCGGCACAGCCGCTGCCTTCGGCCAATGCTTCGCCGGCCACCCTGGAAAACATCGTTCCTCAGGAACGCTGGGTGTTCTAGTGCCACACCGCCCCGATCCCGAAAAGAAAGGAGAAACACCATGCTGAGCTGGGCTATCACATTCCTGATCATCGCCATTGTCGCCGCAGTGCTGGGCTTCGGTGGTATCGCCGGCGCCGCAACTGGTATCGCGAAGATCCTGTTCATTGTCTTCCTGGTCCTGTTCGTCGCTTCCTTCTTCTTCGGACGCGGTAGAGGACGCCCATGAGCAGGATGCTCTTTAATGCCCTGGTCACCGCCCTGCTCGTGGGCGGTGGCTCGGCGGCGATGGCAGCCAATGACGGTCAGGTGCGGGCTAACCAGTTGCTGGGGTCGGACCCGGAATACCGCCAGACCTGGCAGAAGACCATAAAGAATGAAGAACGCCTGCCCGAGTGGGTGATCAACCTCAGCGGCAGCTCTGCGCAGCAGATGTCTGCGGTGACCGAGGACGGCGACAAGTATCTGGTCGGCCCTCTCTGCGAGTCGGACGACAACTGCACGTACAAGCGCCTGATCGTTGCGTTCAGCTGGGACAAGGATGAAGCCTACGGGATGCTCGTGGAGGTTCCCGAAGGTCTGCCCTCAGACAAGTCGCCGACCCGCCATGCGGATTATCGCTGGCTGGGCGAGCCGGATGACGGCATGAAGAAGCTGCTGCAGGAGCAGCTCAAGCGCGATCCGAACTGGTACTGACCTAGGGTCGCGCACCGTAATCGGATGGACGTTGAACGTATTTACCGTTGCGTCGTCCATGATGCGCCGCCTCGAGGAGAGGCAGCACATGACCAGGGGGCCGGGCTGTTCTGATCGCGTCAGGATCGGAGTGGCCTAGGGGTACAGGGAGTACCTCCGACGAGGGCCGGGTCAGGAGAGACAGCATCGGAAGATCCAGGTCAGTGGTGTCGGAAAAGGCACTAACACTCGACCTGGCTTCCGAAGCGTCCTTACAGAAATTTCCCTTCCAGAACGTACTTGTACGATTTTTCTCTCAAGACACATTTTGTCGTAACCGTATATCGAATTTTTTCCCCTCGATTGCGCTGTGCGCAGGGTGTGTTTTCTTCCATTCGGATTGTCGAACAACCCCCCACCACCCTCCAACTGATCCTGTCGTTTCTGCCTAAAAATGGCGGTTTGGTCTTGTTCGGAAAACCGAACGCCTGGATTTTTTGGCCGCTGAATTGGCCGATTTGCGGTCTTTTCCTATGCCGATTCGGCATGGGGTAGTCGTTTCCGGCATTAGACTGGCCCTGTCCACGTCGCAATAGTTGCCGCCTTTTTAGCTGGCCCGAGCGCTCGTTCGCTCGCTGGCGTTGACCTGAGAACAGGGTCGCCAGACGGAAGCCAATCGCTGCCCGTGACGTTGCCAAAGGCTCTGGGACGCGCTTTTCCGATCTGCTGGCCATGACCACTACAACAAAGGTAACGACATGAAGAAGGCAAAACTGAGCCTCGCCTGGCAGATCGTGATCGGTCTCGTCCTGGGCGTTGCAGTCGGCGCGCTACTGAATCATTTCAGTGCAGAAAAGGCATGGTGGATCAGCAACGTCCTCCAGCCCGCCGGCGACATCTTCATTCGCCTGATCAAGATGATCGTCGTCCCGATCGTGATTTCGTCGCTGATCGTGGGCATCGCCGGGGTTGGCGACGCGAAGAAACTGGGCAGCATCGGCCTGAAGACCATTCTCTACTTCGAAGTGGTGACCACCATCGCCATCGTCGTCGGTCTGGTACTGGCCAATGTGTTCCACCCAGGTGCCGGCATCGACATGAGCACCCTGGGCACCGTCGACATCTCCAAGTACCAGGCCACGGCGGCCGAGGTACAGCATGAGCATGCGTTCATCGAGACCCTGCTCAACCTGATCCCATCGAATATCTTCGCAGCGCTGATGCGTGGCGAGATGCTGCCGATCATCTTCTTCTCGGTCATGTTCGGCATGGGCCTCTCGAGCCTCAACGCCGACCTGCGCGAGCCGCTGGTGCGTACCTTCCAGGGTGTGTCGGAGACCATGTTCAAGGTCACCCACATGATCATGAACTACGCCCCGATCGGCGTATTCGCCCTGATCGCCGCGACCGTTGCCAACTTCGGTTTCGCCTCGCTGCTGCCGCTGGCCAAGCTGGTGCTGCTGGTGTACTTCGCCATCGCCTTCTTCGCCTTCATGGTGCTGGGCCTGGTGGCACGCGTGTTCGGCTTCTCGATCATCAAGATCATGCGCATCATGAAGGACGAGCTGATCCTCGCCTACTCCACCTCCAGTTCCGAGACCGTGCTGCCGCGCGTGATCGAGAAGATGGAGAAGTACGGTGCGCCGAAGTCGATCTGCTCCTTCGTGGTACCGACCGGCTACTCGTTCAACCTCGACGGTTCGACCCTTTACCAGAGCATCGCGGCGATCTTCATCGCCCAGCTGTACGGCATCGACCTGTCGATCAGCCAACAGCTGCTGCTGGTGCTGACCCTGATGGTCACCTCCAAGGGTATCGCCGGTGTGCCGGGCGTCTCCTTCGTGGTGCTGCTGGCGACCCTGGGCAGCGTGGGCATTCCGCTGGAAGGCCTGGCCTTCATCGCCGGGGTCGACCGCATCATGGACATGGCCCGTACCGCACTGAACGTGGTGGGCAACGCCCTGGCCGCCGTGGTGATCGCCAAGTGGCAAGGCATGTACGACAGCGCCAAGGGCGAGGCGTACTACAACTCGCTGTTCCAGGCCAACGGCAAGAAAAAAGAAGCGGTGGTGGCGGGCAAGACCGTCAACCAGTAAGCCTCTGGTTGCAAGCAAGAGCCCCGACCCGTCGGGGCTTTTTGCATTGTGGAGTCCGCACCACCCCTGTCGGCCGCTCTTGCAGAGATCGGATTCAGGGCGCCTATGCGCTATCATTCGGGCATTTTTCAGGGGGATTGCAGATGCTCAACGGCCTCTGGCTCGGCTTTTTCGTGGTAGCGGCCATCTCCGCCCTGGCCCAGTGGCTGGTCGGTGGCAACGCGGGAATCTTCGCCGCGATGGTCGAGAGCATCTTCGCCATGGCCAAGCTGTCGGTCGAGGTCATGGTCCTGCTGTTCGGTACCCTCACCTTGTGGCTGGGCTTTCTCAAGATTGCCGAAAAGGCCGGTATCGTCGAATGGCTGGCCAAGGTTCTCGGCCCGCTGTTCGCGCGTCTGATGCCGGAAGTGCCGCCTGGCCACCCTGCCCTGGGCCTGATCACCATGAACTTCGCTGCCAACGGCCTGGGCCTGGACAACGCCGCCACGCCCATCGGCCTGAAGGCCATGCGTGCGTTGCAGGAGCTCAACCCCAGCAGCACCACGGCGAGCAACGCGCAGATCCTGTTCCTGGTGCTCAACGCCTCGTCGCTGACCCTGCTGCCGGTCACCATCTTCATGTACCGCGCCCAGCAAGGCGCTCCCGACCCGACGCTGGTGTTCCTGCCCATCCTGCTGGCGACCAGCGTCTCGACCCTGGTCGGCCTGCTGTCGGTTGCGGTGATGCAGCGCCTGCGCCTGTGGGATCCGGTGGTGCTGGCCTACTTCATCCCCGGCGCCCTGCTGCTGGGTGGCTTCATGGCGTTTCTCGGCACGTTGTCGGCGGCTGCGTTGGCGAGCCTATCGTCGATCCTTGGCAACCTGACGCTGTTCGGCGTGATCATGCTGTTTCTGGTGATCGGTGCGTTGCGCAAGGTGAAGGTCTACGAGGCCTTCGTCGAGGGCGCCAAAGAAGGCTTCGACGTCGCCAAGAGCCTGTTGCCCTATCTGGTCGCGATGCTGGTCGCAGTGGGTGTACTGCGTGCCTCCGGGGCGCTGGAGCTGGCGCTGGGCGGCATCCGCCATGCGGTCGAGTGGATGGGCGTGGACAGCCGCTTCGTGGAAGGCCTGCCCACGGCACTGGTCAAGCCGTTCTCCGGCAGCGCGGCGCGGGCGATGCTGATCGAGACCATGCAGACCCACGGCGTCGACAGCTTCCCTGCGCTAGTGGCCGCGACCATTCAGGGCAGTACCGAAACCACCTTCTACGTGCTGGCGGTGTACTTCGGCGCCGTGGGCATCCAGCGCGTGCGCCACGCAGTGGGCTGCGCGCTGCTGGCCGAGCTGTCTGGGGTGATCGCGGCGATCTTCGTCTGCTACTGGTTCTTCGCCTGAGCCTGCATCCGTGAGGCCTGGGCGACTGTCCAGTCCACCACCTGGCGCGCGAGCTGGTCGCTGGCAGCGCCAAAGCCGCTGACCACTGCCGGCACCTGCTTGTCGGCCAGTGGCTGGAGCACCTCGAAGCGTTGGCTGGCAAGGATGCGCTGGCTGCGCCCTTGCACCAGCCGCGCGTCGTAGCGGATCAGTACCTGCACCCCGTTTTCGCGGTACTCGCTCTGGAACGCTTGCAGCTCACCCGCCAGCTCGTAGTCGGCCTGCAGATTGCTGTCATCGGCGCTCAGGCGCTGCACCCGGCCGTCCCGCTGGAAGGCATCGAGCAGGCGATTGCGCACCAGCAGTGGCACCGGATCGCTCCAGCGCGCGCCCTTGTAGCTGCTGATCACGTCGCCTTGCGCAATCACGGCGATACGCGGCCCGGCCAGGACTTCGCTGGCCAGCGGCTTGTTCAGGCGCAGCGACCAATCCACGGGTGTCGCCGGGCGGCTCTGCTGGTTCACCGGCAGGCGATAGATATCGGTGGGCTCGGCCTGTGGCAGGATCGAGCAGGCGCTGGCCAGGCTCAGCAGGCTGCCTGCGGCGAGCAGGCGAAGGGAGGGCCTCATGGCTGGAACTCCTTGGTTGGGTCGCGGCCCAGCAGGTAGCCGCTGGGGTCGGCCTCCAGGCGCCGGGAGATGCCCTTGAGGGCATTGAGGGTTTCGCGCAGCTCGCGGATTGCCGGGGCCAGCTGATTCAGGCCTTGGGCGCCGTCGTCGAGCGCCTCGCGGTTGTTCTTGAGCAGGTCATTGATGGTCGCGGTGCTCTGAGCCAGCGACTGCATGGCCTGCTCCGCGCTGCCGAAGGCTTGCTTGCCCTCGCTGCCGAGCAGGCCATTGGCGTTGCGCATCAGCGCCTGTGTCTCGGCCAGGGTGGCGCTGGCCTGTTTGCCGACCTGGCCGAGTTGCTCGATGGCCTGGGCGATGCCGCCCTTCTGGCTGGCGAAGGCACCGGTAGTCTGTTCGAGGTTGGCCAGGGTGTTGCTCAGGCGTTCGATGTTGTTTTCCGAGAACATCTGGTTGGCGTTGTGCAGCAGCAGGTTGATGTTGGTCACCAGGTCGCTGCTGTCGTTGAGCAGGCGTGAGATCGGCGACGGCGAGGCGACGATCACCGGCAGCTGTCCGTCCTTGCCCTTGAGCGATGGGCTCTGCGGCGTGCCGCCGCTGAGCTGGATGAACGAGTTGCCGGTCACCCCGGCGAGCGTGAGCTTGGCCTGGGTGTCTTCCTTCACCGGTGTGTCGGCGCTCAGGCGGATGCGTGCCAGTACCCGGCGCGGGTCCTGCGGGTCGAGGCGCAAGGTGCTGACATCGCCGACCTTGATGCCGTTGTACTGCACCGCGCTTCCCCGGGACAGGCCCGAAACGGCCTCGTTGAACACCACTTCATAATCTTTGAAGGCATCGTCGACGCTGGACTTGGTCAGCCACAGGCCGAACAGCATGGCGCCGGCCACGACCAGCACGGTGACCAGTCCGATGAGGACGTGATGAGCTCGGGTTTCCATCGTCAGTGCTCCTGTCCCGCGCTTGCGGCTGCCTGTTCGGCTGCACGTCCGCGCGGGCCGTGAAAGTATTCGTGAATCCAGGGATCGTCGGTGCGTTCGACCTCGGCCAGCGGGCCTGCGACCAGTACCCTCTTCTGCGACAGCACCGCCACCCGGTCGGTGATGGTGTAGAGGGTGTCCAGGTCGTGGGTGATGAGGAACACCGAAAGCCCGAGGGCGTCGCGCAGGGTCAGGATCAGTTGGTCGAATGCCGCTGCGCCGATCGGGTCCAGGCCTGCGGTGGGTTCGTCGAGGAACAGGATGTCCGGGTCCAGTGCCAGCGCGCGGGCCAGGGCCGCGCGCTTGATCATGCCGCCGGACAGCGAGGCCGGGTACTTGTCGGCGGCGCTGATCGGCAGCCCCGCCAGCGCCAGCTTGACCCCGGCCAGGTGTTCGGCGTCGGCGCGTGACAGCCCGGCATGCTCGATCAACGGCAACGCGACGTTCTCGGTGACGGTCAGTGACGAGAACAACGCGCCCTTCTGGAACAGCACACCGAAGCGCCGTTCCACCTGCGAGCGTTGGTCGTCGTTCAGCGTGGCCAGGTCCTGGCCGAACACCTTCACCCTGCCCTCGTTGGGCCGACGCAGGCCGACGATGCTGCGCAGCAGCACCGACTTGCCGCTCCCCGAACCGCCGACCACGGCGAGGATCTCGCCGCGGTACAGGTCCAGGTCGAGGTTCTCGTGCACGCTCTGACTACCGAAACGGTTGCACAGGCCACGGGCTTCGATCACCGCTTCACGTGTGCCACTCACCAGCCCATCTCCATGAAGAACAACGCAGCCACGGCATCCAGCACGATGACCACGAAGATCGATTGCACCACCGCCGAGGTAGTGTGGGCCCCGACCGACTCGGCGCTGCCACTGACCTTGAAGCCTTCCAGGCAGCCGATGGCGGCGATCAGGAAAGCGAAGAACGGCGCCTTGAGCAGGCCGACCAGGAAGTGCTGCACGCCAATGTCGCTCTGCAGCAGCGAGAGGAACATGGCCGGCGGGATGTCCAACGACAGCGCACAGACCACCGCGCCGCCGACGATGCCGCAGACCATGGCGACGAAGGTCAGCAGCGGCAAGGCGATCAGCAGCGCCAGGACCCGCGGCACCACCAGCAGTTCGATGGGGTTCAGGCCCAGGGTGCGGATGGCGTCAATCTCCTCGTTGGCCTTCATCGAGCCGAGCTGCGCGGTGAAGGCGCTGGCCGTGCGCCCGGCCATCAGGATCGCGGTGAGCAGCACGGCGAATTCGCGCAGGAAGGAGAAG
Organism: Pseudomonas sp. MNR3A; assembly: GCF_009650575.1. Lineage (NCBI taxonomy): Bacteria > Pseudomonadati > Pseudomonadota > Gammaproteobacteria > Pseudomonadales > Pseudomonadaceae > Pseudomonas > Pseudomonas sp. MNR3A. Next base: position 72,711 of record NZ_VZZS01000007.1, on the reverse strand, counting down.
GCCACCAGGTCGACGGTAAAGACCGTCGCACCGAAGTCGGCCAGCACCGTGGCCCCGAGAAAGGCCACTACGGCGCCGACCAGGAAGGTCAGCAAGGCGACGATGGGCGCGGCGTCCAGGCCTGTCTGCTCGATGTGCGCGACCACCGGGGTGACCCGCCACTTGTGTGGTTGCAGGAGCCGGGTGGCGAGGGTGGCGAGGATCAGGCCGACGAAACCGAGCAGTTGCCGGGTGTCCTGCCAGAGCGTGTCGACGGCGCAGCCGATGCGTGCGAGCAATTGCAGCAGGACCGGTTGTTCGGCTTCCTTGATCGGGATGCAGTAGTCCTGCACCGAGCCATACACCGTCCTGAGCAAGGCTCGGCTGGCCTCGGGGAGCCCGTCGGTGCAGTGCGACAGGCGCTCGGCGCCCAGTAACTCGGCCAGCAGCGAGGCACCGGCGGTGTCCAGGCGCCCAAGCTGGCTGAGGTCGGCGATCGTGTCGGCACCGTACTGGTCGCGCAGGCGCTCGCTGTCGCGCTTGAGGCTGGTGTAGTGGGCCAGGGTCCAGTCGCCGGCGATCAGCAGGCGCGCGGGGTGCTGGCGGGTGTCGAGGGTGGCGCTGGGCTCCATGCTTCTGACTCTGCACGACGGCGGTGGGTCAGATCATAGCCTGTTGCAGCGGCGGTGGCTTCAATCGCGGGGCAAGTCGCAACGGCGATGGAGGCGACGCGATGATGAAGCTTCACCCCGCCGGTACATCCTCGACCACCTTGAAGCGCAGTACGCCGATCACCTGGCCATCCTCGGTCAGCACCCGCACCTGCCACTTGCCCACGGGGTTGGGCGGGAAGTTCTGCTTGTGGGTCCAGGCCCGGTAGCCTTCCTTGCGCCCACCATGGATGTCCAGGGCGATGCGGTCGACCTCTTTACCGTCCTGCTGCCACACGTGATAGATCCGCTCGTTCAGCCCGCGTGGGGCGTTGATTGCGGTGTAGGCGTACAGCCCCGCGCTGCGAATGCGGCTGGCGGCGATCTCGTCCAGCGATTCGCCGGGCTGGCGGTCCTGCAGCTCGGTGGTCACCGCCACTTCGGTCATCCACAGGGTCGCCGGCGGCACCCATGAGCGCAGCAGCCAGCCGCCGCCGCCCACGGTCAGGGTCACCAGTACCAGCGCCACGGCGCGGCGCCAGTTGTTGATCGGGAAACTGCTGGCCAGGCTCGGGAATGACAGCGCCATGGCCGCGATCAGCGCCAGCTTGAAGCTCTGTGCGGTGGTCAGGTGCAGGATGATCGGCAGCGCCGTAAGCAACGCGGCGAACAGGGTCAGGGTGTGCAGCGCCATGAACAGCCAGCGCCGCGGCGCCAGCCATTTGTAGTACAGCGGATCGACGATGGAGATCAGCCCGGCTGCGCCGAGCAAGCCGGTGAACACCAGCTGGCCGCTGTTCCAGGTGGTGGTGATGAAGAAGAACGGCAGGACGAAGAACAGACTTTCCTGGTGGATCATCTGTGTGGCGTAACGCAAAAGTGGCTGCGGGATTTCGCGCTTGAACGTGCGTGCGAACAGTCCCGTCAGGGTGTTCTCGAGCATCAGCCAGACCCAGCTGATCAGCATCAGCACGGCGATCCAACTGGCGAGGCCGGCCTGGCGGTCGACCAGGATGAAACTGCCAATGCCGGACAGGAAGCCGCCAAGGGCGATGACCCCGGGGTAGCGTTTGAGCAGTTCGATGATGCGTTGGACGATGTGGGGTATGGGAGGCATGGGGATGGGCAGCGATAAGGGGTGACTGTTCTGGCCTCTTCGCGGGCAAGTCGCAACGGCGAACCGCCGCTCCCACAAGTAGCCGGTGATGCTGAAGCCTGCGGGATGCCTGTGGGAGCGGCGGTTCGCCGTTGCGACTTGCCCGCGAAGAGGCCGACACAGGATACCGCCGAATCAGCTGTCGCGTGTAGCGCCGCTGGGGCGATCCGCCGGCTGGCGCCTTTTGCGGATCAGCCCGATGGCGAGTATCAGCCCCAACCCCAGCGCCACCAACCCGTACAGCTCGTCATAGCCCAGCAGTGGCTTCTCGATGCGCAGGTAGCCAGGTTCCTTGAGCAACAACCGCAGCGCCTCGTTGGCCTCCTTCAGGCTGACCTTGCGCAGTTTGCCGATCGGGTCTGTGAAACGGCCGTCATCGTAGTCGTTCAGCGCGCCCCAGTAATAGTCGGCCAGTGCGCTGTTGCCCTGGGTGGTCCAGCTTTCGCGGGCAATCGCAGCCTCCTTGAGGCGGGCAAAGGTGTCTGCATCCAGGCCGTGCTTGCGCAGGTGCTCGAACAAGTCCTGCAGCACCTTAACCGCTTCGTCGATGTCTTGGCGCTCGAGATCGGCGTTGAAGCTGAGCATGCCACTGTCGCCAAAACTTTCACGCCGCACCGAGGGCCCGTAGGCCAGGCCGTGGCGCAATCGCAGTTGATCGTACGCAGCCCAGTCGAGGTAGCGCGAGAGCAGTTCGAGGGTCTGGTCGTGATTGCTGTCGAGTACCGGCTCGATGAACAGCCAGTGCAGCCTGGCAGTGTCGCCCAGCCAGCCACGGGTCAGGTCGCGGCGTTGCTCGGCCTGCTGGCTGATGCTGTCGAGGTTGCGCCGCTCGCCTGGCTCGGTGGCTGGCAGCTCGCCGTAGGTACGCTCCAGATAGGCCGGCAGCAGGCGGTCGAGGCCACCGACGACGATCAGGCTCATGTTGTTGGCGGCGTACCAATGCTCGCGCATGGCCTGCACCTGTTTGAGGGTCATGCCGTCGATATCCGAGCGCTCCGGGCATTTGAGCCCCAGCTCCACGGCAAGTTGGTCGCTGGCCGGGTGGCCGATGTCCTGGCGGTCCAGCCAGCGCTGCAGGTGGCCGTAATGGCCGCCGTCCTCGCGCTCGATGATTTTCTTGGCGGTGGCCAGGGCCTTGGCATCGATCTTCGTGTCCCGCACCGCCGCCAGCAGCAGGTCGAGCACCTTGCGCTGGTTGCGTGCCGGCGCCTCGATGACGAAGGTGGTATCGGCGGCGCTGGTGAAGGCGTTCCACTCCCCGCCCAGCGCCTGCAGGCGCTCTTCCAGGCCGCCTTCGCCGGTCTCGTCGATGCCGCTGAACAGCAGGTGTTCGAGCAGGTGCGGCAATTCGCGCTGGTTGCACTCGAAGTCGTCGAGGCCCACGCCGACCACCAGGCGGATCGACACATGGTCGCGTTCGTACCCCGACTTGAGAATCACCTGCAGGCCGTTGGGCAACAGATAGCCTTCGACCCGCGAGCGGTCGAGGGCGAACGAGGGCAGGCTGCAGAGGATCAGGCAAACGAAGGTCAGGCAACGCATGGGCGGGCTTCCGGGCCGGTCTCCAGGTGTGCGGGGGTCAGGACAGGCGGGCGTCGTCCGGCACGCTGTCGAGCAGAAGCCCGCCAGTGTCCGCGCCGCCCAGTACCACATAGGCACTGCTGCAGAACAAAGAGTTCAACCGCTTCATGTCGGCAATCAGCTCCAAGTGTAGCGAACTGGTCTCGATACTCTGCACCACCTTGCGTTGCAGGCGGCTGACATGGGCGTGGGCCAGGCGCCGTTCCTGGGCGCGGAAGCGGCGTTTCTCGCGCAGCAGCAGGCGTGCGCTCTCAGGATCGGCGCTGAGGAACACCGACAGGCCAAGGCGCAGGTTGGCCAGCAGTTGCTCCTGAAGGCCCGTCAGTTCTTCCAGGCCGACCTGGGAGAACTCCCGGCGTTGTGAGGTCTTCTGCTGCTGCACCTTGCGCAGCATGCGCTCGATCAGGTCGCTGGCCAGCTTGAGGTTGATCGACAGTTCGATGATCTCGGCCCAGCGCCGGTTGTCCTGCTCGCTCAGGTCCTCGCGTGACATCTGCGCCAGGTACAGCTTGATGGCGCTGTACAGGGCCTCGGCGTCCTCGCCCAGGGCGCGGGTCTGTTGTGGCAGCGCGGTCTGGCTGCCGCGCAGGGCGCCGAGCATGGCCTCGAGCAGGCTGTCGACGATGTCGCCCAGGCGCAGGGTCTCGCGGGCTGCGTTGGCCAACGCCAGGCTGGGGGTTTCCAGCGCCGAGGCGTCGAGGTGCCGAGGCTTGACCTGGCCGTTGGCGACTTCGCGTTCGGGTAGCAGGGTGGTGCACAGGCGCCCCATAGGTTTGACCGTGGGCAGCATGACCAGGCAACGCAGGGTGTTGTAGAGCAAATGGAAGCCGATCACCAGCTCTTGCGGGCTGAAACTCAGCGAGTCCATCCAGTCCACCAGCGGGTGCAGCACCGGAATGATCAGCAGCAGGCCGATCAGCTTGTACAGCAGGCTGCCCAGGGCCACGCGTCGCCCGGCAGCGTTCTGCATGCGGGCGCTGATGAAGGCCAGCATTCCACTGCCAATGTTGGCGCCGACCACCAGGCCGATGGCCACCGGCAGGCTGATCACCTCGGCACCGGCCAGGGTCGCGGTGAGCAGCACGGCAGCGAGGCTGGAGTAGGTGATCATGGCGAACAGGGCGCCGACCAGGGCGTCGAGCAGGATATCGCCGGTCAGCGAGGCGAACAGCACTTTCACACCCTGTGCATGGGTGATCGGCGCAGCAGCCTGCACGATCAGTTCAAGTGCCAGGATGATCAGGCCCAAGCCAATGGCCACCCGGCCCATCTGGCCGAGGCGCGTCTGCTTGCGCGACAGGAAGAAGATCACCCCGACGAACACCAGCAACGGCGACAGCCACGACAGGTCGAAGGTCAGCACCCGCGCCATCAGCGCAGTACCCACGTCGGCACCGAGCATGATCGCCAGGGCAGGGGTCATGGCCATCAGGCCTTGGCCGACGAAGGAAGTGACCAGCATGGCGGTGGCGTTGCTGCTCTGCACCACGGCGGTGACGACGATGCCGGCAATGAAGGCCAGCGCGCGACGGTCCATGTTCTGGCTGAGCACGCGGCGCAGGTTCGAGCCGTAAACCCGAAGAATGCCGGTGCGCACGATGTGCGTGCCCCAGACGAGCAGCGCCACGGCGGAAAGCAGGTTGAGCAGGGTGAGCATGTTCGAGGCCCCCTTTTACCGACGCCCCAGTGCGGGGCCAATAGGTGAAGCCGTGAGCCTGGCCCGGGGGTGGGCGTTGTATTCAGTGCTCACTGAAGCTTTAGTTGTTTTGCGCGGTTGTCGCCAGCTTGGCATGGCGTGCATTTATTTGAAACATTTCTGTCACAAGCATGTTGGGTGTTTCAATGCCAGTACAGACAAACGAAAAAGGCCCCGGAGGGCCTTTTCAGTGACGTCCGGTACTTACTGACCCGGAATGTCCTTGCGCAGTTTCACCGGATCATGCTCCTTGCCTTCCTTGCGGACCATTGCAGTACGCATGCGGATGTTGATCGCTTCCACCGCCAGCGAGAACGCCATGGCGAAGTACACATAGCCCTTCGGCACGTGCACGTCGAAGGACTCGGCGATCAGCACGGTGCCGACCACGATCAGGAACGACAGCGCGAGCATCTTCAGCGACGGGTGCTTGTCGATGAAATCGCTGATGGTGCCGGCGCAAAGCATCATCACCAGCACGGCGACGATGATCGCGGCGATCATCACCGGAACGTGCGAGACCATGCCCACCGCGGTGATCACCGAGTCCAGCGAGAACACGATGTCGATGATGGCGATCTGGATGATGGTGTAGAAGAACTTGCCGCCAGCGCCTTTGGGTTCGTCGCTGCTTTCCTCTTCACCCTCGAGGCCGTGGTAGATCTCCTGGGAGCTTTTCCACAGCAGGAACAGGCCGCCGAAGAACAGGATCAGGTCGCGCCCCGAAATGCCCTCGCCAAAGACCACGAACAGGTCGTCGGTCAGGCGCATTACCCAAGTGATCGAGAGCAGCAGCATGATCCGGGTGACCATCGCCAGCGCCAGGCCGAAGATCCGCGTGCGCGGCTGCATGTGCTTGGGCATGCGGCTGACCAGGATCGAGATCATGATGATGTTGTCGATCCCGAGCACGATCTCGAGTGCGGTCAGGGTGAAAAAGGCAACCCAGATTTCCGGGCTGGTCAGCCATTCCATGTGTATTCCTTCGAACGATGAAGGCGACGCGCCCGGGAGAGCGGGCGCGTCGCGGTGGGGTGGTGCTCTTGTCTTACAGACTACTGATCAGTGGGAAAACTCCCATGAGCAAGGCGGCGAGCATTATGCACAGGCACACCAGAACTGCCCACTTGAGGGTGAAGCGCTGGTGATCGCCGAATTCGATCCCCGCCAGGGCTACCAGCAGGTAGGTGGAGGGTACCAGCGGGCTAAGCAGGTGTACCGGTTGTCCGACGATCGACGCACGGGCCATTTCCACCGGGGTGATGCCGTAGTGGCTGGCGGCTTCGGCCAGTACCGGCAGCACGCCGTAGTAGAAGGCGTCATTGGACATGAAGAAGGTGAACGGCATGCTGACGATCGCGGTGATGGCCGCCAGGTACGGGCCGAGCGCATCCGGGATCACCGCCAGCAAGCTCTTGGACATGGCCTCGACCATGCCGGTGCCGGACAGAATGCCGGTGAAGATACCGGCGGCGAAGATCAGCCCGGTCACGGCCAGCACGCTACCGGCGTGGGCTGCGATGCGGTCCTTCTGCTGCTGCAGGCAGGGGTAGTTGACGATCATGGCGATACTGAAGGCGATCATGAACAGCACCGGCAGCGGCAGCACGCCGGAGATCAGCGCGACCATCAGGGCAGCGGTCAGGGCGCCGTTGAACCAGATCAGCTTGGGGCGGCGCGCTTCGGGGAACTGCGACACGCTGATTTCGCTGTGATCGATGTCGTCGGTCGGCAGGTGCAGCTCACCCAGGCGGGCACGCTCGCGCTTGCCGTACATGTAGGCGATGGCGAGGATCGCCAGCACACCGAAGGCCATGGCCGGGATCATCGGCACAAAGATGTCCGACGGGTCTACATGCAGCGCGCTGGCGGCGCGAGCGGTCGGACCACCCCAGGGGGTCATGTTCATCACGCCACCGGCGAGGATGATCAAACCGGCCATGATTCGCGGGCTCATGCCCAGGCGGCTGTACAGCGGCAGCATGGCGGCGCAGCAGATCATGTAGGTGGTGGCGCCGTCACCGTCGAGCGAGACCACCAAAGCCAGCACGGCAGTGCCGACCGAGACTTTCAGCGGGTCGCCCTTGACCAGCTTGAGGATCTTGCGCACGGCCGGGTCGAACAGGCCGGAGTCGATCATCAGGGCGAAGTAGAGGATGGCGAACATCAGCATCACGCCGGTGGGCGCAAGCTTGCTGATGCCTTCGAGCATCATGGGGCCGATCTTGGCGGAGAAGCCGCCGAACAGGGCGAAAATGATCGGTACCAGGATCAGGGCGATCAAGGCCGACAGGCGCTTGGTCATGATCAGGTACATGAAGGTGATGACCATGGCAAAGCCAAGGAAGGTCAGCATGGCGGTACTCCAGGCGTGGCGCGGCGAAAGGACGGACGATTCGGGCGGATCAGCGCGTCAGGCGCTGTGCATGGAATAGCGGGAGGGGTACTGCAGGAAGGCGGGCACAGGAAAACATCGGTATCACCATTGTTGTTGTTGATTGGGCCGGGTTCGTACGTAATGCCGACACCCTGGCTGGCCGGTCTGTCGCCGGTGGTGGCGCTATCCTAGGTGGGTAAGCTTTCAGCCAGCTTTCGCCTCGATGAAGGCGACAGGAGGTCGTTTCATGAATGACGTACAGGAAGGCGGGTGCCATTGCGGTGCCTTGCGCTACCGGCTGGAGGGTGATCTGACGGATGTCGCCCACTGCCACTGCTCGATCTGTCGACGGGCCAGCGGCGGGCTGGTGGTGACCTGGCTTACCCTGCCGCGCAAGGGTTTCCAGTGGATGGCGGGCGAGCCGAAGCGCTATGTGGCGCCGGCCAGTTGTACCCGGTTCTTCTGCGGCGACTGCGGCGCGCATGTGGCGCTGGAGACGACGCATAGCCCGCTGAGCATCGATGTGACGGTGGGGACGCTGGACCGGCCAGAACAGGTGAGGGCCAGTCGGCATATCTGGACGGGCAGCCGGCTACCCTGGCTGCACCTGGATGAGGAGCTGCCTGGCGAGGTGGAGGAGAGTCCGTAACGAAATGCGGGGGCCTGATCAAAGGCCCCCGCAGGTCTTCAGATGGTCAGCGTCCAGTCGTAGTCGACGATCAGCGGCGCGTGCTGCGAGAAGCGTGGCTGGCGCGGCAGGCGAGCACTGCGCACGAAGCGGCGCAGACCTTGGGTGAGGATCTGATAGTCGAAGCGATAGCCCAGGTTGAGCATCTCGGCCTGTTCGTTGTCCGGCCACCAGCTGTACTGGTCGCCTTCGCGGCTGACTTCGCGCAGGGCGTCGACATAGCCCATCTCGCCGATGATCGCGTCCATCCAGGCGCGTTCGGGCGGCAGGAAGCCCGGCGACTGCTGGCTGTCGCGCCAGTTCTTGATGTCGAGCTTCTGCTGCGCCACGTAGAACGAGCCGCAATAGATGTATTCGCGACGCTTGCGACGCTGCTTGTCCAGGTACTTGGCGAAGTCGTCCATCAACTTGAATTTCTGGTTCAAGTCTTCGTCGCCGTTCATTCCCGAAGGCAGCAGCAGGCTGGCGATGCTTACCTTGTCGAAATCTGCTTGCAGGTAGCGCCCGTAACGGTCGGCCGTCTCGAAGCCCAGGCCGGTGATGACTGCCTTGGGCTGCATCCGCGAGTAGAGCGCCACGCCACCTTGGGCAGGCACCTCCGCTTCGCAGGCATAAAGGAAATAGCCATCGAGCTGGAAAGCTGGGTCGTCGAGTTCAAAGGCCGAGGCGCGGGTATCCTGAAGGCAGATGACGTCGGCATTCTGGGCTTGCAGCCAGCTGAGCAGTCCACGCTCGGCCGCAGCCTGAATGCCATTCACGTTCACACTGATGATCCGCATAAATGGCCCCAAAAATCTCGTGCGTGTATGATACCCGAGCTCAACTCATTTAGCTAAATCCGTGGTGTCCGGGACTTTTCATGCAGCCGTATCAGCGCGACTTCATTCGTTTTGCCATCGATCGCGGCGTTCTGCGCTTCGGTGAATTCACCCTGAAATCGGGGCGTACCAGCCCGTACTTCTTCAACGCCGGGCTGTTCAACAGCGGATCGGCCCTGGCCCAGCTGGGGCGCTGCTATGCAGCCGCGATCGTCGACAGCAAGATCCCCTTCGACGTGCTGTTCGGCCCCGCGTACAAGGGCATCCCGCTGGCAGCGGCCACGGCGGTGTCCCTGGCCGAGCAGCATCAGCTCGACGTGCCATGGTGCTTCAACCGCAAGGAAGCCAAGGACCACGGCGAGGGCGGCAGCCTGGTCGGCTCCCCGCTGGCCGGTGACGTGCTGATCATCGACGACGTGATCACTGCCGGTACCGCCATCCGTGAAGTCATGCAGATCATCAAGGGCCAGCAGGCCAACGCCGCAGGCGTGCTGATCGCATTGAACCGCGAAGAGCGCGGCAATGGCGAGCTCTCGGCGATCCAGGAAGTGGAACGTGATTTCGGCATTCCGGTGGTCAGTATCGTTTCGCTGACCCAGGTGCTCGAGTTCCTGGCTGACGACCCTCAGCTCAAGCAGCACCTGCCGGCGGTCGAGGCCTATCGGGCGCAGTACGGGATCTGATCTCGGACCGGTAATGAAAAAGGCGACCCATGAGGGTCGCCTTTTTCATTGAATCGGCGGTGGGTTGTTCGCGGGCAAGCCCGCTCCCACAGGGATTGGGCTGGCTTCTAGATTTTGAGCAAGACAGTTGCTCTCAAAGAGGTTCACCGCCGTTGTGGGAGCGGGCTTGCCCGCGAAGCAGTCGCCGCTTAGTCCGTGCCGTACTTCGGCGAACGCGGCCCATACAGGATCCCGCCGTTCGGGTTCGGCGACAGCAGGCGCGCGCTGGTGATACCCGCGATCGGATAACCGGCGTCTTCCTGCACGCTGCTGATGACCTGGTTCACTGCCGCAGTGATCAGCATGCCGATCAGGCCGCCCTGGTTCTGCCGGCCTTCTTCGCTGGAGGCGGATGCAGTACCGGTCCACAGCGTGGTGCCGGACTTCAGGTCGACCAGCTTGGCACTGGCGGTCACGATGGTTGCGCTGCTCAGCACCATGTAGCGGGTGCCGTAGTCGCTGACGGTCACGTACAGCGCCGCATCGGCGCCGAAGATCTCGTGCAGCTTGGCCATCGGCAGCTCATGGATGTCAGCCGGGGTAGTCATGCCGTTCTGGCGGAAGGTCTCGGCGACCAGCGCCACCGGCATCACGTAGTAACCGGCTTCGGCCAGGGGGTAGGTGACCTGCGCGAGCATGCTGTAGCTGGCCTTGACGTCCGGTGAGTTGTTCAGCGGCGGCACGATCAGGATCGACTTCGGACGGCTCTGCTTGAAGGCCGCGTAGTCGGTGGTCTTGCGCTCGGCACAGCCGGCGAACAGGGCCAGCACGCAGGCGCCGACGATCAGTTGGGTAAGGCGCTTGATCACTGCTTCGCTCCTTGCGTGGCGTTCTTCATCAGGAAGTCCATGTACGCCGCCGACTCAGGGAACAGCGCCTTCTCGGTGCGGAACTGCTGGATCATCTGGTCGTCCTTGCCCAGGCTCGAGTAGAGCAGGCCCAGTTGCGCGTGATACCCAGGAGGGACGGCGCCGTTCTTGGCCTTGATCTTCTCCAGGTCGCGTTCCAGGGCGATGACCTGTTCTTCCTTGGACTGGTCGTTGAAGTATTCGCGCACTTGCGGCTGGTAGCTTTCCCACTGGTACAGCGGCTTCTGCGAGTTGCAACCGACCAGCAGGGCGCTGGCCAGCATGAGCCCGGCGCCAGTGCGCCAGGCCGAGCGGGTGATGCTCATCTACGTGCTTCCTTGTCGTTGTCGTCTTGCTGCAGGGTCTTACTGCGCTTGCGGCTTCCACTGGCCGCTTTCGACAGCGCCGACCAGCTTGTTCACCGCTTCGCGCATGGCCAGGTCGAGAACCTTGCCGTTGAGGGTGGAGTCGTAGCTGGCGGTACCGCCGAAGCCGATGACTTCACGGTTGGACAGGGCGTATTCGCCGGCGCCCTGGCTCGAATAGACCACTTCGGAGGTGCTGATGTTGACGATGTTCAGCGCGACCTTGGCGTAGGCGATCTGGGTCTTGCCGCGACCGAGGATGCCGAACAGCTGGTGGTCACCGACTTCCTTGCGGCCGAATTCGGTAACGTCGCCCGTCACCACGAAATCGGCGCCCTTCAGGCGCTGGACCTGGCCTTTGATTGCGGCTTCCTGCTGGATCTCACCCATGTTGTCGCGGTCCAGCACGTTGAAACGGCCGGTCTGCTGCAGGTGGGTGATCAGGATGGTCTTGGCCTGGCCGCCGAGGCGGTCGACGCCGTCGGAGAAGATGCCGCGCATGTAGCTCGAACGGTTGTCGAACTTGCCTACGGCGATCGGTGCACGCACGCCGCTGTACGGGCGGCTGACGCTTTCGACCTGTTGTACGGCCACAGCGGTGGAAGTTTCGGTAGCGCAGCCGGCGATGGACCCGAGCGCGACGGCAGCTGCCAGCACGAGTCCTTGTGATGCGTATTTCACGCGAGTTCTCCAGGTAAATAGCAACTATTTGCAACGGGCGTGCATTCTGCCACGTTGTGTCGGCAGCCTAGAGAGAAAGTTGAGGGCGGGACAGTGAAAAATAATGGCATTGCGCCATGTTCCATTGTTCTGGTTCGGCCAAGCCTGCGCGATCCTTGGAAGAGCAAGCTTGTCGGGGCGCAGAATATCAGCGGACACCCACATGGCCGGTGCCATTACCGCGGTGTACTTTTCGCGGGCAAGCCCGCTCCTACGGGTCTTGCAGGAGCGGGCCCGCGATCAACGCATCAGTGACGCTTGCGATTGGTGATCAGGGTGCCCACGCCGCTGTCGGTGAAGATCTCCAGCAGCACCGCGTTCGGTACGCGGCCATCGATGATGTGCGAACTGTTCACGCCACCCTGCACGGCTTCCAGTGCGCACTTGATCTTCGGCAGCATGCCACCGTAGATGGTGCCGTCGGCGATCAGCTCGTTGACCTGCTCGGTGGTCAGGCCGGTGAGAACCTGGCCCTGCTTGTCCATCAGGCCGGCAATGTTGGTCAGCAGCATCAGCTTCTCGGCTTTCAAGGCTTCGGCGACCTTGCCGGCGACCAGGTCAGCGTTGATGTTGTACGACTCGCCGTTGGCACCCACGCCGATCGGCGCGATTACCGGGATGAAGTCGCCCTTGACCAGCATGTTCAGCAGCTCGGTGTTCACGCCCACGACTTCGCCGACATGGCCGATGTCGATGATTTCCGGGGTGGTCATCTCTGGGGTCTGGCGGCTGACGGTGAGCTTCTTGGCGCGGATCAGCTCCGCATCCTTGCCGGTCAGGCCGATGGCGCTGCCGCCGTGGCGGTTGATCAGGTTGACGATATCCTTGTTGACCTGGCCGCCCAGGACCATCTCTACCACGTCCATGGTCGCCGAATCGGTGACGCGCATGCCGTCGATGAAGTGGCTCTCGATCGACAGGCGCTTGAGCAGGTCGCCGATCTGCGGGCCGCCGCCGTGTACGACGACCGGGTTGATGCCCACCGCCTTCATCAGCACGATGTCACGGGCAAAGCCGGTCTTGAGCTCTTCGCTCTCCATCGCGTTGCCGCCGTACTTGATCACCAGGGTCTTGCCGACAAAGCGGCGGATGTAGGGCAGCGCTTCGGACAAAACCTCGGCTACATGGGAAGCGGCATCGCGATCGAGGGTCATGCAGGGCTCCAGTGAGGAACAGATAGTCGGTCAGAACGGCAGTTGCAGGCCGGGATCGACCCGCAGCAACTGCGTGCGGAATACAGCCTTGATACGGTCGAGTTCTGCCTCGCTGTCGGCCTCGAAGCGCAGTACCAGCACCGGTGTGGTGTTGGAGGCGCGGACCAGGCCCCAGCCGTGTGGGTAGTCGACCCGTACACCGTCGATGGTGGTCAGGTTGGCTTCGCCCCAGTCGGCGTCGCGTTGCAGTGCATCAATGATGCTGAATTTACTCTCGTCGGTCACATCGATGTTGATTTCCGGTGTGGAAATATCGTTCGGGAACGCGGCGAACAGGCTTTCGGCATCCTGGTCGGCCTTGCTGAGGATTTCCAGCAGGCGTGCGGCACTGTAGATACCGTCGTCGAAACCGTACCAGCGTTCCTTGATGAAGATGTGTCCGCTCATCTCGCCGGCCAGCAGCGAGCCGGTCAGTTTCATCTTCTTCTTGATCAACGAATGACCGGTCTTCCACATCAGGGCGCGGCCGCCGTGCTCTTTGATCAGTGGAGTCAGGCGACGGGTGCATTTGACGTCGAAGATGATCTCGGCGCCGGGGTTGCGCGACAGTACGTCCTGGGCGAAGAGCATCAGCAGGCGGTCGGGGTAGACGATGCTGCCGGTGTTGGTGACCACGCCCACACGGTCACCGTCGCCGTCGAAGGCCAGGCCGATGTCGGCGCCGGTTTCCCTGACCTTGGCGATCAGGTCTTCGAGGTTCTCGGGCTTGCCCGGGTCCGGGTGGTGGTTGGGGAAGTTGCCGTCGACCTCGCAGAACAGCGGGATCACTTCGCAGCCGAGGGCCTCGATCAGTTGCGGGGCGATCACCCCGGCGGCGCCGTTGCCGCAGTCGACCACGACCTTGAGCTTTTTCGACAGCTTCACGTCGCCGGTGATCTGCTGGTAGTAGCGCTCGAGGATCTCGACCTTCTCCACGTGGCCTTCGCCGCGCGGTACGTCGTTGGTCTTGAGGCGGGTCAGCAGGGCCTGGATCTGCTCGTTGGCGAGGGTGTCGCCGGCGATGACGATCTTGAAGCCGTTGTAGTCCGACGGGTTGTGGCTGCCGGTGAGCATCACGCCTGACGTACCGGCCAGCACATTGGCGGCGTAGTACAGCGCGGGGGTGGGCACCAGGCCGACATCGCTGACCTGGCAACCGGCATCGGCCAGGCCCTTGATCAGTTGCTCGACCAGCATCGGGCCGGACAGGCGGCCGTCGCGGCCCACGGAGATCTTCGGCTCGCCCTGAGCGAGGGTCTGGGCGCCGATGGCGCGGCCGATCCAGTAGGCGGTTTCGGCGTGCAGCGTCTTGCCGACGATGCCGCGGATGTCATAGGCACGGAAGATGCTGTCTGGCAATGCGGGTACCAGCTGGGCCATGTCGTTCATCTCTGGGGACTCCAAGGGGTCAAAGGCTTCTGGGTAAGCGCAAACTGAACGCTTGGACGGTAGATAGCCCCGAGAGTTCGCCGTCCATGGCCCCGACGGTCGGCTCAGCGGGTCCCGGAATGACCGAAACCGCCGCTGCCACGCTGGGTTTCGTCGAAGGCTTCGACGATGTCGAAATGCGCCTGCACCACCGGTACCAGGATCAGCTGGGCGATGCGCTCGCCGATGCTGATGGTGAACGGCGTGTTGCCGCGGTTCCAGCACGAGACCATGAGCTCGCCCTGGTAGTCCGAGTCGATCAGGCCGACCAGGTTGCCCAACACTACGCCGTGCTTATGACCAAGGCCCGAGCGCGGCAGGATCATCGCTGCCAGGCCTGGATCGCCGATGTAGATCGACAGGCCGGTGGGGATCAGCAGGGTCTGGCCCGGCTCGAGGACGGTGTCTTCCTTGAGCAGGGCGCGCAGGTCCAGGCCAGCGGAGCCGGGGGTGGCGTATTGCGGCAGGGGGAATTCGGTACCCAGGCGTGGGTCGAGGATCTTGGCTTGAAGAGCGTGCATGGAACTTATTGAACCTGATTGAGCCGTTCGGCGATGAAGGCGACCAGTTGCCGGGCGATCTTGCCCTTGCTGGTCTGCGCGAAGAGGGTCTGGTGCTGCTGGCGGTCGATTACGGTCAGGGCGTTTTCCTCGCTGTTGAAGCCGATGCTGGGGTTGGCCACATCATTGGCGACGATCAGGTCGAGGTTCTTGTCCTTGAGCTTGCGCGTTGCGTAATCGAGCAGGTGCTCGGTCTCGGCTGCGAAACCGACGCTGAACGGGCGGTCGGCACGGCCAGCGAGGGTGGCAAGGATATCCGGATTGCGCACCATCTGCAGCAGCATGCCGTCGCCGGTCGTAGGGTCTTTCTTGAGCTTTTGCGGGGCGACCACCTCGGGACGGTAGTCCGCGACTGCTGCCGAGGCGATGAACAGGTCGCACGGCATGGCTGCTTCACAGGCCGCGAGCATGTCCCGCGCGCTCACCACGTCGATGCGGTTGACCCGGTCGGGGGTCTGCAGGTGCACGGGGCCGGTGACGAGGGTCACTCTGGCCCCGGCTTCGGCGGCCGCTTCGGCCAGGGCAAAGCCCATCTTCCCGGAACTATGATTGGTGATGTAGCGCACCGGATCGATGTTTTCCTGGGTCGGGCCGGCGGTGATCAGCACGTGCTTGCCGGTCAGGGCCTGGCGCTTGAAGCTCTCGGCGGCGCACCAGGCAAGGTCGGTGGCTTCGAGCATACGGCCCAGGCCGACGTCGCCACAGGCCTGGCTGCCGGAGGCCGGGCCGAACACCTGGATGCCACGGCGCTTGAGCAGCTCGAGGTTGTCCTGGGTGGCGGGGTCGCGCCACATGGCCTGGTTCATGGCCGGGGCGACGGCGACGGTGGCGTCGGTGGCCAGCACCAGCGTGGTCAGCAGGTCATCGGCCATGCCCTGGGCCATGCGCGCCATCAGGTCGGCAGTGGCCGGGGCGATCAGCACCAGGTCGGCCCACTTGGCCAGTTCGATATGACCCATTGCAGCCTCGGCGGCAGGGTCGAGCAGGTCCATGTGCACCGGGTGGCCGGAGAGCGCCTGCAGGGTCAGCGGAGTGATGAACTCGGCGCCCCCGCGGGTCATGACGACACGCACCTGCGCGCCGTGTTCCAGGAGTCGGCGAATCAGCTCGGCGCTCTTGTAGGCGGCAATGCCGCCACCCACGCCGAGAACGATGCGCTTGCGATACAGCCGCTGCATAGGCTTGCCTTTTTCCAGTGAAAGCGGGCGGCGACGTTTGAAATTGCCTGCGGCAGAACGTCGCATTTAACGAGGCGAAATAGATTAACACAGGGCTTGAAGGCGCCGCAGTACAACGCAAGGAGGGGTATGAACATCAGGGAATGGCCGCTGGACGAGCGGCCGAGGGAGAAGTTGCTGGCGCGTGGGGCGCAGGTGTTGTCGGATGGGGAGTTGTTGGCAGTGCTGTTAGGCTCGGGCGTTGCCGGGCGCAACGTGGTCGACCTGGCGCGCAGCCTGCTCAAGCGCTTTGGCGGGTTGCGGGCGTTTCTCGAGGCCGACCGCGCCGCGCTGCTGCGCGAGCCGGGCATCGGGCCGGTGAAGTACGCGCAATTGCAGGCACTGCTGGAGATCGGACGACGCTACCTGGACGAAACCATCGAACGCGCGCCGGCGCTGGAAAGCCCTACGGCGGTGCGGCGCTACCTGAAGTCGATGCTGCGCCATGAACGCTGCGAGGTGTTCGGCTGCCTGTTCCTGGACACCCGGCACCGGCCCGTGGCGTTCGAGATCCTGTTTCGCGGCACGATAGACCGGGCAAGCATCTATCCGCGTGAGGTGGTGCGCCGGTCGCTGCTGCATAACGCGGCGGCGTTGATCATCTGTCACAACCACCCGTCGGGCAACAGCGCGCCGAGCCAGGACGATGTCCACCTGACTCGCACGTTGAAGCAGGCGCTGGCGCTGATCGATGTGCGTGTGCTCGACCACGTGATCGTCGGCGATGGCGAGCCGTTGTCGATGGTGGAACAGGGTTGGATCGGGGCGTAATGGAGGCAGTGCCGGCCTTTTCGCGGGTAAATCGCAGCGGCGAAAAGGCCGACACCGAGTGCCTGTCAGCGCTCCACCGACACCTTGCTGAAGTCCACCCGCCCGAACGGGCTCACCTGATAGCCCTCGACGCCCTTGCTCAGCAGGGTCGAGGCGGTCGGGTGGGCCAACGGCAGCCACAGCGCCTGTTGTTGGATCAGCGTCTGCGCCTGCTGGTACAGACGGCTGCGCACGCTCTGGTCGTTGGTGGTGCGTCCTGCGTTGATCAACTGGTCGAGACGGCTGTCGCAGAAACGCGCGAAGTTGGTCCCGGACTTGACCGCCGCGCACGAGAATTGCGGGCTGAGGAAGTTGTCCGGGTCGCCGTTGTCGCCCGCCCAGCCCATGAACAGCAGGTCATGTTCACCGGCCTTGGCCCGGCGGATCAGCTCGCCCCACTCGATCACTCGGATCTCGGCCTTGATGCCGATTTTCGCCAGGTCGGCCTGGAGCATTTGTGCGCCGAGGCTAGGGTTGGGGTTGAGCAGGCTGCCCGACGGCCGGGTCCAGATCGTGGTGCTGAAGCCGTCGGCCAGGCCGGCCTTGGTCAGCAACGCCTTGGCCTTCTTCAAGTCCAGCGCGTAGCCGGGCAGGTCCTTGGCGTAACTCCAGGTATTGGGCGGGTAGGGGCCGTTGGCGGCGATGGCGGTGTCATCGAACACGGCCTTGAGGTAGGCCGGTTTGTCGAAGGCGAGGTTGATCGCCTGGCGCACTTCGGGTTTGTCCAGCGGCGGGTGCTCGCTGTTGATGGCCACGAAGGCGGTCATGAAGGCCGGGGTGGAGGCTACCTTCAGCTTGTCGTTCTTCGCGGCTTCGGCGATGTCCAGCGGCTTGGGCGACAGGGCTACCTGGCATTCGTTGCGCTTGAGCTTCTGCAGGCGCACGTTCGGGTCGGTGGTGATGGCGAACACCAGCGGGTCGACCGCAGGCTTGCCGCCGAAGTAGTCGGGGTTGGCGCGATAACGCACCAGGGCGTCCTTCTGGAAGCGCTGGAAGACGAACGGGCCGGTGCCGATGGGCTGGCTATTGAGCTTCTCGGGCGTGCCGGCCTTGAGCAGCTTGTCGGCATACTCGGCCGAGTAGATCGAGGCGAAGCCCATGCTCAGGGTGGCCAGGAAGGTCGCGTCCGGATGGGTGAGGGTAAAGCGCACGCTCTGTGGATCGGGCGCGTCGATCGACTTGATCAGGTTGCCCAGCTGCAGCGACTGGGCATGCGGATAACCGCCGGGTGCGGTCTTGTGCCAGGCATGGGCGGGGTAGAGCATGCGCTGGAAGCTGAACAACACGTCGTCGGCGTCCAGTTCGCGGGTCGGCTTGAAGTAGTCGGTGCTGTGGAACTTCACGCCGCCGCGCAACGTGAAGTCATAGACCAGGCCGTCTTTGGAGACCGTCCAGCTTTGTGCAAGGCTCGGCACCACCTTGCCCTGGGCCGCGTCGAACTCGACCAGGCGGTTCATCAGCACGTCGGCCGAGGCGTTGGTAGTGGTCAGCGAGTTGTACTGAACCACGTCGAAACCTTCCGGGCTGGCCTCGGTGCACACCGACAGCGGAGCTGCCTGGGCGATGCCTGCGGCGAGCAGGGAAGTGAATAGAACGGAAAGGGCGGCGACGCGCATGGTGGATCCTCGGCTGGTCAGGGGCCCATCTGCCAGTGCAGTCTGGAGGCGGAAACGTCCTACCCTAGTGCGCCAGTCGGGAAATGACCACCTGATTTTTATGCTGCGCGGCGACGAGCGGTCGACAGTGCGCGGGCCTTGTCGCTATGCTGGCCGGGCGCGATCGGCCCGATCGGAATGTGCATCTTCTGTTGTTGTGGCCGACCCTTTCTGGTATAAAGCAGCGCTCTTTTCTAGGGGCTCGGCCTGTCGCTCATCTGAGCCGGTTCGATAAGACCCCCGGAAACACGGCGCCTTGGCGCCATAGACTGAGAGATTAAGCGGCCAACCCATGCCGGGTTGGGCATGTGGTTTTAGAGGGCTGAGGCATGTCGAGAGTCTGTCAAGTTACCGGTAAGGGTCCGGTAACCGGGAACAACATTTCCCACGCAAACAACAAAACCCGTCGTCGTTTCCTGCCGAACCTGCAGCACCACCGTTTCTGGGTTGAATCCGAGAATCGTTTCGTGCGTCTGCGCGTTTCCGCCAAAGGCATGCGTATCATCGACAAGCGCGGCATCGATGCCGTTCTGGTCGACATCCGTAAAGCTGGCGCCAAGGTTTAAGGGAGAACATCATGCGTGAATTGATCCGTCTGGTTTCGAGTGCCGGTACCGGCCACTTCTACACCACCGACAAGAACAAGCGCACCACTCCGGACAAGATCGAGATCAAGAAATACGATCCGGTCGTCCGCAAGCACGTGGTGTACAAGGAAGCCAAGATCAAGTAATTGATCCGGCAACCAAAAAAACCCGCCTTCGCAAGAAGGCGGGTTTTTTTATGCCTGACTCAAATGGCTGGGATCAGGAAATGATCAAGCCATTGATGAAACCATGCACGTCGACGCCGATCATCACGCGGTCGGTCCTGATCTCGCGAGTTGTGATGTCCTGCGGGCCTGCGGCCGCGGCCAGGCCGGTCAGCTCCAGGATGTAGGGCTTCACGCTTTCAACGTAGCGAGTACCGATCACGTGGCGTGCTGGGCAGAGGATGTCGATGGTCATGCGGGATGCTCCTTGGGTAATGTCCGAAGTGGACATCACCTAGTTTGGGTACGTGCATCCAGGCCAGGCATTACATATCTGTCGCCATCACTTCTGCTCGAACATCACATAGATCTTGCGGCACGCCTCCAGCACTTCCCAGGTACCCTTGAAGCCGGCCGGAATGACGAAACGGTCGCCTGCCCGCAGGGTCTTGGCGCCGCCGTCCTGGTCGCGCAGGACCGAAACGCCCTGGACGATCTCGCAATACTCGTGCTCGGTGTAATTCACCGTCCACTGGCCGACCTCACCCTCCCAGACGCCCGCGGCGAACTGGCCGCAAGGGCTCGAATAGTGGTTGTAAACCGCCTGATCCGGCTCGCCCTTGAGGATTTTCTCGGCCGCCGGGCGATAGCGCTCGGCTTCGGTAAGGACCTGGGCGAAGTCGATGATGCTGTCGATGCTCATGCTGGATACCCTGTTGTTGTTTAATAAAATGCACATCAGTAGGCTTTTAAGCCATTCGTGTCAAATATATTGATAGTTTAACCGGCCTGGTTTAGGGTGTCGGATGCCCGTGTGCGCTTGTCGCCCGGCCAGAATTTCTGACAGTGCCCGTGAGTCCTCAATACGGGGCTGCACCTTAACAAGAGGAGGAGTTTCGTATGACCACCCTGACTCGTGCGGATTGGGAACAGCGTGCCCAGCAACTGAAGATCGAAGGCCGCGCCTTCATCAACGGCGAATACACCGACGCCGCCTCCGGCGAAACCTTCGAGTGCCTGAGCCCAGTCGACGGACGTTTCCTGGCCAAGGTTGCCAGTTGTGACCTGGCCGACGCCAACCGCGCCGTGGAAAACGCTCGCGCCACCTTCGACTCTGGCGTCTGGTCGCAACTGGCTCCTGCCAAGCGCAAGGCCAAGCTGATCCGCTTCGCCGACCTGCTGCGCAAGCATGTCGAGGAACTGGCGCTGCTGGAAACCCTGGACATGGGCAAGCCGATCGGCGACTCCTCCACCATCGATATCCCGGGCGCTGCCCAGGCCATTCACTGGACTGCCGAAGCCATCGACAAGGTCTACGACGAGGTCGCACCGACCCCGCACGACCAACTGGGCCTGGTGACCCGTGAGCCGGTAGGCGTCGTGGGTGCCATCGTCCCATGGAACTTCCCGCTGTTGATGGCCTGCTGGAAACTCGGCCCGGCGCTGGCCACCGGCAACTCGGTGGTGCTCAAGCCGTCCGAGAAGTCCCCGCTGACCGCCATCCGCATCGCCCAACTGGCCATCGAGGCCGGCATCCCGGCAGGCGTGCTGAACGTGCTGCCTGGCTATGGCCACACCGTCGGCAAGGCCCTGGCCCTGCACATGGATGTCGATACCCTGGTGTTCACCGGTTCTACCAAGATCGCCAAGCAACTGATGGTGTACGCGGGCGAATCGAACATGAAGCGCATCTGGCTGGAAGCCGGTGGCAAGAGCCCGAACATCGTCTTCGCCGACGCCCCTGACCTGCAGGCCGCCGCCGAAGCCGCTGCCAGCGCCATCGCCTTCAACCAGGGCGAGGTCTGCACCGCTGGCTCGCGCCTGCTGGTCGAGCGCTCGATCAAGGACAAGTTCCTGCCGCTGGTGGTCGAGGCCCTCAAGGCCTGGAAGCCCGGCAACCCATTGGATCCGGCCACCACGGTCGGTGCGCTGGTCGATACCCAGCAGATGAACACCGTGCTGTCGTACATCGACGCCGGTCATCAGGACGGCGCCAAGCTGCTGGCCGGTGGCAAGCGCATCCTCGAAGAGACCGGCGGCACCTACGTCGAGCCGACCATCTTCGACGGTGTGACCAACGCCATGAAGATCGCCCAGGAAGAAATCTTCGGCCCGGTGCTGTCGGTGATCGCCTTCGACACCGCCGAAGAGGCCATCGCCATCGCCAACGATACCCCGTATGGCCTGGCGGCCGGCATCTGGACCGCCGATATCTCCAAGGCGCACAAGACTGCCCGTGCCGTGCGTGCCGGCAGCGTGTGGGTCAACCAGTACGACGGCGGCGACATGACCGCACCGTTCGGCGGCTTCAAGCAGTCGGGCAACGGCCGTGACAAGTCGCTGCATGCACTGGAGAAGTACACCGAGCTGAAGGCGACCTGGATCAAGTTGTGATCCGGTAGTCTTCTTCGCGGGCAAGCCCGCTCCCACAGGCCCGGCGCTGTCCTTGAGAGCGGCGGCGTACATGTGGGAGCGGGCTTGCCCGCGAATGGGCCTGAACAAATTTACCTGGGAGTCTGCAATGCGCTGGGGAACCTACTTTGCCGTACTGGCGTCGGTGCTCAGTGTCGGGCTTGCGCTCGGCGTGAGCATGCCGCTGGTATCCCTGCGCCTGGAAGGCTGGGGCTACGGCGGGTTCGCCATTGGTGTGATGGCGGCGATGCCGGCAATCGGCGTACTGCTCGGCGCGAGCCTGGCCAGTCGCCTGGCGGGTTGGGTCGGCGTGCCATCGGCGATGCGCCTGTGCCTGTGGGGCGGTGCGTTGTCGATCGTGCTGGTGGCAGTGTTGCCCAGCTATCCGCTGTGGCTGGCGCTACGCCTGCTGATCGGCATGTCACTGACAGTGGTGTTCATCCTCGGCGAAAGCTGGATCAACCAGTTGGTGGTCGAGCAGTGGCGCGGGCGGCTGGTGGCGCTGTATGGCAGCAGCTATGCCCTGAGCCAGCTGGCCGGGCCGCTGGTGCTGGGCTTTCTCGGCTCGGAAGATGATTTCGGTTTCTGGGCCGCCAGCGGCCTGCTGTTGCTCGCACCCTTGCTCCTGCTTGGCCGCGGTGGTGCGCCGTCGACCGAGGCGTGCAGCGTGACCTTCAGCGACTTGTTTGCCTTCTGCCGACGCTTGCCGGTAATTGCCTGGGCCATTGCGTTGTTCGCGGCATTCGAGGCGATGATCCTGACGCTCCTGCCGGTGTATGTGTTGCAGCAAGGCTTCACCGCCGAAGTGGCGTTGTTCATGGTCAGCACCGTGGTGGTCGGCGATGCCGTGCTGCAGCTGCCGATTGGCGCCCTTGCCGATCGCATGTCCCGGCAAGCCTTGTTCAGTGGCTGTGCGGTGAGTCTGCTGGGTTCGAGCCTGGCGATTCCGCTGCTGCTGCACACCCCGGCGGTGTGGCCGCTGTGGGTACTGTTCGGTGCGAGCGCGGGGGGCTTGTTCACCCTGTCGCTGATCCTGATCGGCGAGCGTTATCGCGATGACGCATTGGTGCGTGCCAACGCCCATGTGGCGCAATTGTGGGGTATCGGTTGTTTGCTCGGGCCTTTGCTGGCCGGGGCAGGGAGCCAGTGGGTCAGTGGGCATGCCTTGCTGTTCCTGATGGCTGCAGGGGCTGCGGGGCTGGTGCTGCTGACCCGGCGTCCCGGTGCGTTCGAGCCCGCCTCCGCCTGAAATAGCCGGGCCGCACTAGTGCGGCCCGGCTGCTAGAGCATCTTCTCCAATCCCACCGCCTTGGCTACCCAGGCATTGAACCGGCGCCATATCCCGCCCGGCTCAGCGGTCAGGGTATGCAACTGGCCATTGTCCTCGGTCACCCAGACCATCTTCCCGTCCACCAGCTTCGGCTGATAGCTCAAGGCCGGCGCCATGCCCTGTTCGGCCAGCGCGCGGGTGTACTCGGCCAACTCGGGGCTGTCGACCATCACCCCGACCTCGGTGTTCCACAGCACCGAGCGGGGATCGAAGTTGAAGGAGCCAATGAAGGTCTTGCGCCGGTCGAAGACCATTGCCTTGCTGTGCAGGCTCGAGTCGGACTGGCCCTTGAAGCTGAGGACGCCGCGCGCGGCGCTCGGGTCTCCGGGCTGGCGACGCAGCTCGAACAGCTCCACGCCATGTTCGAGCAGGGCACGGCGATAGGGCGCATAGCCGCCGTGCACGGCCGGCACATCGGTGGCTTCGAGCGAGTTGGTCAGCAGCTTGACCGAGGTGCCGGCGTCGGCGCGGCTGGTGAGGTACAGCAGGCCTGGCTCGCCCGGCACGAAGTAGGCCGAGACCAGGATCAGCTCGCGGTGTACGTTCTTCAGGTCCGGCGCCAGTTGCTGGGTCATCAGCAACTGTGGGTCGGGCTCGCCGCGGGCCAGCACCTTGCTCGGCGCATCCCACAGCGCCTGGCTGTGTGCCCAGATCAGCTCGTTGCGCCAGATGTCCAGGCGTGGCGCGGTCTGATAGGCCATAAGTCGGTCGTACAGCGCCTTGCGCTGCACCCTGGCCTGCGCCAGCCAGGTTTCCAGGCGCTGGCGGCTGGCGCGCAGGTCGCTGGCGTCCGGCGTGCTCCACAGGAAGTCGCCGATCGGCCGACTCAGGGCGCTGTTCCAGTACTGGTCGAAGCTGTGCCCGAGTTGCTCGGCCACAGGCCCTACACCCAGCAGGTCGATGTCGGTGAAGTTCAGGTTGGGCTCGGCGTCGAAGTACTCGTCACCCAGGTTGCGGCCGCCGACGATGGCCATACTGTTGTCGACCAGGAACAGCTTGTTGTGCATGCGCCGGTGCTGCAGCGACAGGTTGAACAGCCGCCCCATGGCACGCGTCAGGCCGGTGCTGCGGCCCAGGTGCAGCGGGTTGAACACGCGGATCTGGATATGAGGGTGGGCGGCGAGGGTGCCGATCAGGCTGTCCAGGCCATCGCTGGTGGTGTCGTCGAGCAGGATGCGCACCCGCACGCCGCGGTCGGCGGCGCGCAGCAGCTCGTGCACCAGGGCGCGGGTGCTCAGGCCATCGTGGACGATGTAGTACTGCAGGTCGATGCTGGTCTGGGCGTTGCGGATGAGCTCGGCGCGGGCGCGGAAGGCTTCGTTGCTGTTCGGTAGCAGGCGAAAGCCGGAGCGCCCCTCATAGGGCGCGGCCTGACGCTGGACTGAGCGGCCGAACGCCGAGTCGTTGGCCGGCAGCGCCTGGCTCACGTCGCGAGGTGCATCGACGCTGGCGCAGCCGCTCAGGCCGAGCAGCAGCGCCAGCAGGAGGGGCAGAGCCCGCTGGAGTCTCAAAGGCGAATCGTCCTGTACGACAGGTCACTGGAAGGTTGGACCGTGCAAAGCGCTGCAAAGTTACCCGGCGTCACTGTCCTGCGCCAGTAGGCGATAGGCAGTTTCACCTACCTTGCGTACCGCCGCCTCGATTTCCGGGGTGGCGCGGGTGGCGAAATTCATGCGCAGACAGTGCCGGTACTTGCCCGACGCCGAAAAAATGCTGCCGACGGCGATCTGTACGCCCTGTTCCAGTAGCGCACGGTTCAGCCGCAGGGTGTCGAAGCTCTCGGGCAGTTCCACCCACAGCATGAAGCCACCCTGGGGCCGGCTGGCGCGGGTGCCGGGCGGGAAGTAGCGGGTCACCCAGTCGCTCATCTGGTCGCGGGCGCGTTGGTACTGCGCCCGGACTCGGCGCAGGTGCGGCTGATAGTGGCCTTCGGCGATGAAGTCGGCGATCGCCAACTGGGGCTGGCAGGCCGTGCTGCCGGTGCTGATGTACTTCATGTGCAGCACCCGCTCCAGGTAGCGCCCGGGCGCCACCCAGCCGACCCGCAGGCCTGGGGCCAGGGTCTTGGAGAACGAGCTGCAGAGCAGTACGCGGCCATCCTCGTCGAACGATTTGATGGTGCGTGGGCGTGGGTAGGTGTAGGCCAGGTCGCCGTACACATCGTCTTCGAGAATCGCCACGTCGTAGCGCTGGGCCAGGGTCAGCAGGGCCTTCTTGCGCGCCTCGGGCATGATGTAGCCCAGCGGGTTGTTGCAACTGGGGGTGATCTGGATGAGCTTGATCGGCCATTGCTCCAGCGCCAGTTCCAGCGCCTCCAGGCTGATGCCGGTGGTCGGGTCTGTGGGGATCTCCAGCGCCTTCATGCCCAGGCCCTTGAGCGTCTGCATGGCGCCGTGGAAGCTGGGCGAATCCACCGCGACGATGTCGCCCGGCTCGCACACTGCGCGGATGCTGGTCGACAGCGCTTCGTGACAACCGGTGGTCACCACCAGGTCGCCTGGCCCGAGGTTGCAACCTGAGTCGAGCGTCAGGCGGGCGATCTGTTCACGCAGGGCTTCGTTGCCGTGGATGTTGTCGTAGTACAGCCCTGGCATGTCCAGGCGCCGGCTGAGCTGGGCAAGGCTGCGCAGCAGGGGCTTGAGCGTCGGGCTCTCGATGTCGGGCATGCCGCGACCGAGCTGGATCACGTCGGGGTGTGGGCTGGCACGTACCAACTCGAGCACCTGTTCCCACTGGGAAATATCCACAGGGCGTTGGGCGGGGCGGCTGATGGCGGGCAGGGCCGGCAGGCTGCGATTTTCCGTGACGAAGTAGCCGGACTTGGGGCGCGGAGCCACCAGGCCGTTGTCCTCCAGCTGGCGATAGGCCTGCTGTACGGTGCTCAGGCTGACGCCGTGTTCCAGGCTCAATGAGCGCACCGACGGCAGCCGTTCGCCGGGACGATACAGGCCTTGTTCGATCCGGGCACCGAGCAATTCGGCGAGGTTCATGTAGAGGGTCACGGCATACTCCTGCACACGCGGGGCAAGGTGAGCGATACAGATTGGCCAAAAATACTGCATTCAGCGGCCGCTGTGCCAATTCTGTATGGAAATAATAACCCTGTGTTGAATCTGTATCGTGCATGTCTGCCGAGCGCATGCTTTCTCCAGCTTTCGAGGCAATCAGGAGACATGGCAATGAACGGCTTGAGCGATGTACGGCTGCAACTGTTGGCGGAAGAACTGCGCGCAGGGCAGTGGCCCAAGGTTTCCAGTGCCCCTGTGGGCTTGGGTCGCCTGGGGCTGATGGTGCATCGCTGGCGCTCGCGCAAGGTGCTGCGCGAGTTGAGCGATCACCAGTTGCTGGATATCGGCATCAGCCGCCAGCAGGCCCGGGAGGAAGGGTGCAAGCCATTCTGGCGAGCGTGATCAGAGCAGCTCCTTGAGCCGGTACCAGAGCATCCCCAGCGCCAGCAGCGGCGAGCGCAGGTGCTTGCCGCCAGGGAAGGTCGCGTGCGGTACCTTGGCGAACAGGTCGAAGCGCCCCGCCTGCTGGCCGCTGATGGCCTCGCCCAGCAGACGCCCGGCCAGGTGCGTGGCGTTCAGGCCGTGGCCGGAGTAGGCCTGGGCGTAATAGACGTTGGCATGGCTGGCCAGGCGCCCGACCTGCGGCAGGCGATTGGCGCCGATACCGATCATGCCGCCCCACTGGTAGTCGATGCGCACACCGGCCAGCTGCGGGAACACCTTGAGCATCTTCGGGCCCATGTAGGCGCCGATGTCCTTCGGGTCGCGTCCGGAGTAGTGGCAGGCGCCGCCGAACAGCAGGCGGTGGTCGGCGGACAGGCGGAAGTAATCCAGCGCCACGCGCTGGTCGCATACGGCCATGTTCTGTGGCAGCAACTGGCGGGCACGTGCTTCGCCCAGGGGTTCGGTGGCGATGATGTAGCTGCCGGCGGGCAGCACCTTGCCGCCCAGTTCGCGGTTGAGGTCGTTGTGGTAGGCGTTGGTGCACAGCACCAGCGTACTGGCGCGCACCCGGCCCCGTGCCGTGTGCACCTGGACTTGCGGGCCGTAGTCGATGCGGGTTACTGCCGAATCCTCGTGCAGCTCCACGCCCAGGCGTTCGGCGGCGGCCGCTTCGCCCAGAGCCAAGTTGAGTGGATGCAGGTGGCCCGAGCCCATGTCGACCAGGCCGCCGACGAAGCTGTCGGATCCGACCACGCTGCGGATCTCGGAAGCGGGCACCACGCGGACCTCGTGGCGGTAGCCCAGGCTGCGCAGCTCTTCGGCATTTTCAGCGAAGCCGTCCAGCTCGGCGGGCTTGTACGCCAGGTCGCAGTAACCCCAGGTCAGGTCGCAGGCGATGGCGTGGCGCTCGATACGTTGACGCGCGATCTCCACGGCTTCCAGGCCCATCAGCTTGAGGCTGCGTACGCCATCCTTGCCGAGCACCGGCAGGAACTGCTCGACATCGTGGCCAACGCCACGGATCAACTGCCCACCATTGCGACCGCTGGCGCCCCAGCCGATCTTGCGGGCTTCGAGCAGGATCACCGAGAAGCCGCGCTCGGCCAGCTCGATGGCGGTATTGAGGCCCGAGTAACCGCCGCCGACGATGCACACATCGGCACTGTGCTCGCCTTCCAGGCTTGGGTAGTCCGGTTGCGGCGCGCTGCTGGCGGCATAGTAGGAGGCGGCGTGCTGCGCGCTGTGGATCATCTGGGAAGGCCCTGGAGTCGGTGCGAAGGGGGCGAGGATAAGCTGGGGTTTCGCGGTTGGGCAACCGGGCGAGGGCTTGCTCGGCGAATGGCCCTATAATCCTCACAAACCTCGACGACACACCGCCCATGCCCTGCAACCACAAGATCCAGTTCCTGCGCGAACTCATCCCGTCCTTCGAATGCGAGCCCGGCTGCCACGACTGCTGTGGCCCGGTTACCACATCCAGTGAAGAGATGGCTCGCCTGCCACGCAAGACCCAGGCCGAACAGGATGCTGCGCTGGAGCGCCTGGACTGTGTGCACCTCGGCCCGCAAGGCTGCACCGTCTATGAAGAGCGCCCGCTGATCTGCCGCCTGTTCGGCACCACGCCGCGCATGGCCTGCCCCCGTGGTCGTGGTCCGCAGCAGCCGATCGAACCTGAGGCCGAGCGGCTGATCCATGGTTATATCGCCAGCACCCGCCAGGTGCTGGTCTGACGGTTCAGTCCGGAATTGGCAGGCAGAGGCTCTCCTTGACCTCTTCCATCACGATGTAGCTTTTCGATTCGCGCACATGCGGCAGCTTGAGCAGGATGTCGCCCAACAGCTTGCGGTACGAGGCCATCTCGGAAATACGCGCCTTCACCAGGTAGTCGAAGTCTCCCGACACCAGGTGGCACTCCAGCACATGCGGCAGCTTGAGGACGGCGCGGCGGAACTCTTCGAAGGTGTCGCCGGACTTGTAGTCCAGGCTGATTTCGACGAACACCAGCAGGCTGCCCTTGAGGTGTTGCGGATTGAGGCGGGCGTTGTAGCCCATGATGATGCCCTCACGTTCCAGGCGGCGGACACGTTCGGTGCAGGGGGTGGTGGACAACCCGACTTTCTCGCCCAGCTCGGTGAAGGAGATACGCCCGTCATTCTGCAGGATGCGCAGGATGTTGCGGTCGATCTTGTCCAGTTCACGTTTGCTTTGGTGTTGGGTTCTCATAGGGGATGCCCCTCCGTGAAAGGCGTTTTTGCCGAGAATTCTCGCCAAATATAGGTTTTTATATAGTGAAAAGCACTGGGCCGAGATTCTTATACTGCGCGCATCCATGCCATTTCAACAAAAGACTGCGGTGTACCGCGTGCGAGGGATAAACGATGCGAGTTCTGGTACTTGGTAGCGGTGTGATCGGAACCGCCAGTGCCTACTACCTGGCCCGGCAAGGTTTCGAAGTGACGGTGGTCGATCGCCAGCCGGCGGTGGCCATGGAAACCAGCTTCGCCAACGCTGGCCAGATCTCGCCCGGCTATGCCTCGCCCTGGGCCGCGCCAGGCGTGCCGCTCAAAGCCATCAAGTGGCTGCTCGAGCGCCATGCACCGCTTGCCATCAAGCTGACCGGTGACGTCGACCAGTACCTGTGGATGGCGCAGATGCTGCGCAACTGCACAGCCAATCGCTATGCGGTGAACAAGGAGCGCATGGTGCGCCTGTCCGAGTACAGCCGCGACTGCCTCGACGAGCTGCGCGCCGAAACCGGCATCGCCTACGAGAGCCGCACCCTGGGCACCACCCAACTGTTCCGCACCCAGGCCCAGGTCGATGCCGCAGCCAAGGATATTGCCGTGCTCGAGCAGTCTGGCGTGCCTTACGAATTGCTCGACCGCGACGGCATCGCCCGCGTGGAGCCTGCGCTGGCGGGCGTGAAGGACATCCTTGCTGGCGCCCTGCGCCTGCCCAACGACCAGACCGGCGACTGCCAGCTGTTCACCACCAAGCTGGCCGACATGGCCATCAAGCTGGGCGTCGAGTTCCGCTTCGGCCAGAACATCCAGCGCCTGGACCATGCCGGTGACCGTATCAATGGCGTGTGGATCGACGGCAAGCTGGAGACCGCCGATCGCTATGTGCTGGCCCTGGGCAGCTATTCGCCGCAACTGCTCAAGCCGCTGGGGATCAAGGCACCGGTGTATCCGCTCAAGGGCTACTCGCTGACCGTGCCGATCACCGATGCCGACATGGCGCCGACCTCGACCATTCTCGATGAAACCTACAAAGTCGCCATCACCCGTTTCGACAACCGTATCCGTGTCGGTGGCATGGCTGAAATCGCCGGTTTTGACCTGTCGCTGAACCCGCGTCGACGCGAAACGCTGGAGATGATCGTCAACGACCTTTATCCTCGCGGCGGCGACCTGAGCCAGGCCAGTTTCTGGACCGGCCTGCGCCCGGCCACTCCAGATGGCACCCCGATTGTCGGTGGCACCGCGTTCCGCAACCTGTTCCTCAATACAGGTCACGGCACCCTTGGCTGGACCATGGCTTGCGGTTCCGGTCGCCTGCTGGCCGACCTGATCGCGCGCAAGAAACCGCAGATCAGTGCCGAAGGGCTGGATATCTCGCGCTACGGCAACAGCCGCGAGAGTGCTGGCCACGGTAGCCCGGTATCGGCTCACCAGTAATTGCAGCGCTGGCCTCTTCGTGGGAAAGCCCGCTCCCATGGCAGGATGAGGACTTGTGGGAGCGGGCTTGCCCGCGAAAAGGCCAGCACCGTTCCTCCGTCATAAACAGATCCACCAGAAGGCTGCCCTCCATGCGCCCCGCCCGTGCCCTGATCGACCTCCAAGCCCTCCGTCACAACTACCGCCTGGCCCGTGAATTGTCCGGCGCCAAGGCCCTTGCCGTGGTCAAGGCCGATGCCTACGGCCACGGTGCGGTACGTTGCGCCCTGGCGCTGGAGACCGAGGCTGACGGTTTCGCCGTTGCCTGCATCGAAGAGGCCCTGGAGCTGCGTGCCGCAGGGATCAAGGCTCCGGTGCTGCTGCTCGAAGGCTTCTTCGAGGCCAGCGAGCTGGCGCTGATCGCCGAGCACGACCTGTGGTGCGTGGTGCACTCGCTGTGGCAGCTCGAAGCGATCGAGCAGACCGCCGTGCGCAAGCCGCTGAACATCTGGCTCAAGCTCGACAGCGGCATGCACCGCGTCGGCCTGCACCCCAAGGACTACCACGAGGCCTACCAGCGCCTGCTGGCCAGCGGCAAGGTCGCGCGCATCGTGCTGATGACCCACTTCGCCCGTGCCGACGAGCTCGATGCCTCGACCACCGAGCAGCAGGTTGCCGTGTTCCAGGCCGCCCGCCAGGGGCTGGCCGCCGAGTGCAGCCTGCGCAACTCCCCCGGTGTGCTGGGCTGGCCGCAGGTGCCGAGTGATTGGGTGCGTCCGGGCATCATGCTGTACGGGGCCACGCCGTTCGAGGTCGAGCAGGCCGCAGCTGCGCGCCTGCAACCGGTAATGACCCTGCAATCGCGCATCATCAGCGTGCGCGAACTGCCAACCGGTGAGCCGGTCGGATACGGTGCCAAGTTCACCAGCCCGCGCCCGACCCGGGTTGGCGTGGTCGCGATGGGTTACGCCGATGGCTACCCACGCCACGCGCCCACCGGCACCCCGGTGGTGGTCGCCGGCAAGCGTACTCAACTGATTGGTCGGGTCTCGATGGACATGCTCTGCGTCGACCTCACCGAAGTGCCAGAGGCGGGTATCGGCAGCCCGGTCGAACTGTGGGGCAAGCAGGTCCTGGCCAGTGACGTGGCGCAACAGGCGGGCACCATTCCCTACCAGATCTTCTGCAACCTGCGGCGCGTGCCATTGGATTATTACGGCGAATGAGGCGCTGAAGCGGACAGGCTGGGGTCTTGCGTGTTGTAAATACTGAACGGCATTGCCATGATATCGTTCACATTTGACCCCATCTCGACCGTTTCTGGAGGCGCAAGCTTTGGACGTCGGCGAACGACTGCAAGCCATCCGCAAGCTCAAGGGCCTGTCCCAGCGCGAACTCGCCAAACGGGCGGGCGTAACCAACAGCACCATCTCGATGATCGAGAAGAACAGCGTGAGCCCGTCGATCAGCTCCCTGCGCAAGGTGCTGAGCGGCATTCCCATGTCGATGGTCGAGTTCTTTTCCGTCGAGCTTGCGCCGGAAAGCCCCACCCAGATCGTCTACAAGGCCCACGAGCTGATCGACATTTCCGACGGCGCGGTGACCATGAAGCTGGTCGGCAAATCGCACCCCAACCGTGCCATCGCCTTTCTCAACGAGGTCTATCCGCCGGGGGCCGACACGGGTGAAGAGATGCTCACACACGATGGCGAAGAGACCGGAATCCTCCTCGAAGGCCGTCTTGAACTGGTGGTCGGCGCCGAAACCTTCATCCTCGAAGCGGGCGACAGCTACTACTTCGAGAGCACCCGTCCGCACCGTTTCCGCAACCCTTTCGACGAACCTGCCCGCCTGATCAGTGCTGCCACGCCTTCGAACTTTTGATCCAGCGCAGCGTATTGTTTCGCCAATACCCCTTTCCTGTGTGGGGTCGTTTCACGCCTTCCGGGTAGCCGCTATACTTTTCAACGCTCGCCAACCGTGGCGGCGGGCGTGATTAGCCACCATGAGGGTGTACGCGTGAACCAAATCAAGAAAATGCTGGCCGTACCAGCAGCCGTATTCGCCCTCTGGGCACTCAATGCAAGCGCTGCGACCAACGACGACATCGCCAAGCGCCTGGAGCCGGTGGGGCAGGTGTGCGTCCAGGGCCAGGAGTGCAAGGGCATGGAAGTGGCCGTTTCGGCCGGTGGCGGTGGCGCCAAGACACCCGACGAAATCATCGCCAAGCACTGCAATGCCTGCCATGGCACGGGCCTGCTGAACGCGCCGAAGATCGGCGACACGGCCGCCTGGAAAGAGCGCGCCGATCACCAGGGCGGCCTCGACGGGATTCTGGCCAAGGCCATCACCGGCATCAACGCCATGCCGCCCAAGGGCACCTGCGCCGACTGTTCGGATGACGAGCTCAAGGGTGCGATCAAGAAGATGTCGGGGCTGTAGGCCGGACCGATTTGGGTAAAGCCCGCCACGGATGGCGGGCTTTTGCATTTGTGCGGGATGTGCAGGCCTGGTCAGCAAATCAGCTAGGGTAATGGTCACAACCTGTAGGAGCGGGCTTGCCCGCGAAAGGGCCGGCCCGGTCAGCAAACCAGTCAGGGGAATGGTCACAACCTGTAAGCCCCCCACAAAGCCACAGGAGCCCCCGATGCCCCATCGCTGCTCGATCGACCAGGCCGTCGACCAGGTCCTGGCCCGCCTCCCGGCGCATATCCACATGGGCCTGCCCCTTGGCCTGGGCAAACCCAATGCCTTCGTCAACGCACTCTATGCCCGCATCCGCAGCCTGCCCGAGCGGCGCCTGACAATCTACACCGCCCTCAGCCTGGGCCGACCGCCGCTAGGTGACGGCCTGCAGCGGCGCTTCCTCGAACCCTTCGTCGAGCGCGTCTTCGCCGACTACGAAGAGCTCGACTACCTCGCCGACCTGCGCAGCGACAAGCTGCCGGCCAACATCCGTGTCGAACAGTTCTTCATGCAGCCCGGTTCGCTGCTGCACAGCGAGACCGCCCAGCAGGACTACGTCAGTAGCAACTACAGCCACGCTGCGCGCGATATCAACGCCAAGGGCTTGAACCTCATCGCCCAGATCGTTGCCGCTACGCCCGAGCGTCCGGATCACCTGAGCCTGGCCTGCAATCCCGACATTACCCTCGATCTGCTGCCGATGATCGCCAAGCGCCGTGCCGCCGGTGAAACCATCCTCATGCTCGGCCAGGTGCATGCCGAACTGCCCTACATGCCGGGCGACGCCGAACTGCCTGCACAGGATTTCGACCTGCTGATCGATACCCCCGAGCAGCGTCGACTGTTCTGCACCCCGAACATGCCGGTCACCCTCCAGGACCACTGCATCGGCCTGTACGCCAGCACCCTGGTACGTGATGGCGGCACCCTGCAGATCGGCATCGGCGCCATGGGCGATGCCGTGACCGCAGCGCTGCTCTCGCGCCAGGACGACAACGACGCTTACCGCGCGTTGCTCGAAGACCTGGACCTGAACCCCTGGAAAACGCTGATCGAGCGTGAGGGTGGTATGGATGCCTTTGCCCAAGGGCTCTACGGCTGCAGCGAGATGTTCGTCAACGGCCTGCTGGCGCTGGCCGAAGCAGGCGTGATGCGACGCCCGGCCGACGAGCAAGGCGTGCTGGTGCATGGCGGGTTCTTTCTCGGCACCGCAGATTTCTACCAGCGCTTGCGGCAGATGCCTCTTGAGCAGCGCAAACGCTTCGCCATGACCGCCATCAGCTTCATCAACGAACTGTACGGCGACGAAGCACTCAAGCGTCGCCAGCGCCGCGATGCGCGCTTCGTCAACACGGTGTTTGGCATGACCCTGCTCGGTGCCGGGGTGGCCGATCAGTTGGAAGATGGCCGGGTGCTCAGTGGTGTGGGCGGGCAATACAACTTCGTCGCCCAGGGCCATGCACTGGAGGGCGGTCGCTCGATCCTGCTGCTGCGAAGCTGGCGCGAGGCGGGTGGCGAGGTGACGTCGAATGTGTTCTGGCAGTACGGCCATTGCACCATCCCCCGGCACCTGCGCGACATCGTGATCACCGAATACGGCATCGCCGACCTGCGTGGGCAGACCGACAGCGAGGTGATCGCGCGGTTGCTGGCAATCAGCGACTCACGGTTCCAGAGACCGTTGATGGAGCAGGCGAAGAAGGCCGGAAAGCTGGCGCGGGACTTCGAACTGCCTGCACGCTTCGCCGACAACACACCCGAGCGCCTGGAAGCGGTCAAGGCGCGGCATGTGGGGTTGTTCCCCGAGTATCCGCTGGGCAGCGACTTCACGCCTGAGGAGCAGGACCTGTTGCGGGCGCTGAACTGGCTCAAGAGCAAGTTCAAGCTGAGCGAGGTGCTGGAGCTGGGCAAGGCTGCGCTGGATGCGCCAGAGCCTGAAGCCTATCCGGCGCACCTGGTGCGGATGGGGCTGAGTGAACCGCAGGGGCTGAAGGAGGAGCTGTACCAGCGGTTGCTGCTGGCGGGGTTGCAGGCTGCAAAATAAACGCTCGGACATGCTGTCCCCTGTGGGAGCGGGTTTACCCGCGAATGCGATGGCGCATCCCAAATCGCATTCGCGGGTAAACCCGCTCCCACAGAGCTCGCGTAGCGGCCTTATTCGATGAAGGTCACGACCCCACCTTCCAGCGACTTCACCCGAGCCAGCGATTCGACGCGATAGCCTTGGCTGTCCAGCTCGGCGCGACCGCCCTGGAACGATTTCTCGATGACGATCCCCAGGCCCGCCACGGTGGCGCCGGCCTGCTTGATGATCGAAATCAGCGCCTGTGAAGCCTTGCCGTTGGCCAGGAAGTCATCGATCACCAGCACGCGATCACTGCTGTTGAGGTGACGCGGCGAGATGGCCACGGTGTTCTCGGTCTGCTTGGTGAAGGAATACACCGAAGCGGTCAGCAGGTTCTCGGTCAGAGTCAGCGACTGATGCTTGCGGGCGAAGATCACCGGCACGCCCAGCTTCAGGCCGGTCATCACCGCCGGGGCGATGCCCGACGCCTCGATGGTGACGATCTTGGTCACGCCCGAGTCTGCGAACAGGCGGGCGAACTCGTCACCGATCAGTTGCATCAGCGCAGGGTCGATCTGGTGGTTGAGAAACGCGTCGACTTTGAGAACCTGATCGGAAAGCACGATGCCTTCTTCGCGAATCTTCTGCTGCAGTGCTTCCACTGTGTATTCCTCGATGTAGCAAAGGTGGCCGCATCCAGAAGGTCGCGGCAAAGGTTTAAAGAGTAATGGTTGGTCAGCGTTTGAGCATGGCCCGGATGTCGGCCAGCGCGTTATTGCCTCGCGCCGCCTTCACCTCCACAGGCGCATCCTCCAGGCCTTCCCAGGCCAGGTCGTCCGGCGGCAGTTCATCCAGGAACCGGCTGGGCGTGCAGTCGATGATCTCGCCGTACTGCTTGCGCTTGGCGGCGAAGGTGAAGGCCAGGGTCTGACGGGCGCGGGTGATGCCCACGTAGGCCAGGCGGCGTTCTTCCTCGATGGTGTCGGCTTCGATGCTCGAGCGGTGGGGGAGGATTTCTTCCTCCATGCCCATGATGAATACGTAGGGGAATTCCAGGCCCTTGGAGGCGTGAAGGGTCATCATCTGCACACCCTCGGCGTTTTCTTCCTCTTCCTGCTGGCGCTCGAGCATGTCGCGCAGCACCAGCTTGCCGATGGCGTCCTCGATGGTCATGTCACCCTCTTCGTCCTTCTCGAGGGTGTTCTTCAGCGCATCGATCAGGAACCAGACGTTGCCGATGCGGAAATCCGCCGCCTTGTCGCTGGCGGTGTTCTGGCGGATCCAGTTCTCGTAGTCGATGTCCTTGACCATCTCGTGCAGCGCAGCGATCGGGTCTTCCAGGGCAACCTTGTGACGCACGCCGTCGAGCCAGTGCTTGAAGCGCTGCAGGCGCTCGGTGTAGCGCGCATCGAGGTGCTCGCCCAGGCCCAGCTCCTCGCTTGCCGCGTACATCGACACGCCGCGCTCGGTGGCGTAGTTGCCGAGCTTTTCGAGCGTGGTCGAGCCGATCTCGCGGCGCGGCACGTTGATCACCCGCAGGTAGGCGTTGTCGTCGTCCGGGTTGACCAGCAGGCGCAGGTAGGCCATGAGGTCCTTGACCTCCTGGCGACCGAAGAAGCTGTTGCCGCCCGACAGGCGATAGGGCACCTGATGGTGCTGCAGCTTCAGCTCGATCAGCTTGGCCTGGTAGTTGCCGCGGTAGAGGATGGCGAAGTCGCTGTACGGGCGATTGGTGCGCAGGTGCAAGGTGAGGATCTCCATGGCCACGCGCTCGGCCTCGGCTTCCTCGTTCTTGCAACGGATCACGCGGATTTCGTCGCCCACGCCCATCTCGCTCCACAGCTGCTTCTCGAAGTCGTGGGGGTTGTTGGCGATCAGTACGTTGGCGCAGCGCAGGATGCGGCTGGTGGAGCGGTAGTTCTGCTCGAGCATCACCACTTTCAGGGAGGGATAGTCCTCCTTGAGCAGCATCAGGTTTTCCGGGCGCGCGCCGCGCCAGGCGTAGATCGACTGGTCATCGTCGCCAACCACGGTGAACTGGTTGCGCATGCCGATGAGCATTTTCACCAGCAGGTACTGGCTGGCGTTGGTGTCCTGGTATTCGTCGACCAGCAGGTAGCGCACGCGGTTCTGCCAGCGTTCCAGCACGTCGGTGTGCTCCTGGAACAGCTTGACCGGCAGCAGGATCAGGTCGTCGAAGTCCACCGCGTTGTAGGCCTTGAGCGTGCGCTGGTAGTGGGTGTAGACGATGGCAGCGGTCTGCTCGCGCGGGTTGCGCGCTTTTTCCAGGGCTTCGGCGGGCAGAATCAGATCGTTCTTCCACGAGCCGATCATGTTCTTGATCTCGTCCAGCCCGTCGTCGCCGGAATATTCCTTCTGCATGATGTCCGACAGCAGCGCCTTGATGTCGGACTCGTCGAAGATCGAGAAGCCCGGCTTGTAGCCCAGACGCTGGTGTTCCCGGCGGATGATGTTCAGGCCCAGGTTGTGGAAGGTGCACACCGTCAGGCCCCGGCCTTCGCCTGGACGCAGCAGGGTGCCGACCCGCTCCTTCATCTCGCGCGCGGCCTTGTTGGTGAAGGTCATGGCGACGATGTACTGGGCACGGATGCCGCAGTTCTGGATGAGGTGGGCAATCTTGCGCGTGATCACGCTGGTCTTGCCGGAGCCTGCACCGGCGAGCACCAATAGAGGGCCGCCGACGTAGTCTCGGGCTTCCTGTTGCCGGGGATTGAGTCGGGACATGCTAGAAACCGGGAGTAACCAGAAAATAGCCGCGCATTCTAGCAGGCATGGGTCGGTTATGGCGCGACCGTCTGACAGTGTGATGCAGCGCACCATTCAGATTTGCGGGCGTTGCGACTTTCGCGCAGGATGCACGGCAAAATCCGTCGAGATGCGGGGCAGGGAACGCCACATATAAAAGTGAGAATCATTTCCACTTGTCGGTTAGGATACGGCACATCCTCGGTCACACTGTTCGAGCCCTAAGGAGCCCGCTTGTCCACGCCCGTCGAACCGTTGCGCTTGCTGCTGTTGGCCGATGAGCCGGAATGGGCTGCGTTGCTGCGCGAATGTGTCCAGCCGCTGGCTGGCAGCGCGGTACTGTTGACTGCGCCGAACTGGGAGGCGGTGGACAGCCTGTTCGTTCACGATCGCCAGGCCGTGGTACTGGCCACGCCCGACCTGCAGCCGACACCCGGACGCTGCGACCTGCCGACCATCCTGCTGCTGGAGCACGAGCCCGAAACGCCTCCGGTGGGCGTGAGTGACTGGCTGGTGCGTGGGCAACTGAGCAGTGATGCGCTGCGCCGCTCGTTGCGTCATGTGCGTGAACGCGGTGTGCTGGTCGCCACCTTGCAACGCCTGGCCGAGCAGGACCCGCTCACCGGCATCGCCAATCGCCAGGGCTTCCAGGCACTGCTCAGCGCACGCCTGGCGGAGAACGCAGGCCGCGGCCTGGCCCTCGGTCACCTGGACCTGGACAACTTCCGTCACGTCAACGACGCCCTGGGGCACCAGGGCGGTGATCGCCTGATCCTGCAGGTGGTCAACCGACTCAAGCAGCAGCTGGAGGCCGGTGATCAGTTGGCGCGCCTGGGCAGCGATGAGTTCGCGCTGCTGATCGACACCCGCCGCGACCCCAGCCGCGCCGAGCGCACCGCCGAGCGTATCGTCGAAGCCCTGGCCGAGCCGTACTGGATCGATGGCGAAAGCCTGCTGCTTGGCTGCAGCCTGGGCCTGGCCCATGCCCGTGCGCAAGCGGGCGCCGATCCGTTGATGTGGCATGCGCACATCGCCATGCGCCAGGCCAAGGGCAGCCAAGGCTGCACGTATCACGTGTTCAACGAGCGGATAAACAGCAACGCCCGCAGCCTCGCCGATCTGGAAAGCGAGCTGCGTCGGGCCCTGCGTCGTGACGAGCTTGAACTGCACTACCAGCCACGCTTGAACCTCAAGGACGGCACCATCGTCGGCCTCGAGGCACTGGTGCGCTGGCGGCATGCCGAGCGTGGCCTGCTGCCGCCCAGCGAATTCGTGCCGCTGGCCGAGCAGAGCGGGCTGATCGTACCGCTGGGCTACTGGGTGATCTCCCGCGCCCTGCGTGACATGCAGGCCCTGGGCGAGCACGGCCTGGCGCCGCTGCACATGGCGGTGAACCTGAGCTTCCGCCAGTTCCAGGACAGCCAGCTGTTGGCGACCCTGAGCCGGCTGATCGTCGAACACGGCGTCGATGCGCGTTGGCTGGAGTTCGAGCTGACCGAGACCGCGGTGATGCGCCGCAACGAAGTGGTGCGCCAGACCATGGATGCATTGGGGCGCCTGGGTGTGCGTTTCTCGCTGGATGACTTTGGCACTGGTTTTTCGTCGTTCGTGCACTTGAACAGCCTGCCCATCACTTTGCTCAAGGTCGATCGCAGCTTCGTCGCCGGCATGGAACAACGCGAAGAAAACCGCAAGCTGGTGCACGCGATGATCAACCTGGCGCACAACCTCAACCTGGAAGTGGTGGCCGAAGGGGTGGAGAGCGATGAACAACTGGGTCTGCTGCGTGATTTCGGTTGCGACCAGGTGCAAGGGTTCCTGGTGAGCCGGCCGCTGCCGATCGATGAGCTGATCGTCTACCTGTTCCAGGCGGCCAAGCCGCAGTTGGTGAGTGTTTAGCCGGTAGCGGCCCGCGATAGGGCCGCCACTGATTTCAGGCCGAAACCGCCGCCCCCACGGCCGCCTTGCCCAGCAACCGCTTCATCCGCCATTCGAACGCCAGCGTCAGCGCCACCGCCGCACACGCCAGCCCCAGCGCCAAGCCCCACCAGATACCCACCGCACCCCCGCCGAGCGTGAAGGCGAACACCCAGGCGCATGGCGCGCCCACCAGCCAGTAGCACAGCAGACCGATCACGAACGTGGTCTTGGCGTCCTTCAGGCCGCGGATCGAGCCCATGGCGATGGTCTGCGTGCCGTCGAACAGCTCGAACCAGGCGGCCACCATCACCAACTGCACGGCGAGGGCGAAGATGGCGGCGAACGCCGGGTCATTGCGGTCGACCAGCAGCCCCACGAAGGTTTCCGGGAACAGCCAGAACAGCACCGCGAAGGTGAACATCACCACCGCGCCCAGGCCGATCCCGATGCGCCCGGCGCTGCGCGCGGCCAGCAGGTTGCCTGCGCCGTAGTACAGCCCGACTCGCATGGTCACCGCATAGGACAGCCCGGTCGGCACCATGAACGCTGCCGAAATGATCGGCAGGGCGATCTGGTGGGCGGCCAGCTCGGTATCGCCCAGTACACCCATGCACAGCGCGGCGAAGGCGAACAAGCCGACTTCCACGATGTAGGTACCGCCGATCGGCAGGCCCAGCCGCCACAACTCGCGCAGTGCATCGAGCGATGGATGTGACAGGCCCTTGCGCAGCGGATAGGCGTCGTATGCACGGTGCCAGTGGATGTATAGAGCCAGCGCGATGGCCATGCCCAGCGACACCACGGCAGTGACCAGGCCGATGCCCATGAGGCCCAGCTTGGGCAGGCCGAACATGCCTTCGATCAGTGCGTGGTTGAACAGGTAGTTGAGTACCGTGCCCACCAGGCTGATGACCATCACCGGGGTCGAATGGCCCAGGGCGCTGGTGAAGCCGCGCAGGGCCATGAAGGTCAGGTAGCCGGGCAGCGCCAGGGGTAGCAGGGTGAGGAACTGCATGGCCATGTCGACGTTGTCGGGACGCTGGCCGAACAGCAGCAACAAAGATTTGAGGTTCCACAACACCAGGGCCGCGCCCAGCGCCAGGCCCCAGGCCAACCACAGGCCGTTCTGCGCCAGGCGCGTGGCACCGGCGATGTCACCTGCGCCCTTGCGGAAGGCCACCAGGGTGCCGACCGCGGCGATCACGCCCAGGCAGAAGATCGACACGAACGAGTAGCTCGCCGCGCCCAGGCCGCCCCCTGCCAGCGCCTGTGGGCTGATGCGCGCCATCATCAGGGTGTCGGTGAGCACCATCAGCATGTGCGCCAATTGCGAGGCGACCAGGGGGCCGGCCAGGCGCAGCAGAGCCTTGAGTTCGGTGGTGGGCGCGACATGCATGGGGGGAAGTCCTTGGGTGTGGGTCCTACAGAAAGAGCTCACGATTCTGAGGCTTCGGTCAACATTGCACAAAAAGATAAAAGCGATCATTGGCATGAGTTGAACTCATGGAGGTATGCTTCTGCCAAATTGCCTCATGCGCCCGTATGACAGGTGCCCCATGTCTCGTCAGCTACCACCGTTGTATGCCCTGCGCGCATTTGAAGCGGCCGCGCGGCTGAGCTCCTTCACCCGCGCCGGTGAAGAGCTGTCCATCACCCAGAGCGCGGTCAGCCGCCACATCCGCACGCTTGAAGATCACTTCGGCTGTCGTCTGTTCGTGCGCAACGGTCGTAATCTGCAGCCCACCGAGGCGGCGCGGATGCTGTTGCCCGGTGTGCGCGACGGTTTCTCGTCACTGGAGCGGGCCTGCAATACCTTGCGCGGCGAAGACGACATCCTGCGCATGAAAGCCCCCTCGACCTTGACCATGCGCTGGCTGCTGGCGCGCCTGAGCCGCTTTCGCCACCTGCAGCCGGGCAACGAGGTGCAACTGACCAGCGCCTGGATGGACGTCGACCATGTGGATTTCAATCAAGAGCCTTTCGATTGCGCCGTGCTGCTCAGCGACGGCAACTTTCCGGTGGACTGGGAGGTGCGTCGGCTGTTCGCCGAGCTGCTGATCCCGGTCGGCGCTCCGGACCTGCAGGCCGAAGCGCCGTGGGATGCGCGCAGGCTGGCCAGTGTCGAACTGTTGCACCCGACGCCCGATCGTCGCGACTGGCGCAGTTGGCTCGCGCGCATGGGCCTGAGCGAAACGGTGTCGCTCAAGGGCGGGCAGGTGTTCGATACCCTGGAGCTGGGCATGATCGCCGCTGCTCGGGGTTATGGGGTGTCGATGGGTGACCTGCTGATGGTCGCCGAAGACGTCGCCCAGGGGCGACTGAGCCTGCCATGGCCGACGGCGGTGGCCAGCGGCCTGGACTATTACCTCGTATGGCCGCGCACCCGCCCGGGCGGCGAGCGGTTGCGGCGTTTGAGTGCCTTCTTGCAGGAGGAGGCGGCGGCGATGGACTTGCCTGAGGTGGAGATCCTTGGCGCGTCTTGAGTGGGCCGATCAGGACGTATTCGTTGCAAGATTTTTCATGAAATCCGCCCGCGAACCTTGAGCAAGTCGAAGTGGAAGTGAACAATGTTCGCTTTCGTATTCTCGCCGAGATCGCCCCATGATTCCCCGTTCCCGTCCGCTCGCGTGGTTGCCGGCCTTGTTGCTCGGCCCGGTGCTGGCGCTGTGCAGCACCCTGGCGCAGGCCGAAGCCCCTGCCGACGCCACCAAGGCGTTGCACCTGCTGGACTATATCGGTGCCGACTACCCGCCGACCGTAGAGGGCGGCAAGGTGGTGGATGAAGGTGAATACCGCGAACAGCAGGAGTTCAGCGGGGTGCTGGCCGAGCTGGTCAATGGCTTGCCGGCCAACCCCGAACGCGACGCTCTCGAGCAGGGTGTGCAGGCGCTGCGCCAGGCCATCGAGCAACGCCAGGACGGCAGCGCCGTGGCGCACCAGGCTCGGCAGTTGGGCGCGCGGCTGGCGGTGGCCTACGAGGTCAGCCAGGCGCCGGTGATCACGCCGGATCCGGCACGCGGTGCTGCGTTGTACGCGCAGAACTGCTCGATCTGCCACGGTGACACCGGTGCCGGGGACGGCCCGGCGGGTGTCGGCCTGGAGCCTGCGCCGGCCAACCTGCGCGACGCCCAGCGCCTTGACCAGTTGAGCCTGTTCGACCTGTACAACACCCTCGGCCTGGGTATCGAGGGCACCGAGATGCCGTCGTTCGCCGACCAGCTCGACGAACGCCAGCGCTGGGACGTGGCCGCCTACATTGCCAGCTTCACCGCCGACCCGCAGGCGGCCAAGGGCGACAAAACCTGGAACATCGCCGACCTGGCCCGCCAGACCCCGGCCGAAGTCGCCGCCAACGAAGGCGCCGAGGCCGTTGCCGCATTCCGTGCCCAGCGCGCCCAGCCACCGCAGGTCAAGCGTGGCCCGGCACAGTTGCTCGAATACACCTCCAGCACCCTGGACAAGAGCCTGGCGGCCTACCGCGAGGGCGATCACGACCAGGCCTACGACCTGTCGGTGGCCGCATATCTCGAAGGTTTCGAGCTGGTGGAGAGCTCGCTCGACAACATCGACGCGCAGGTGCGCAAGGATACCGAGAAGTCGTTGATGGCCTACCGGCAGTCGCTGCAGGATGGCCTGCCCGCCGAGCAGGCTGCGCAGCGCCTGGCCGAGGCCAAGGTCAAGCTGGAGCAGGCGGCGAAA
Organism: Pseudomonas sp. MNR3A; assembly: GCF_009650575.1. Lineage (NCBI taxonomy): Bacteria > Pseudomonadati > Pseudomonadota > Gammaproteobacteria > Pseudomonadales > Pseudomonadaceae > Pseudomonas > Pseudomonas sp. MNR3A. The sequence goes on along the minus strand of NZ_VZZS01000007.1, from coordinate 29,728 downwards.
CTGCTGGGCAGCGATGGTCTGAGTTGGTCGTTGAGCTACATCTCCGGGCTGCTGATCCTGCTGCGCGAGGGCCTGGAGGCGATCCTGGTGCTGGCCGCGATCCTCGCCTTCCTGCGCAATACCGGGCAGCAGTCGGCGGTACGCAGCGTCAACATCGGCTGGGGCCTGGCATTGGTGGCAGGTTTCGCTACCTGGGCCCTGGCGGCCTACGTGATCGATGTCGGCGGCGCCCAGCGCGAGTTGCTCGAGGGCTGCACGGCGCTGTTCGCTGCGGTCATGGTGCTGTGGCTGGGGGTCTGGATGCATGACCGGCGCCACGCCGCAGCCTGGCAGGACTACATCAAGAGCAGCCTGCTCAGTGGTGGCGGGCGCTTCGGCTTTGCCATGCTGGCGTTTTTCTCGGTGTACCGCGAGCTGTTCGAGGTGATCCTGTTCTACGAAACCCTGTGGTTGCAGGCCGGGCCTGCCGGGCACCAGGCGGTGCTGGCCGGTGGCGCTACCGCGCTGGTGTTGCTGGTGGGGTTGGCCTGGGTGATTCTGCGTGGATCGGCGAAGCTGCCACTGTCGCTGTTCTTCAGCATCAACGCTGCGTTGTTGTGCGCGCTGTCGGTGGTGTTCGCCGGGCACGGCGTCAAGGCGCTGCAGGAGGCTGGGGTACTGGGCACGCGACCGGTGCCGTTCTTCGAGTTCGATTGGCTGGGGATTCATGCCGACGCTTATTCGTTGAGTGCGCAGGCGGTGGCATTGCTGGCTATCGTGGTGCTTTACGGACGCTCGCGCATTGCCGAAAAACGCAGGGCTGCAGCGAACTGAGGCCGGGGCTGGCACACTATTTCTTTTCGAATTACGGAAACATCGTCATGCGCATATGGATCGACGCCGACGCCTGCCCCAAGGCGGCCAAGGACCTGATCGTCAAATTCGCCCTCAAGCGCAAGCTGGAAGTGGTGATGGTGGCCGGCCAGGCCGTGGCCAAACCGGCCTTCGCGATCGTGCGGCTGATCGTGGTGCCCAGCGGCATGGATGCCGCCGACGACTACCTGGTGGAGCATGCAGAGCCCGGCGAGCTGGTGATTTGCAGCGACGTACCGCTGGCCGATCGTCTGATCAAGAAGGGTGTGGCGGCGTTGGATCCACGTGGTCGCGAGTTCGACGAGCGCAACATGGGGGATCGGCTGGCGGTGCGCAACCTGTTCACCGAGTTGCGTGAACAGGGGCAGGTCGGCGGCGGGCAGGCGCCCTATGGCGAGCGGGAGAAGCAAGCGTTTGCCAATTCGCTGGATCGGATCCTCACGCGGTTGACGCGTTGACCTTTTCGCGGCGGTTCGGCGCTCCGACTTGCCCGCGAAAAGGCCTGCCCTGATGCGCTTCAGTCCTTCTCGTGAGTCAGCTCCAGCACCCGGTCCACCAGTTTGTAGATCCCCCCCGCCGCTTCGCTGATCGACTTGGCCAGCATGTAGGCCGGGGTGGTCACCAGCTTGCGCTGGGTGTCTTCGACGATGTCATGCACATCGCATTCTTCATGGGTGCCGCCCATCTTCACCACGGCTGCGCTGGTGTCGGCATCGTTGCCGATGGTGCAGACCACGCCTGGGCCGTAGATCTTCGCGGCCAACGCCGGCGAGATGCAGATCAGGCCGACCGGCTTGCACGCCGCGGCGAAGGCCTCGGCCAGTGCCAGTACATCGGGGTTCACGCTGCAGCTGGTGCCTTCGACGGCGAAATTCGACAGGTTCTTGGCCGCGCCGAAACCGCCAGGCACGATCAGCGCGTCGAAGTCCTCGGCCTTGGCTTCGCGAATATCCTTCACTTCACCGCGGGCGATGCGCGCCGACTCCACCAGCACATTGCGCGACTCGGGCATTTCTTCGCCGGTCAGGTGGTTGATCACGTGCATCTGCGCGATGTTCGGCGCGAAACACTGCACCTGGGCGCCGCGCTGGTCGAGGCGCAGCAGGGTGATCACGCTTTCGTGGATTTCGGCGCCGTCATACACGCCACAGCCGGAAAGAATCACCGCTACCTTTTTCGTCATGCTCATTACTCCAGTGTCGAGGCGCTAAATGTCCTCTAGTTTGGCAGATGTGGCCATAAGGGTTGTGCCCGACGCGGCCTAATCTCTGTGGATAACGCTTGGGATCGTCACCATGGACCTGATTCTGCTGGCCGTGCCGTTCTTCTTCGTGCTGATTGCTGTGGAGCTGGTCACCGACCGGCTGCGCGGGCAGCGCAACTATCGCCTGGCCGATTCGATCAACAGCCTGAGCACTGGGGCGCTGTCGACCAGCACGGGGCTGCTGACCAAGGGCGTCGGGCTTGTAAGCTACGCGCTGGCCTGGGAGCACCTGGCCCTGCTGCGCCTGCCGGACGGTGCGCTCTGGGTCTGGTTGCTGGCGTTCGTGCTCTACGACTTCTGCTACTACTGGCTGCACCGCCTCGGCCATGAGCGCAACGTGTTGTGGGCGGCGCATTCGGTGCATCACCAGAGCGAGGAGTACAACCTCACCACCGCCCTGCGCCAGACCAGCAGCGGCTTTCTCTTCTCGTGGATCTTCTATCTGCCGCTGGCCCTGGTCGGCGTGCCGCCGCTGGTATTCGTCACCGTGGCATCGCTGAACCTGCTGTACCAGTTCTGGGTGCATACCCGGCACGTGCCCAAGCTGGGCTGGCTCGAATGGGTACTGATCACGCCGTCCAACCATCGCGTCCACCATGCGCAGAATCCTTTGTACTTGGATCGCAACTACGGCGGCGTGTTCATTCTCTGGGACCGCCTGTTCGGCACTTTCCAGGAGGAGGACCCGCGCGAGCCCGTGGTGTTCGGCGTGACCACGCCGCTGGCGAGCTGGAATCCGCTGTGGGCCAACCTGCAGTTCTATGCCCAGCTCTGGCGCGATGCGCGGCGCACTCGCTGTCTGTGGGACAAGCTGCGGATCTGGTTCATGCCCACCGGATGGCGACCGGCGGATGTGGAGGCGGTTTATCCACAGGCCAAGGTTGATCTGGCGCAGTTTCGCAAGTTCGAGATACCGCTGGGGCGAGCCCAGCAGTTGTATGTGGCGCTGCAGTTCGCCGTGTACGCAGGGTTGGGGAGTTACCTGATGGAGGTAGCCGAGCGCGTGCCGCCAGCGGCGCTGGTGCTGGGCTGGACACTGATGGCGTTTGGCTTGTTCGTGCTTGGGGTGGCGCTGGAGAACCGGCCTTGGGCCGCGCGCCTTGAACTGCTGCGGCTGGCGTCCAACGGGCCGGCGCTTTATCTGGGTGGGGTGTTGGGCCTAGGGGCGGTCACGCCCTTGGCCTGGCTCCTGCTCGGGCTCTACAGCCTGTTCAGCCTGTGCGGCCTGGCTTTCTGCCGCCGCCTTGCGCTCCGCACGCAAGTTGCGGAAACGTCGGCGCAGCCAGAGCAGCCCGCCCAGCACCAGCAGGCCGCCGAGCACCCATAGCTCGTATTTCTTCACGTTGCCCAGCAGGCCTTCGAGGATGGCGCCGAAGTGATAGGCCGCCGCGCCCAGGGCAAGGGCCCAGATCGCCGCGCCAATACCGTTGAGCAGCAGGTAGCGCCGCGGGGGATAGCCCGACAGGCCGATGGCCACCGGCATCACGGTGCGCAGGCCATAGACGAAACGGAAGCTCAGTACCCAGATGTCGGGGTGGCGGCGGATATGTTCCAGCGCGCGGTCGCCCATGGCCTGCCAGCGCGGTTTGCGCGCGAGGATCTTGCGCCCGTGGCGACGGCCCATGAAATACCAGAGTTGGTCACCGGCATAGCTGCCGAAGAACGCCACCACCACGACCAGGCTGATGTCCATGTATCCACGGAACGCGAGAAATCCTGCAAGTACCAGGATGGTCTCGCCTTCGAAGAAGGTGCCTAGAAAGAGGGCGAAATAGCCGAAATCCTGCAGGAATTGTTGAAGCATTTTCTGAGGTGCTGGCGAAATGAACGCGCAGCCTACCCCTTCGCGCGCCTGGGGGAAAGTGTCCAAATGTGTCTCGACGTGAACAATTCCTACAAGGACAATGCCTGCGGCCACAAGTCGCAGGGTTGCCCTTCCCTGTAACCTAGGCGTCATAATGGGCGCTTATAACTGTCGCGCTAGCCCGCCTGCGCGGGCTCAGGAGTCTGCCGTGAGCTTTACCCCCGCCAACCGCCTGTTTCCTGCTACCCGCCTGCGTCGCAACCGCCGGGACGAATTCTCCCGTCGTCTGGTTCGCGAGAACACCCTGACCGTCGATGACCTGATCCTGCCGGTATTCGTGCTGGACGGCGAAAATCGTCGCGAGGAAGTGCCGTCGATGCCGGGCGTCGAGCGCCTGTCGATCGACCTGCTGCTCGAAGCCGCACAGGGTTGGGTCGAGCTGGGGATTCCGGCGCTGGCGCTGTTCCCGGTGACCCCGGTGGAGAAGAAATCCCTCGACGGTGCCGAAGCCTGGAACCCGGATGGCATCGCCCAGCGTGCGACCCGCGCCCTGCGTACGCGCTTCCCGGAACTGGGAGTGATCACCGACGTCGCACTCGATCCCTTCACCACTCACGGCCAGGACGGCATCCTCGACGAAGAGGGCTACGTGCAGAACGACATCACCGTCGACGCCCTGGTGCGTCAGGCGCTGTCGCATGCCGAAGCCGGTGCCCAGGTGGTGGCGCCGTCCGACATGATGGACGGTCGTCTGCAGGCCATCCGCGAGGCCCTGGAGCTGGCCGGCTACGTGAACGTGCGCATCATGGCTTACTCCGCCAAGTACGCCAGCGCCTACTACGGCCCGTTCCGCGATGCGGTCGGCTCGGCGCTGAACCTGGGCAAGGCCAACAAGGCCTCCTATCAGATGGACCCGGCCAACAGTGACGAGGCCCTGCATGAAGTGGCCACCGACCTCGCCGAGGGCGCTGACATGGTCATGGTCAAGCCGGGCATGCCGTACCTGGACATCGTTCACCGCGTCAAAACCGAATTCCGCGTGCCGACCTTCGTGTATCAGGTCAGCGGCGAATATGCCATGCACATGGCGGCCATCCAGAACGGCTGGCTGAGCGAAGCCGTGATTCTCGAATCCCTCACCGCTTTCAAACGGGCCGGCGCCGATGGCATCCTCACCTATTTCGCCGTGCGTGCCGCTCAATTGTTGAGAGGGCAGTAACGCCCTCACAGGAACGTCAGATGAATAACGAAGTGCTCACTGCTGTCGAGATCAAGGAAGCCAAGGCCCTCCCGGAGGAACTGGTCCAGACCCCACCGGACCTGCCGGCGGCACCTGAGCCGGAGCCTGCGCCTGTCGTCGAGGCCGCCGCCCCGGCGCCGGCCCCGGCGATTCCGGTGCCGGGCCTGGACGACAGCAGCCTGTACATTCATCGTGAGCTCTCGCAGCTGCAGTTCAACATCCGCGTGCTGGAGCAGGCGCTGGATGAGTCCTACCCGCTGCTTGAGCGTCTGAAGTTCCTGCTGATCTTCTCCAGCAACCTCGATGAGTTCTTCGAGATCCGCGTCGCGGGGCTGAAGAAGCAGATCAATTTCGCCCGGGAACAGGCCGGCGCCGACGGCCTGCAGCCGCATCAGGCGCTGGCGCGGATCAGCGAGCTGGTGCACCTGGAGGTGGACCGCCAGTACGCGATCCTCAACGACGTGTTGCTACCGGAGCTGGAGAAGCATGCGATTCGCTTCATCCGCCGCCGCTACTGGACGCCCAAGCTCAAGACCTGGGTGCGTCGCTACTTCCGCGACGAGATCGCCCCGATCATCACCCCGATCGGCCTCGACCCGACCCACCCGTTCCCGCTGCTGGTGAACAAGAGCCTGAACTTCATCGTCGAGCTCGAGGGCGTCGATGCCTTCGGTCGCGACTCGGGCCTGGCGATCATCCCGGCGCCGCGCCTGCTGCCACGGGTGATCCGTGTGCCGGAAGAGGTTGGCGGCCCCGGCGACAACTATGTCTTCCTGTCGTCGATGATCCACGCCCATGCCGACGACCTGTTCCAGGGCATGAAGGTCAAGGGCTGCTACCAGTTCCGCCTGACCCGAAACGCCGACCTGGCACTGGACTCCGAAGAGGTCGACGACCTTGCCCGCGCCCTGCGTGGCGAGCTGTTCTCGCGCCGCTACGGCGACGCCGTGCGCCTGGAGGTTGCCGACACCTGTCCTAAGCACCTCTCCGACTACCTGCTCAAGCAGTTCAGCCTGAGCGAGAGCGAGCTTTACCAGGTCAATGGCCCGGTCAACCTGACTCGTCTGTTCAGCATCACTAGCCTGGACAGCCACCCGGAGCTGCAGTACACGCCGTTCACCCCGGCGATCCCTAAGATCCTTCAGAACGCCGACAACATTTTCAGCGTCATCAGCAAGCAGGATGTGTTGCTGATGCACCCGTTCGAATCCTTCACTCCGGTGGTCGACCTGCTGCGCCAGGCCGCCAAGGACCCGCACGTGCTCGCCGTGCGCCAGACCCTGTACCGCTCCGGGGCCAACTCGGAGATCGTCGACGCGTTGGTCGATGCCGCGCGTAACGGCAAGGAGGTCACTGCGGTGATCGAGCTGCGCGCGCGTTTCGACGAAGAGTCCAACCTGCAGATGGCCAGCCGCCTGCAGGCGGCCGGTGCGGTGGTGATCTATGGCGTGGTCGGCTTCAAGACCCACGCCAAGATGATGCTGATCCTGCGCCGCGAGCAGGGCGAGATCGTCCGCTACGCGCACCTGGGTACTGGCAACTACCACGCCGGCAACGCCCGCCTGTACACCGACTACAGCCTGCTGACCTCCGATGACGCGCTCACCGAGGACGTCGGCAAACTGTTCAGCCAGTTGATCGGCATGGGCAAGACCCTGCGCATGAAGAAGCTGCTGCATGCGCCCTTCACCCTCAAGAAGGGCATGCTCGACATGATCGCCCGCGAGACGCAGTTCGCGCTCGATGGCAAGCCGGCGCACATCATCGCCAAGTTCAACTCGCTGACCGATGCCAAGGTCATCAAGGCTCTGTACAAGGCGAGCCAGTCGGGCGTGCGCATCGACCTGGTGGTGCGTGGCATGTGCTGCCTGCGTCCGGGCATCCCGGGGGTTTCGCACAACATCAATGTGCGCTCGATCATCGGCCGCTTCCTTGAGCACACGCGGGTGTTCTACTTCCTCAACGGCGGTGAGGAGCAGATCTACCTGTCCAGCGCCGACTGGATGGAGCGCAACCTCGACAAACGCGTCGAGACCTGCTTCCCGGTGGAGGGCAAGAAGTTGCTGCTGCGGGTGAAGAAGGAGCTTGAGGGCTACCTGACCGACAACACCCAGGCCTGGACCTTGCAGCCTGATGGTCGTTATGTGCGCAGTACCCCGACCGGCAACCAGAACCCGCGCAGCGCCCAGGCGACCCTGCTGGAGCGCCTGAGCAACCCGGTGCTGAACGTACGCTAGACACGCTGTAGGCGCGGCACAAGGCCGCGCCTACATAGGGTCAGCGTCGGGGCTCAACGCACGCTCAGCACGAACCCGACCCGCGCCAGCCACTCCGCCTCGTTGGCGAAGTCGGCCTGGGTAAGCGGATGCTGCTCCAGCCAGCCCTCAGGGAACACCACTTCCAGACTGTCGTCGGCAGCCTTGAGCTCAACCTTGGGCATTTGCTGGGTGCCGCGGATGTGGTGGAAGAGGATGGCGAAGCGCAGCAGCACGCACAGGCGGATCAGCTTGACGCCTTCGTCGCCGAACTCGGCGAACTTGTCCTTGGGGATGTTGCGGCGATGGCCGCGTACCAGCAGGGCCAGCATCTGCTGGTCCTCGCGGGAGAAGCCCGACAAGTCGGAGTGTTCGATCAAGTAGGCGCCGTGCTTGTGGTAGTGATAGTGGGCGATGTCCAGCCCGACTTCATGCACCTTCGCCGCCCAGCCCAGCAGATCGCGCCAGTTGCCGTTTTCCAGATCCCACGCCTTGGCCACCTGGTCGAAGGCGTGCAACGCCTTGCGCTCCACGCGCGCGGCCTGGCCCTGGTCGACGTGATAGCGCTCCATCAACGAATTCAGTGTGCGCTCACGCACGTCCTCGTGATGATGGCGGCCGAGCAGGTCGAACAGTACGCCCTCACGCAGGGCGCCGTCACAGTGGTCCATGCGCTGCAGTTCGAGGGCGTCGAAGATCGCCTCGAGAATCGCCAATCCCGCAGGGAAAATGGTGCGCCGGTCTGGTTTGACGCCGTCGAAGTCGATCTTGTCGACTTCGCCCAGCTTGAACAGCTTGCGCTTGATCAAGGCCAGGCCTTCGGCATTGACCTCGCCGTTGCCATGGCCGTTGGCCTTGATCGCGGCGCCGATGGCGCGGATGGTGCCCGACGAGCCGATGGCCTCGTCCCAGGTCAGGCGGTGCAGAGCATTCTCGATGCTCATCAGCTCAAGGCGCGCTGCAGTATAGGCCTGGGCGTAGCGTGCCGGCGTGATCTTGCCGTCGCGGAAATAGCGCTGGGTGAAGCTTACGCAGCCCATCTGCAGGCTTTCGCGCAGCAGTGGCTCGAAACGTTGACCGATGATGAACTCGGTACTGCCGCCGCCGATGTCGGCGACCAGGCGTTTGCCGGGGGTGTCGGCGAGGGTGTGCGACACGCCCAGGTAGATGAGGCGCGCCTCTTCACGACCTGAAATGACCTCGACCGGATGGCCGAGAATGGCTTCGGCACGCAGGATGAAGTCATTGCGGTTGCGTGCTTCACGCAGGGCGTTGGTGCCGACGATGCGCACAGCGCCGGCCGGCATGCCATTGATCAGCTGGGCGAAACGCTTGAGGCATTCGAGGCCCCGCTGCATGGCTTCTTCGCTGAGCTGGCGATCTTCGCTGATGCCCGCAGCCAGCTGAACCTTCTCCCCCTGCCGTTCGAGAATGCGGATCTCGGTATGGTGGGCCTTGGCCACGACCATGTGGAAACTGTTGGAGCCAAGGTCGATGGCGGCGATCAGAGACAGGTTCTTCGCGGTGGTTTGCGGCATGATCTGGATGTTCTCGGTCGATAACCCGGCAATCCTGCCATGATCGCGGGCATACGCCAACGCGCGACATGGCGAGGATTGATGCAGGGCAATGTGCGGGTGGCCTGGATGACTGATCAACAAAGGCCTCGGACAAATCCTATGACGCTTGTATGACAGTTTCGATTCGTGGCGTCTTGCACAACTATAGTTACACTCAATCGGCCGTGGCTTCCTGTAGGGCGTGGGTGCGGCTATGATGGGCAACGTTTTTTATGCTTACGACCTGGAGAACTCCATGAGCAGCGATCTGATCAAACACGTCACCGACGCCACCTTCGAAGCCGAAGTGCTGCAGGCTCAAGGCCCGGTGCTGGTCGACTACTGGGCTGAATGGTGCGGTCCATGCAAGATGATCGCTCCGGTCCTGGACGACATCGCCGGCACCTACGAAGGCAAGCTGACCGTCGCCAAGCTGAACATCGACGACAACCAGGAAACCCCGGCCAAGCACGGCGTGCGCGGTATCCCGACGCTGATGCTGTTCAAGAACGGCAACGTCGAGGCGACCAAGGTCGGCGCGCTGTCCAAGTCCCAGCTGGCTGCGTTCCTCGACGCCCACCTGTGATGTGAAAGAGCCCCGCAAATGCGGGGCTTTTTTTGCCCCCGAGGCGCGATTTCCCCTGTCAAAACCACTAGACGCCGAAAAAAGCAAGTGTTACATTCGGCCTCGCACTGCTTCTCCAGTGCCCTTCGCACGCCGTCGCCGACGCACTCCCAATTCGAATCAGTACGCGATCCTGTCGCCAATCTAGCGGCGCGGCCTCATTAAGCCAGAAGCTTAATTCTCCCCCCTTCTTACATGATTACGTCACTCCCCTTATGAACCTGACAGAACTCAAGCAAAAGCCGATTACCGATCTGCTGGAAATGGCCGAACAGATGGGCATCGAAAACATGGCCCGTTCGCGCAAGCAGGACGTGATTTTCGCCCTGTTGAAAAAACACGCGAAGAGCGGCGAAGAGATCTCGGGTGACGGCGTGCTGGAGATTCTCCAGGATGGATTCGGTTTCCTGCGTTCGGCAGATGCCTCGTATCTGGCCGGCCCTGACGATATCTACGTCTCGCCCAGCCAGATCCGCCGCTTCAACTTGCGCACCGGCGACACCATCGTCGGCAAGATCCGCCCGCCGAAGGAAGGGGAGCGTTACTTCGCCCTGCTGAAGGTCGACACCATCAACTTCGACCGTCCGGAAAACGCGAAGAACAAGATCCTGTTCGAGAACCTGACGCCGCTGTTCCCGAACCATCGCCTGAAGATGGAAGCCGGTAACGGTTCCACCGAAGACCTCACCGGTCGTGTCATCGACCTGTGCGCACCTATCGGCAAGGGCCAGCGCGGCCTGATCGTCGCTCCGCCGAAAGCGGGCAAGACCATCATGCTGCAGAACATCGCGGCCAACATCACTCGCAACAACCCCGAGTGCCACCTGATCGTCCTGCTGATCGACGAGCGCCCGGAAGAAGTGACCGAGATGCAGCGCACCGTGCGCGGCGAAGTGGTCGCCTCGACCTTCGACGAGCCACCGACCCGCCACGTGCAGGTTGCCGAAATGGTGATCGAGAAGGCCAAGCGCCTGGTCGAGCACAAGAAGGACGTGGTCATCCTGCTCGACTCCATCACCCGTCTGGCGCGTGCCTACAACACCGTGATCCCGAGCTCCGGCAAGGTCCTGACCGGTGGTGTCGACGCCCACGCCCTGGAAAAGCCCAAGCGTTTCTTCGGCGCTGCCCGTAACATCGAGGAAGGCGGCTCGCTGACCATCATCGCCACCGCGCTGGTCGAGACCGGCTCGAAGATGGACGAGGTCATCTACGAAGAGTTCAAGGGTACCGGCAACATGGAGCTGCCGCTGGACCGCCGCATCGCTGAAAAGCGCGTATTCCCGGCCATCAACATCAACAAGTCCGGTACCCGCCGCGAAGAGCTGCTGACCGCCGACGACGAGCTGCAGCGCATGTGGATCCTGCGCAAGCTGCTGCATCCGATGGATGAAGTGGCGGCCATCGAGTTCCTCATCGACAAGCTCAAGCAGACCAAGACCAACGATGAGTTCTTCCTGTCGATGAAGCGCAAGTAAGCGTTTCACGCTGGAAATGATTGGGGCCGCTTCGCGTCCCTTCGCGGGCAAGCCCGCTCCCACAGATATCGCACAGATCCTGTAGGAGCGGGCTTGCCCGCGAAGGGGCGCGAACGGCCCCAAGTCATTGATGCGCCCTACGAACGAGCGCATTGCACTCTGCCATTTGGCTATCAAAGCCCGATCGGCGCTACACTCTGCACCCCGACCGATACAGCCAACACGAGGCTCACGCATGCAGTATCGCGATTTGCGCGACTTTATCCGTGGCCTGGAGCAGCGCGGCGAACTCAAGCGCATCCAGGTTCCGATCTCGCCCGTCCTGGAAATGACCGAAGTCTGCGACCGCACCCTGCGGGCCAAGGGCCCGGCGCTGCTGTTCGAGAAGCCCACCGGCTTCGACATCCCGGTGCTGGGCAACCTGTTCGGTACCCCCGAGCGTGTGGCCATGGGCATGGGCGCCGAGTCGGTCGGCGAGCTGCGTGAAATCGGCAAGCTGCTGGCCTTCCTCAAGGAGCCCGAGCCGCCGAAGGGCCTGAAGGATGCCTGGTCGAAGCTACCGATCTTCAAGAAAGTCGTGTCCATGGCGCCCAAGGTGGTCAAGGACGCGGTGTGCCAGGAGGTGGTGGTCGAGGGTGAGGATGTCGACCTGTCCCAGTTGCCGATCCAGCACTGCTGGCCGGGTGACGTAGCGCCACTGATCACCTGGGGCCTGACGGTGACTCGCGGGCCGAACAAGGATCGCCAGAACCTCGGCATCTACCGCCAGCAGGTCATCGGTCGCAACAAGGTCATCATGCGCTGGCTGAGCCATCGTGGCGGCGCGCTGGATTACCGCGAATGGTGCGAGAAGCACCCAGGCCAGCCGTTCCCGGTGGCCGTCGCGCTGGGCGCAGACCCGGCCACCATCCTGGGCGCCGTGACGCCGGTGCCCGACACCCTCTCCGAGTACGCTTTTGCAGGGCTGCTGCGCGGCAACCGCACCGAGCTGGTCAAGTGCCGCGGCAGCGACCTGCAGGTGCCGGCCACCGCCGAAATCATCCTCGAAGGCGTGATCCATCCGGGTGAAATGGCCCCGGAAGGCCCTTACGGCGACCACACCGGCTACTACAACGAGGTGGACAGCTTTCCGGTGTTCACCATCGAACGCATCACCCATCGACAACAGCCGATCTACCACAGCACCTACACCGGCCGGCCGCCCGATGAGCCGGCAATCCTGGGCGTTGCGCTGAACGAAGTGTTCGTGCCGATCCTGCAGAAGCAGTTCCCCGAGATCGTTGATTTCTACCTGCCGCCGGAAGGCTGTTCCTACCGCATGGCGGTAGTGACCATGAAAAAGCAATATCCGGGGCACGCCAAGCGCGTGATGCTGGGTGTGTGGTCGTTCCTGCGACAGTTCATGTACACCAAGTTCGTTATCGTCACCGACGACGACGTCAACGCCCGCGACTGGAACGACGTGATCTGGGCCATCACCACGCGCATGGATCCCAAGCGTGATACGGTGATGATCGACAACACGCCGATCGACTACCTCGACTTCGCGTCGCCGGTATCGGGCCTGGGGTCGAAGATGGGCCTGGACGCCACGCACAAGTGGCCGGGCGAGACTACACGCGAATGGGGCCGGGTCATCGTCAAGGACGATGCCGTCACCCGCCGTATCGATGAGCTGTGGGACCAGTTGGGAATAGATTGATGCAGGTGACCTTGCAGCCGTCCGGCGCGGTGCTGTCCATCGAGCCGGGCGAGAGGATTCTGGATGCAGCGCGGCGCCTGGGCTACGAGTGCCCGAGCAGCTGTCGCAACGGCAATTGCCATGTGTGTGCGGCGTTGCTGGTGGAAGGGCGGGTGCGGCAGGACGGTGAGGTCCGCGATCACGGTGAACTGTTCACCTGCATCGCCGAACCGCTGGAAGATTGCGTGCTGCTGTGGGATGGCGTGCTGGCCTTGGGCGAGTTGCCCGTGCGCAAGCTGGCCTGCACCGTCAGCGAGTGCGTCGAGGTAGGCGGGGATGTCTGGCGCGTGCGTCTGCGCGCGCCCGCCGGCAAGCCGCCGCGCTACCACGCTGGGCAATACCTGATGATCGAGCGGGAGGGGGCCGACAAGGCAGCCTTCTCGCTGGCATCTGCCCCGCATGCTGGTCGCGATCTCGAACTGCATGTGCTGGCCCGTGAAAGCAGCGCGGTAAAGCTGATCGAGCAGTTGCAACGCAACGGCATGGCCCGCATCGAACTGCCATTCGGTGACGCACACCTGGCCGAGCTGCCGGACGGACCGCTGGTGCTGATCGCTGCCGGGACCGGCATGGGCCAGATGCACAGCCTGGTCGAGCATTGCCGCGCCAACGGCTTCAAGCATCCGGTGCACCTGTATTGGGGTGTACGCCGGCCCGAGGAGTTCTACACCCTCGAGCACTGGGCCGAATGGGAGCGTCTGCCCAACCTGTTCCTGCACAAGGTGGTCAGCGACCTGTGTGGCTGGGAGGGGCGTTGCGGCCTTTTGCACGAGGCAGTGTGCGAGGATATCGCCGACCTGAACAGTGTGCATGTCTATGCCAGCGGTTCACCGAACATGGTCTATGGCACGCTCGATGCGCTGGTCGAGGCGGGCATGGATGCGCACCGCATGCGCGCCGACGTGTTTGCCTACGCTCCACGCGGCTGAGTAACCAGGTATTCATGAGAGCCTGCGGCGCGCTGCAATGGCGCGCCGTGATTAATAACCAAAGTTATCGTCGTCGATTATAAGCAGTGAATTATTACCCGCCGGGTTAATAACTTTTACTATGCTTATAACAACACTTTCCAGTCGTCGGTATCGCGCGTGAAACTTTGCCAAAAGGGGTTGAGGTTTCGCCGTCATATGTCTTACGGTAGGCACATCGTCATCAACCTCTTGCGGTACAGGCCCCGCAGCATTGGGTGCGGGCTCGCAGGCGAATGCGTCGATCGCAATACAGCACTCCGGTAGTTACACAGGAAATAATGGCGGCAGCCTATGTCGGCACTTGAAAGTTCTTCGTGGCAGGTTTCTTACCCTCCGTCGCTCGACTTCGGTCAACAACTGACCCCTGAGCAATTGCAGCACTCCATGACAACGACCATGTCCCGTCATGACGGTGGGCCTGTGTGGTTGTTCGCCTACGGTTCGTTGATCTGGCGTCCGGAGTGCAACTCGGTAGAGCGTCAGCGTGCGCGGGTGCACGGTTATCATCGTGGGCTTTACCTGTGGTCCCATGAGCACCGCGGTACACCAGAATGCCCAGGGCTGGTGTTCGGCCTGGATCGTGGTGGTTCGTGCAGCGGCTTTGCCTATCGCCTGGACGAGAGCTGCCTGGACGACTCGCTGATGGCCCTGTGGCAGCGGGAGATGCCTTATCCGGCCTATCGTCCGCATTGGCTGACCTGCCGACTCGATGACGGCAGCAAGGTGCAGGCCTTGGGCTTCGTGCTGGAGCGTCACTTGCCGTGCTATGCCGGCAACCTGCCGGACACCCTGTTCAGCCAGATTCTGGCCAGCGCCAAGGGGCGTTACGGCACCACGCGCGAGTACGTGGAGCAGACGCTGAATGCCCTGCGCAGCCACCAGATGCCTGACCGGGAGCTGGAAGCGCGGTTTCAGCGCTGCCACAACCTGCGCGAGGTTTGATTGCGCCGGCCTCTTCGCGGCAAGCCCGCTCCTACAGAGCCGGTACAGTTTGTAGGAGCGGGCTTGCCCGCGAAGAAGTCATCACCGAATCACCTGGTCAACACCACCAGCTTGCCCACCGCCTGCCGTTGCCCCAACCGTTCGATAGCCGCACCCGCTTCGCCCAGCGCGTAGGTCTGCGACACCAGCGGTTTCAACTTGCCCTCGGAATGCCACGCAAACAGCTGGCGGAAGTTGGCAGCGTTGTCTTCTGGTTGGCGCTGGGCGAACGCGCCCCAGAACACCCCCAGCACCGCCGCGCCCTTGAGCAGCACCAGATTGGCTGCCATCTGCGGGATGGTGCCACTGGCGAATCCCACCACCAGCAGCCGGCCGTTCCAGGCCAGGCCTCGTACGGCCTGGTCGAACAACTCGCCGCCGACCGGGTCGTAGATCACATCCACACCCTGGCCGTTGGTCAGGCGCTTGATCTCTTCCTTGAGGCTGGCCTGGCTGTAGTCGATCAGCTCATCCGCCCCGGCTGCCTTGGCCACGGCGAGCTTCTCGGCGCTGCTGGCCGCCGCGATGACCCGTGCACCCAGTGCCTTGCCGATTTCCACCGCTGCCAGACCCACGCCCCCTGACGCGCCGAGCACCAGCAGGGTTTCCCCTGCCTTGAGCTGGCCACGCTGGGTAAGTGCGTGCATCGAGGTGCCGTAGGTCATGCCGAAGGCGGCCGCCGTGGTGAAATCCATGCCTGCCGGGATGGGTAGCACATTGTAATAAGGCACCGCGACCTGCTCGGCGAAGGCGCCCCAGCCGGTGAGGGCCATGACCCGGTCGCCGACCTTGAAAGCCCCGGCCTTCTCGCCGACCGCCGCCACCACGCCGGCCGCTTCACCGCCAGGCGAAAAGGGTAGAGGAGGTTGAAACTGGTACTTGCCTTCGATGATCAGGGTGTCGGGGAAGTTGACCCCGGCGGCATGCACCTCGAGGAGGATCTCGTTCTTTTTCGGCACGGGGCCTGCGACCTCTTCCAGCACCAGGTCCCGTGCCGGGCCCAGGGTTTTGCACAACACAGCTTTCATCGGGCTATTCCTTTGCGGGTGATGGCCGATAAGTGTAGGAGGACGAAGGGGTGGGTCAACGAGCATGGCCTGCTCTGATGAGCCGGCATAAGCCCGGGCTTGGGTTTGAGCGATGCGCTGGGTAAGCTGGCGTCAATTGTATTGAGGAGCGATTTCGTGAAAGCGTGGATCTTGATGGTGCTGGCCCTGATGCTGCCCGTGGCGGCCATGGCCGAAGAGAGCAAGGAAGGCCAACCGAAGGTTGCCTACATCAACCTGAGCCCGCCTCTGGTCGGCAACTACGCCCTGGATGGCGGCCCCAAGCTGCGCGTCTACAAGGCCGACGTGGCCCTGCGCGTGACTGGCGATGCCGCTGCCGCGGCGGTCAAGCACCATGAGCCGCTGATCCGCAACCAACTGGTGGCGCTGTTCACCCAGCAAGGTGTGGACAACATGAGCAATGTCGAGGCCAAGGAAGCGTTGCGTCAGGAAGCCTTGAAGCAGGTCCAGCAGGTGATGGAAACCGAAGAAGGCAAGCCTATCGTCGAGGACCTGCTGTTCAACAACCTGATCGTGCAGTGAGGTCCCTGACGGGCGCCCACACATCGGCTGCCTGGATCACCTCGCCAGTGCGCAGATCGCCTGCCATTGCTCCGGGGTCACCGGCATTACCGACAAGCGGCTGCCCTTCTGTACCAGTGCAAGCGCTTCCAGCGCCGTCTGCTGCTTGAGCAAGCCGAGGCCAAGCACCTGGCCGAAAGTACGCACATGCTCGACATCCACTGCGCTCCAGGGGTTCTTCTCGGCACTGGCCTTGGCGTCGAAGTAGTGGCTTTGCGGGTCCAGCGCCGTCGGGTCGGGGTAGGCGCCGGCCTTGATCCGGGCGATCCCGGCGATGCCCGGTTGCGGGCAACTGGAGTGGTAGAAGAAGAATTCGTCGCCTACGCTCATGTTCCGCAGGAAATTGCGTGCCTGGTAGTTGCGCACCCCGTCCCAGCGCGCCTGGCCGAGACGGGCCAAGCCTTCGATGGAAAGTTCGTCGGGCTCGGATTTCATCAGCCAGTAGGCCATGGGTGCTGCTCCTGACAAGGTTTGAAATAAGATGTTGCATCAAACCGACAGCCGGTTGGCGTCAACGTTTGCGTGCCGCGTCACGTTGTCGGAAAATGCGCCGATTTTAAAGCTATACGCTCCGGTAGCACCAAGAAGGCTGCCGAGCCTGAACAGTTTGCCTAGGGGGGCAACGATGAACAAACGCAAACCGGACCTGCTGTGGATCCTGGCCTTCATCTTCGGTCTGGGCGTCGTCACCACGGGTTATGCGCAGGGTCTGTGGGAGCGAAAGCTGGACGCCGCCTATCAGGCGCCGGCCGTATCCGCCCAACAGCAACGCTGAATTTCTGCGGCGCGCGGCCTGACTTTCAGGCCGGCGCCAGGTACCAGTCACGGTCCGAGACCGTTCCGCGCAAGGGTACGTCCCAACTGGCCTGCGCCAGTCGTTCCACCTTCTGGCATTCATGTGCCAGCCCCAGCAGCAGCGGTTTCTTCCACGCCTTGCGCCGCCCCTGATAGGCCAGGCTGCGATCATAGAAGCCGCCGCCCATCCCCAGCCGTCCGCCCACTTCATCGAAACCCACCAGTGGCAGCAGGATCAGGTCGAGCGACCAGACCGGCCGCTGACGCTTGCGCTCGATGACCGGTTCAGGAATACGGAAGCGATTACGTCGCAGTTTTTCGCCCTGTTCGAAGCGTTGGAACACCATGCGCGTGCGCGGCCATGCATGCAGCACTGGCAGGTAGGTGCGCTTGCCGCGCCGCTGGGCTTCGCGCAGTAGCAGGCGTGGGTCGATCTCGCCGTCGTTGGGCAGGTACAGGGCGATATGCCGCGCGCGGCGAAACAGCGGGTGCTGGGCCAGTTGCCGGTACAGTCCGACGGCGGCCTGGCGTTGCTGGGCGGGCGTCAACGCGCGTCGTGCGTTGCGCAGCACGCGGCGAAGTTGTGGGCGGGTGAGCGGCACGGTGTCGGTCATGGCACAGGCGATCCCGGATGCTGGCCGCCGACGGCGGCGGCACAAACGAAATGCCCGCCGGTAAAGGCGGGCATTGAGAATTCAGGCTCCCCGACAAGACCGCTATCGGTGTAGCCCTTGAACCCGAAAGTTCAAGGTGGAGATTGCAGGAGGCGTTAAGGCTTTCCGTCGAGCGGACATGCACACCTGCCCCACGTGCAACCCCCGTGGTTGTGCGTATCGGCTCAGGGACATAACCGACTGGCGCATCCCCCAGGGAGTGGCGCCAGTATACCAATCTCAATCTTTTTTGCTAACCGCGTCGTCGGACAGTGCCTGGTCGACACGCTCGAGCAGGTCGCGCACCTGCTCGCGGGTGGTGCCGCCGCTGGCGACGTCAGGGCGCTCCTGGCGGTGCAGCAGTTCATGGGTGATGTTCAGTGCTGCCATTACCGCGATGCGGTCGGCACCGATCACCTTGCCGCTGCTGCGGATCTCGCGCATCTTGCCGTCCAGGTAGCGCGCGGCACCGACCAGGTTGTTGCGTTCTTCCGGCGGGCAGATGATCGAGTATTCCTTGTCGAGAATCTGGACGGTGACGCTATTGCTTGAACTCATGAGTCTTGCTCCAGGGCCTTCAGACGCAAGATCATCGACTCGATCTTGTGCCGGGCGATCTCGTTCTTTTCGATGAGGTGGGCGCGCTCTTCGCGCCAGGATTTTTCCTGAGCTACTAGGAGTGCATTTTGCCGTTTTAGTTGCTCGACGCGCTCGATCAGCAACTCGAATCGGCTCATCAGCGCTTGCAGGTCATTGTCTTGCATGGGTTGCACTCGATCCGCTCCTTCGTCGATCGCCTGGCGATCATGCCTCTGCCCGAGCCGCGACGGCCAGCGCAGATGGTCTTGGCGCGCCTGCCGGTGCTAGGATACAAGGTCTTCATTCTAGTCATATGCGCCGTCTGGCGCCTAGCCGCCCATGCCCAATACCCAATCGCCTTACACCGCCTTCGCCATGCTGCTCTCCAGCAATGGCCATCCCGCCACCCCTGCCGAGCTGCACGGCCTGCTGATCGGCCGCAGCTGCGCCGGTGCCGGCTTCGATGCCGACGCCTGGCTGGCCGACGCCGCCCAACTGCTTGAAACCGAGCCCGGTGACAACGTCCGCAACGCCCTGATCGGCCTGCAGGAGATGGTCAAGGCCGAGCTGACCGGCGAAGACGTCGCCATCGTGCTGCTGCTGCCGACCGATGATGCCGCCCTGAGCGATCGCGCCACGGCACTGGGCCAATGGTGCCAGGGCTTCATTACCGGTTTTGGCCTGAACGCGGGCGGCAAGGACCTGTCCACCGATGCCAAGGAAGTGCTCCAGGACCTGGTCGCCATCTCGCAAGTGCAAGAAGCGCTGGAAGAGTCCGAGGACGGCGAGAGCGACTACATGGAAGTCATGGAGTACCTGCGCGTCGCACCGCTGCTGCTGTACACGGAGCTGGCCGCGCCTGTTGCGCCGGCACCAAAACCATCGCTTCATTGATCGACCCGGGGGTCGTTTGCCCATGAGCCACATACCCAAGGCGGAGTACGCCCGTCGGCGCAAGGCGCTGATGGCGCAGATGGTCCCCGACAGCATCGCCATCCTGCCGGCGGCGGCCGTCGCGATCCGTAACCGCGACGTCGAGCACGTCTATCGCCAGGATAGCGACTTCCAGTACCTGAGCGGTTTCCCGGAACCCGAGGCGGTGATCGCCCTGATCCCCGGTCGCGAGCACGGCGAGTACGTGCTGTTCTGCCGCGAGCGCAACCCCGAGCGCGAGCTCTGGGACGGCCTGCGTGCCGGCCAGGAGGGTGCGATACGCGACTTCGGCGCCGACGATGCCTTCCCGATCACCGATATCGACGAGATCCTCCCCGGCCTGATCGAAGGTCGCGAGCGGGTCTACAGCGCCATGGGCAGCAACCCCGAGTTCGACCGCCGGCTGATGGACTGGATCAATGTGATCCGTTCCAAGGCACGCCTTGGCGCGCAGCCGCCGAACGAGTTCGTTGCCCTGGATCATCTGCTGCACGACATGCGCCTGTATAAATCGGCAGCGGAGGTGAAGGTGATGCGTGAGGCCGCGGCGATTTCCGCGCGCGCCCATGTACGGGCCATGCAGGCCTGCCGCGCCGGTCTGCACGAATACAGCCTGGAGGCCGAGCTGGACTACGAGTTCCGCAAGGGTGGCGCGAAGATGCCGGCCTACGGCTCGATCGTCGCTGCCGGGCGCAATGCCTGCATCCTGCACTATCAGCAGAACGATGCGCCGCTCAAGGACGGTGACCTCGTGCTGATCGACGCCGGTTGCGAGATCGACTGCTACGCCAGCGACATCACCCGTACCTTCCCGGTCAGCGGGCGGTTCTCGCCCGAGCAGAAGGCGATCTACGAACTGGTGCTCAAGGCCCAGGAAGCCGCCTTTGCCGAGATTGCGCCGGGCAAACACTGGAATCACGCCCATGAAGCGACGGTGCGGGTGATCACCCAGGGCCTGGTCGAGCTGGGGCTGCTCAAGGGTGAGGTGCAGGCGCTGATCGACAGCGAAGCCTACCGCGCGTTCTACATGCACCGTGCCGGACACTGGCTCGGCATGGATGTGCACGATGTAGGTGAATACAAGGTCGGCGGTCAGTGGCGGGTGCTCGAACCGGGCATGGCGCTGACTGTCGAACCAGGTATCTACATCGCAGCCGACAACCAGAGCGTGGCGAAGAAGTGGCGCGGCATCGGGGTGCGGATCGAGGACGACGTGGTGGTCACCAGAAAGGGCTGTGAAATTCTTACTTCGGGTGTGCCGAAGACAGTCGACGAAATCGAGGCACTGATGCTCGACGCGCGCAAGGACGTGGCATGAGCCGGGTCAACCTGGCGATCATCGGCGGCGGCCTGGTCGGTGCCAGCCTGGCGCTGGCGCTGCAGGCCGGGGCCAAGGCGCGCGGCTGGAAGATCCTGCTGATCGAGCCGTTCGCCCCCGGCGACAGCTTCCAGCCCAGCTACGATGCACGCTCCTCGGCGCTGTCCTTCGGCACTCGGCAGATCTACGACCAGCTTGGCCTGTGGCAGGGCATCGAGCGCCGCGCCGAACCGATTCGGCAGATCCAGGTGTCCGACCGCGGTCGCTTTGGCGCCACCCGCCTGGATGCCCAGGAAGAAGGTGTGCCTGCGCTGGGTTATGTGGTGGAGAACGCCTGGCTCGGCCAGTGCCTGTGGCAGGGGCTGGACAGCGAGGTGGTGAGCTGGCGCTGCCCGGCCGAAGTCAGGGCCATGCAGCCTGTCGAGGGCGGTTATCGCCTGCAACTCGACGATGACACCAGCCTTGAATGCGACCTGGCGATTCTCGCCGACGGCGGCCGCTCCGGCCTGCGCGAGCAGTTGGGCATTCATGTGCGCCGCACGCCCTATGACCAGAGCGCGCTGATCGCCAACATCTCTCCAGGCGAGGCCCATCGTGGCCAGGCCTTCGAACGATTCACCGAACAAGGCCCGATGGCCTTGCTGCCACTGCCGGAAAACCGCTGCGCGCTGGTCTGGACGCGGCAGGGCATGGACGCACGGCGTCTGGCCGATATCGACGAGCGCGCCTTCCTGCGCGAACTGCAGGACGCGTTCGGCTACCGCCTCGGCGCTCTGCGCCAGGTCGGCGCACGGCATCTCTACCCGCTGGCGCTGGTCGAAGCCGAGGAGCAGGTACGCCCGCACCTGGTGGTGCTGGGCAACGCGGCACACAGCCTGCACCCGATCGCAGGTCAGGGGTTCAACCTGTCGCTGCGCGACGTGCAGGCACTGGCCGAGGCCCTGCTCGCAGGCCCGCAGCAGCCGGGCGACCTGGCAACACTGCAGGGGTATCGCCAGCGCCAACGTCTGGATCAGAGCCTGACCATCGGCTTCTCCGACCAGGTCACCCGCCTGTTCGGCAGCGCCCAACCGCTGTTGGCCGCCGGTCGCAACCTCGGCCTGCTGGGCCTGGACCTGCTGCCACCGGCCAAGAGCTGGTTCGCCCGCCAGGCCATGGGCCTGGGAACCCGCCCCGACCCGCGGGGCCGCGCATGAAGGACGCCCGCAAGCTCGCCCGTCGGGCCCGCATGTTGCGCTGGTTGCTGAATTTCTACCCGCCCTACCTGGGGGCGGGTATCCGCGTGCAGCACATCAGCCCCGACATGCGCAGCGTCAAGGTGCGCATGAACCTGACCCGCTGGAACCGCAACTACGTCGGCACCCAGTTCGGTGGCAGCCTCTACTCGATGGTCGATCCGTTCTACATGCTGTTGCTGATCGAGCAACTGGGCCGCGAGTACATCGTCTGGGACAAGGCTGCCAGCATCGACTTCATCGCACCGGGCAAGGGCCCGGTGTTCGCCGAATTCCACATCGATGACGCACTGCTGGACGACATCCGCCAGCAGACGGCCGGTGGCAAGAAGTGCCTGCCGCGTCTGCAGGTCGATATCCGCGACGGCGCCGGCGAGCTGGTGGCGCGGGTCGACAAAACCCTATACGTGCGGCTCAAGCCGCAAGCGAGGCAGGCGTAAGGCATGGACATGCGCGCGGATCTGTTGATTGTCGGTGCCGGTATGGTCGGCAGCGCCCTGGCCCTGGCGTTGCGCCACAGTGGCCTGGAGGTGCTGCTGCTCGATGGCGGGCCGCTGTCGGTCAAGCCTTTCGATGACGCCGCGCCCTTCGAGCCGCGGGTCAGTGCCCTGTCGGCGGCCAGCCAGCGCATTCTCGAGCGTCTTGGCGCCTGGGAGGGCATTGCCGGGCGCCGCGTGACGCCCTATTCGGACATGCAGGTCTGGGACGGCAGCGGTACCGGTCAGATTCATTTCTCGGCCGCCAGTGTGCATGCCCAGGTGCTTGGCCACATCGTCGAGAATCGTGTGGTGCAGGACGGCCTGCTGGACCGTCTGCACGACAGTGACGTCGGGCTGCTGCCCAATGCTCGCCTGGAGCAGTTGCGCCGCTCCGGCGATGAGTGGCTGGTGACCCTGTCCGATGGCCGTCGCCTGCGTGCGCCGCTGGTGGTCGCCGCCGACGGCGCCAATTCGGCCGTGCGGCGCCTGGCGGGCTGCGAGACGCGCGAGTGGGATTACCTGCATCACGCCATCGTCACCAGCGTGCGCTGCAGCGAGGCGCACCGCGCCACGGCCTGGCAACGCTTCACCGACGAAGGGCCGCTGGCTTTCCTGCCGTTGTCGCGGGATGACGGGCAGCACTGGTGCTCGATCGTCTGGTCCACTACCCCGGAGCAGGCCGAGCAGGCCATGGCGTTGGATGACGCGGCATTCTGCCAGGCGCTGGAGCGCGCCTTCGAAGGCCGCCTGGGCCAGGTGCTGCACGCCGACCGCCGTGTCTGCGTACCGCTGCGCCAGCGCCATGCCAAGCGCTATGTGGACGAAGGCCTGGTGCTGATCGGCGATGCTGCCCACACCATCCACCCCCTGGCGGGGCAGGGCGTCAACCTGGGCTTTCTCGATGCGGCAGTGCTGGCCGAGGAGCTGATGCACGCGTGCGAGCGTGGCGAGCGCCTGGCGGATGTGAAGGTGCTGAGTCGCTACGAGCGTCGACGTATGCCGCACAACCTTGCCCTGATGGCGGCGATGGAGGGCTTCGAACGGCTGTTCCAGGCCAATCCTCTGCCTCTGCGCTGGCTGCGCAACACGGGCTTGAAACTGGTGGAAGGGATGCCCGAGGCCAAGGCAGTGTTCGTGCGCCAGGCCTTGGGGTTGAGCGGCGACCTGCCAGACCTGGCCAAGGCGTGAGGGCCCTATCGCGGGGCAAGCCCGCTCCTACAGGTACGCCACCTGCTTGAAGAACGGGGTGGTGCTGTAGGCGCGGGCTTGCCCCGCGATTGCTTTGCAACATCCGGTAACTGCTTCCAGGGTGAGTGGGAAAATGGGATTCACTACCATTTGCATCTCTTTAACCCCGAGGAGCATCCACCATGTCGCCCCGCAAGCCCCTACTGGCCGCCCTGGCCCTGACCCTGTTCGCCGGTTCCGTCCAGGCGGCGGATGATGAAGTGGTGGTGTACTCCTCGCGCATCGACGAACTGATCAAACCGGTATTCGATGCCTACACCGCCAAGACCGGGGTGAAGATCAAGTTCATCACCGACAAGGAAGCGCCGCTGATGCAGCGCATCAAGGCCGAGGGCCAGAACGGCGTCGCCGACCTGCTGCTCACCGTGGATGCCGGTAACCTCTGGCAGGCCGAGCAGATGGGCATCCTGCAGCCGATCAAGTCGGACATCATCGACAAGAACATTCCGCCGCAGTACCGCGCCTCTTCCCACGACTGGACCGGTCTGAGCCTGCGTGCGCGGACCATCATCTACTCCACCGAGCGGGTCAAACCCTCGGAACTGAGCACCTACGAAGCCCTGGCCGACAAACAGTGGGAAGGCCGCCTGTGCCTGCGCACCGCGAAGAAGGTCTACAACCAGTCGCTGACCGCCACCCTGATCGAGACCCATGGCGAGGCCGAGACCGAGAAGCTGGTCAAGGGCTGGGTCAACAACCTGTCCACCGACGTGTTCTCCGACGACAACGCAGTGATCCAGGCCGTGGCCGCGGGCCAGTGTGACGTGGGCGTGGTCAACACCTACTACTACGGGCGCCTGCACAAGGCCGACCCGAAGCTGCCGGTGAAGATTTTCTGGCCCAACCAGGGCGACCGTGGCGTGCACGTCAACCTCTCGGGTATCGGCCTGACCAAGCATGCCCCGCACCCGGAAGCGGCGAAGAAGCTGGTCGAGTGGATGACGGGCGAGGAAGCGCAGAAGCTGTTCGCCGACATCAACCAGGAATTCCCGGCCAACCCCAAGGTCAAGCCATCTGATGAAGTCGCGGCCTGGGGCAGCTTCAAGGCCGACAGCCTGCCGGTGGAAGTGGCCGGCAAGCGCCAGGCCGAAGCCATTCGCCTGATGGATCGGGCTGGCTGGAACTGAGTTTCACAGCTTATCCTCTCGGGGCCTTCCTGGGCCCCTTCGCCTGAAGCCGCTCCCACAGGTTGGAAGCGGCTTTAGCTGCGAACGACCGCACAGCGGTCGCAACCTGCAACCGAGATACCTGCCTTGCCCCACTCCCCTCAACGCCGCTGGTACCTTGCGGTCAGCCTTGTCGCCGCTCTGGTGCTCCTGCCCCTGAGCGTACTGGTGCTGTCGTGGCAGTCGATCGACACGCAGATCTGGTCGCACCTGCTCGACACCCAGATGAGCCGCCTGCTGGGCAACACCTTGACCCTGGTGCTGGGCGTGGGTGTCGGCGTCACCGTGCTGGGCGTCAGCCTGGCCTGGCTTACCAGCCTCTGTGAGTTCCCCGGTCGGCGCTGGCTCGACTGGGCGCTGATGCTGCCCTTTGCCATCCCCGCCTATGTGCTGGCCTTCGTCTTCGTCGGCCTGCTGGACTTCTCCGGCCCGGTGCAGAGTGCCTTGCGCGAGGTGTTCGGGCCGATGCGCCTGCCCCGGGTACGTTCGACCGGCGGGGTCATCATCGTGCTGGTGCTGGTGTTCTACCCCTATGTCTACCTGCTGGCGCGCACGGCGTTCCTGGCCCAGGGCAAGGGCCTGATGGAGGCCGCAAGGGTGCTGGGGTTGTCGCCGTTGCAGGCGTTCTGGCGGGTGGCGCTACCGATGGCGCGGCCGGCCATTGGCGCGGGCATCGCCCTGGCGTTGATGGAGACGCTGGCGGACTTCGGTGCGGTCTCGGTGTTCAACTTCGACACCTTCACCACCGCCATCTACAAGACCTGGTACGGATTCTTCAGCCTGTCCGGTGCGGCGCAACTGGCCAGCCTGTTGCTGCTGGCCGTGATGCTGGTGCTTTATGGAGAACGCCGCGCCCGTGTCGCCAGCCGTAGCGGCAACGAGCGTCCGCGCGGGCAGGCGCTCTATCATCTGCGCGGGCTCAAGGCGCTTGCGGCCAGTGGTTGGTGCCTGCTGGTGTTCGCCTGCGCCTTCGTCATCCCGCTGCTGCAGTTGCTGGCCTGGTTCTGGCAGCGTGGCCGACATGATCTGGACGAGCGCTATGGCGCGTTGATCCTGCACACCCTGTACCTGGGCACGATGGCGGCGTTGATCACCGTCAGTGTGGCGCTGCTGCTGGCCTTTGCCCGGCGTCAGGCGCCCACGCCATCGATTCGTGTCGGCGTCGGCTTGGCCAACCTGGGCTACGCCTTGCCTGGCTCGGTGCTCGCGGTGTCGATCATGCTGGCGTTCAGCTATCTGGACAATCAACTGGTGATTCCGCTTTCCACCTGGCTGGGCGGCGCCGGCAAGCCGCTGTTGCTGGGCAGTGTGTCTGCGCTGTTGCTGGCCTATCTGGTGCGCTTCATCGCGGTGGCCTACGGGCCGCTGGAAAGCAGCCTGGAGCGGATCCGCCCGTCGCTGCCGGAGGCTTCGCGCAGCCTCGGCGTGGCGGGGCCGAGATTGTTTTTCAAGGTGTATCTACCGCTGCTGGTGCCGGGTGCGCTCAGTGCCGCGCTACTGGTGTTTGTCGATGTGCTGAAGGAGATGCCGGCCACGCTTCTGATGCGGCCGTTCGGCTGGGACACCCTGGCCGTGCGGGTGTTCGAGATGACCAGCGAGGGCGAATGGGCGCGCGCTTCGCTGCCGGCCCTGACCCTGGTGCTGGTGGGGCTTTTGCCGGTCATCGGCCTGATCCGCCGCTCTGCCTCTCGTCCTGGGCATCCTCGCTGAGGGTGCCAGTCCCCGCCCTTGCGGCTACAATGCGCGGCATTCGTAGAGGTGGGTCCTACAAGATCAGGTGTTGATTCAACAGCACCGACCGCCTCTGCTTCGCCACGCCCGGAAGGAGAAACCCATGGGACAGCGCACGCCCCTGTACGACCTGCATCTGGCGCTCGGCGCCAAGACGGTCGATTTCGGCGGTTGGGACATGCCCCTGCATTACGGCTCTCAGGTCGAAGAACATCATCAGGTCCGCAGTGATTGCGGCGTCTTCGACGTTTCCCACATGACAGTCATCGACATCGACGGTGCCGACGCCACCCCCTGGCTACGGCGCCTGCTGGCCAACGACGTGGCCCGCCTCCAAAGCCCCGGCAAAGCCCTCTACAGCCCGTTGCTCAATGAGCAGGGCAGGGTCATCGACGACCTGATCGCCTACCGCACCGAAGACGGCTATCGACTGGTGGCCAATGCTGCCACCCGCGACAAGGTACTGGCCTGGCTTGAGGCCCAGAGCGAAGGCTTTACCGTAGGCATCGAGGCACGCCCCGAGCTTGCGATCCTCGCCATCCAGGGGCCCCACGCCCGTGAGAAGGTCGCCGCGTTGCTCAGTGTTGCGCGTGCGGCGCTGATTCGCGAGCTGCGCCCGTTCGAGGGCGTCGCCGAAGGCGACTGGTTCGTCGCCCGCACCGGCTACACCGGCGAAGATGGGCTGGAAATCATCCTGCCGGGCGATCAGGCCGCAAGCTTCTTCTACGACCTGGTCGGCGCCGGCATCGCCCCCAGCGGCCTTGGTGCTCGTGACACGCTGCGCCTGGAGGCCGGCATGAACCTGTACGGCCAGGATATCGACGAAGCCCACACACCGCTGACCTCCAACCTGGGTTGGAGCGTTGCCTGGGAGCCTGCTGAACGCGATTTCATCGGCCGCAGCGGCCTGCTGGCGGAAATCGAGCGTGGTGTGCAGGACAAACTGGTCGGCCTGGTACTGGAGGAGCGCGGCGTTCTGCGTGCCCACCAGACAGTTCGTGTTGCCGGTATTGGCGAAGGAGAGATCACCAGTGGTAGTTTCTCCCCTACGCTAAGCAAGTCCATTGCCTTGGCGCGCGTGCCCATCGCCACTGGCGACCGCGCCGAAGTAGAGATTCGTGGCAAGTGGTATCCGGTGCGGGTGGTCAAACCGACCTTCGTGCGCTACGGCAAGACCCTGATCTGAACACTCAATTACCGGCGGTAGACCGCTGAGCCAACCGAGGAATACGACACATGAGCAATATCCCCGCCGACCTGCGTTTTGCTGAAAGTCATGAATGGGCGCGCCTGGAAGCCGACGGCACCGTGACCGTGGGTATCAGCGATCACGCCCAGGAAGCTCTGGGTGATGTGGTGTTCGTCGAACTGGCCGAAGTCGGCAAGGTGTTCGCCGCGGGCGACGCTGCGGGGGTGGTCGAGTCGGTCAAGGCCGCATCCGACATCTACGCCCCGGTCGGCGGCGAAGTTATCGCCGTCAACGAGGAGCTGGCCGACAGCCCTGAGCTGCTCAATGAAGAGCCCTACGAATCGTGGATCTTCAAGCTCAAGCCAAGCGACAAGGCCGAGCTGGACAAACTGCTGGACGCGGCAGGCTACAAGGCTGCCATCGGCGAGTGATGGCGTGCGGCCGAGGCCGCACACAGGGGCTGCCTGGCAGCCCTATTCCAGCGTAACGCCCAAGGCCTGTGCACAGGCTTGCAGCGAACGTCGTTCGCTCTGGGCGTACAGCGCAAGTTCGTCCTGCACCTTGAGTCCCAGCGCTGCCTCGAAGGCGTCGCGGTTGGCATTGCTGCCATAGTCGGCCTGGGCATCGTCGCCCAGATTCGACTGGAAGATCCCTGCGGCACTGACCGGCAGGAAATCCTCGTACACCAGCGCCTCGAAATGAACATGCCCAGCGTCGATCAGGCCTTGCAGCGTGGACGGTCGATCCTGGCGACCTCGTTCGGCCAGGCCTTTTTCGGTGGCGAAGTAACGGAAGTACGCCAGCCCCTGCTCGCGCATCTGCGTCAGATCATCCGGGAATTCGGCAAAGTGTTGCGCCAGCAGCGTCTTGTAGTGCTCGGCATTGGTTTCGGCCGGTACGCCGTTGAGGGCGGCCCGGGTCGCGTCGAGCAGGCGGTCGTAGAGCGCCCGGCCTTTCGGCGTCAGCGCCGCCCCGCGTTGCTCGATCTCGCCGAAGCGCGCGGTGTGGCTGCCCTGGGCATCGCTGAACGCGACCTTTTCCTGCAACGCCTTGAAGCTGGTCTGACGCAGCAGTATCGGGTGACGCCGAGTGGGCGGGCCTTCGACCACGGCCTTGGGCGGAATGCCCTTGGCCGGCATGCCGACCTGGATCGCATCGATGTCCAGCGTGCGTGGCGTCAGGTGATTGATATGCGGGCCCTTGAAGGCCACCACATCGGCGATCAGGCGGTGCTGATCGTGCAGTTGCTGGTACTGTTCGGCGGTGACCGTGGCTTGCTGGTGCCAGCGGAAAGTGTGCAACGCCTCCTGTACGAAGGTTTCGGCATCGGCTGCGTTCAGGCCGCCGTCGCGTTCGCGTTGGGCGATCAGTTCGAGCACGCGCGGGGTGAAGATCTGGCGTTTGGCCAGGATGTCCTGGGCCAATGCGCGCAGGGGCGGGTTATCGATCAGCTCCAGGCGCAGCAGCGAGGTGAACACGCGGAACGGGCTGATGTGCAGCGCCTGTTCGTGCACCGCGCGAAAGGCGGTGGAGTGCACCGGGACGCCGGCCGAGCTCAGGTCGTAGTAGCCAACCGGCTGCATGCCCATGACGGCGAACAGGCGGGCGATGGTCGCCAGCTCTTCGGCGGTGCCGACGCGGATCGCGCCATGGCGCTCCTGATCCAGGCGTTCGACTTCACCGGTCCAGCGCAGGGCCTGGGCGACTTCAGGCTGCTGGGCCATGACCTGCTGGTTGATTTCGCTCACCAGCGCCAGCAGCGTGCCGTATAGCGGCACTTCCTGTTTGTACATGAGCGACATGGCGGCAGAGAACTGCGCGCGGATGCTGTCGGGGCTGACGAAATCGTGGGCGGGCATCGCTAGCTTCCTGAAGGTCAGTAGATACCCTTACATGAAAGCGGGGAATGGACTTTGTCCACAAGCGAAAAAAAGTGTGAGGGTCATTCCTTTTGCTATTGAATTTGCCGGCCCAATCGCGGGGCAAGTCGCAGCGGCGAACCGCCGC